>CBDFHU010000073.1:2500-5000 GCA_965247375.1 Arsenicibacter sp.
CCGTTAGTAGTGGCGAGCGAACGCGGGACCAGGCCAGTGCTCTGATGGTGAAATAAAGTCAGAACAGATCTGGAAAGGTCTGGCCATAGCGGGTGACAGCCCCGTATGCGAAAATGAAACATCAAGAGACTTGAGTAGGGCGGGACACGTGTAATCCTGTCTGAACATAGGGGGACCACCCTCTAAGCCTAAATACTCGTGCTATGACCGATAGTGAACAAGTACCGTGAGGGAAAGGTGAAAAGCACCCCGATGAGGGGAGTGAAATAGTATCCTGAAATCCGAATGCCTACAAGCAGTTGGAGGGTCTTTATGCGGCCTGACAGCGTACCTCTTGCATAATGGGTCTGTGACTTAATGTATCAAGCAAGCTTAAGCCGTTAGGTGTAGGCGCAGCGAAAGCGAGTCTGAATAGGGCGACTGAGTTTGATGCATTACGACCCGAAACCCGGCGATCTAGGCATGACCAGGATGAAGGTGGGGTAACACCCACTGGAGGTCCGAACCCGATTAACGTTGAAAAGTTACTGGGATGAGTTGTGTTTAGGGGTGAAAGGCCAATCAAGCCGGGAAATAGCTGGTTCTCCGCGAAAACTATTGAGGTAGTGCCTCGGATGAATTCACCGTTGGGGGTAGAGCACTGGATGGATGCGGGGGTGCGCGAGATCGGTACCAAATTCTAACCAAACTCCGAATACCAACGAGTGACTATCCGGGCAGACAGACGGCGGGTGCTAAGGTCCGTCGTCAAGAGGGAAACAGCCCTGACCTATCAGCTAAGGTCCCCAAGTACGTGTCTAAGTGGGAAAGCGATGTGGGAATCCCAAAACAACCAGGAGGTTGGCTTAGAAGCAGCCATCCTTTAAAGAAAGCGTAACAGCTCACTGGTCTAAATAAGGGTTCCTGCGGCGGAAGATGTAACGGGGCTCAAGACACGTCACCGAAGCTTATGGGTGTGGACTTTATCCACGCGGTAGCGGAGCGTTCCGTAAGCCTGTGAAGGTCGATCGTGAGGTAATGGGTCGTGGAGGTATCGGAAGTGCGAATGCAGACATGAGTAGCGATAAACAGGGTGAGATGCCCTGTCGCCGAAAGACCAAGGGTTCCTGCGCAAGGCTAATCCGCGCAGGGTGAGCCGGCCCCTAAGACGAGCCCGAAGGGGGTAGTCGATGGGAACCACGTTAATATTCGTGGGCCTGGTGGTGTGTGACGGATGGCATGTGTGTTGTACAGTCCTTAACGGATTGGACGTGGCTTCGAAATGGTTCCAGGAAATAGCCCCACCGTATAGACCGTACCCGAAACCGACACAGGTGGTCAGGTAGAGTATACCAAGGCGCTTGAGAGAAGTGTGCTGAAGGAACTCGGCAAATTGCACTCCGTACCTTCGGAAGAAGCGAGGCTCACCATATATGCGCAAGCACTAGACTGGGGGGCACAGGCCAGGGGGTAGCGACTGTTTAGCAAAAACACAGGGCTCTGCTAAGTCGGCTTCAATGACGACGTATAGGGTCTGACGCCTGCCCGGTGCCTGAAGGTTAAAGTGGAGGGGTGCAAGCGTCTGAAATGAAGCCCAGGTAAACGGCGGCCGTAACTATAACGGTCCTAAGGTAGCGAAATTCCTTGTCGGGTAAGTTCCGACCTGCACGAATGGCGTAACGACTTCCCCACTGTCTCCAGCACATGCTCAGCGAAATTGAATTCTCCGTGAAGATGCGGAGTACCCGCGGTTAGACGGAAAGACCCCGTGCACCTTTACTGCAGCTTCAGCCTTGGCATTAGCGAAAGAATTGTGTAGCATAGGTGGGAGGCTTTGAAGCCAGGGCGCCAGCACCTGGTGGAGCCATAGGTGAAATACCACCCTGTACTGTTTTCTGATGTCTAACCTCGAGGGCCATGAAACTGGTTCAGGGACCCTGGCTGTGGCGGGTAGTTTGACTGGGGCGGTCGCCTCCCAAAGAGTAACGGAGGCGCGCGAAGGTTGGCTCAGGCCGGTTGGAAACCGGCTCGTTAGAGTGCAATGGCATAAGCCAGCCTGACTGCGAGACTGACAAGTCGAGCAGAGACGAAAGTCGGTCATAGTGATCCGGTGGTCCCTCGTGGAAGGGCCATCGCTCAACGGATAAAAGGTACGCCGGGGATAACAGGCTGATAACCCCCAAGAGCTCCATATCGACGGGGTTGTTTGGCACCTCGATGTCGGCTCATCACATCCTGGGGCTGGAGCAGGTCCCAAGGGTTTGGCTGTTCGCCAATTAAAGTGGTACGTGAGCTGGGTTCAGAACGTCGCGAGACAGTTTGGTCCCTATCTGCCGTGGGCGTTCGATAGCTTGAGAGGAGTCTGACCCTAGTACGAGAGGACCGGGTTGAACATACCTCTGGTGGACCTGTCGTGGCGCCAGCCGCGCAGCAGGGTAGCTATGTATGGACGGGATAACCGCTGAAAGCATCTAAGCGGGAAGCCTAACCTCAAGATAAGGATATCGCTTAGGAGCGGTCG
>CBDFHU010000073.1:10000-12500 GCA_965247375.1 Arsenicibacter sp.
GGATTGCTTTGACAATCAGGAGGTTGGCTTAGAAGCAGCCATCCTTTAAAGAAAGCGTAACAGCTCACTGATCAAGCGATCCTGCGCGGAAAATGTAACGGGGCTCAAGCCAGTCGCCGAAGATATGGGTTTGCACGTAAGTGCAAGCGGTAGCGGAGCGTTCCGTAAGCCGGTGAAGGTCAAGGCGTGAGCCTGGCTGGAGGTATCGGAAGTGAGAATGCTGACATGAGTAACGATAAACAGTGTGAGAAACACTGTCGCCGGAAAGACCAAGGGTTCCTGCGTAAAGCTAATCTGCGCAGGGTTAGTCGGCCCCCTAAGGCGAGGCTGAAAAGCGTAGTCGATGGGAAGCAGGTAAATATTCCTGCACCAGCTAGAAGTGACGGATGGCGTAACTTGTCAGGGCTTATTGGATTGTCCTGGCAGGGAAGTTGTCCCTGGAAATAACTCTAGCAGAGACCGTACCCGAAACCGACACAGGTGGTCAGGTAGAGCATACCAAGGCGCTTGAGAGAACTGTGCTGAAGGAACTCGGCAAATTGCACGCGTAACTTCGGAATAAGCGTGACTCTGCTAAGGGCAACCTCTGACAGAGTGGCACAAGCCAGGGGGTAGCGACTGTTTAGCAAAAACACAGGGCTCTGCGAAGCAGCAATGCGACGTATAGGGTCTGACGCCTGCCCGGTGCCTGAAGGTTAAAGGGAGTTGTGAAAGCGACGAACTGAAGCCCAGGTAAACGGCGGCCGTAACTATAACGGTCCTAAGGTAGCGAAATTCCTTGTCGGGTAAGTTCCGACCTGCACGAATGGCGTAACGACTTCCCCACTGTCTCCAGCACAGGCTCAGTGAAATTGAATTCCCCGTGAAGATGCGGGGTTCCCGCGGTCAGACGGAAAGACCCTATGAACCTTTACTATAGCTTCGGCCTTGGCGTTAGCGACCGTATGTGTAGGATAGGTGGGAGGCTATGAAACCGGGGCGCCAGCTCTGGTGGAGCCATCCTTGAAATACCACCCTTACTGTCGTTGACGTCTAACCGAGGGCCGTTATCCGGTCCCGGGACATGGCGTGGTGGGTAGTTTGACTGGGGCGGTCGCCTCCTAAAGTGTAACGGAGGCGCGCGATGGTGGGCTCAGACCGGTCGGAAATCGGTCGTCGAGTGCAATGGCATAAGCCCGCCTGACTGCGAGACTGACAAGTCGAGCAGAGACGAAAGTCGGCCATAGTGATCCGGTGGTCCCGCGTGGAAGGGCCATCGCTCAACGGATAAAAGGTACTCTAGGGATAACAGGCTGATTTTGCCCAAGAGTCCATATCGACGGCAAAGTTTGGCACCTCGATGTCGGCTCATCACATCCTGGGGCTGGAGCAGGTCCCAAGGGTATCGGCTGTTCGCCGATTTAAAGTGGTACGTGAGCTGGGTTCAGAACGTCGTGAGACAGTTTGGTCCCTATCTGCCGTGGGTGTTCGAAGCTTGAGAGGATCTGTCCCTAGTACGAGAGGACCGGGATGGACATACCTCTGGTGGACCTGTCATGGCGCCAGCTGTGCAGCAGGGTAGCTAAGTATGGAATAGATAACCGCTGAAAGCATCTAAGCGGGAAACTAACCTCAAAACAAGGCTTCGCTGAGGATCGTGGAAGACTACCACGTTGATAGGCCAGGTGTGGAAGTGCGGCGACGCATGAAGCTTACTGGTACTAATAATCCGATCGGCTTGATCGTTTCTCAGCAAAACTCATTCGATCTTTTAAAGACAATGTCTTCTTCGCAATCCTTCTATCCGCCTGGTTGACCTGGTGGCTATGTCGGAGGTTCCCCACCCGATCCCATTCCGAACTCGGTCGTTAAGCCCTCCAGAGCCGATGGTACTTCGTCTTAAGTCGCGGGAGAGTAGGTCGCCGCCGGGTCTACCAGTCGGATAGAAAGAATTGCACACGATCCAACAAGGATCGCTTCTCGAACATCTTCCTTCGCACACCACCCTGCCGCGGGATGGAGCAGCCCGGTAGCTCGTCAGGCTCATAACCTGAAGGTCGCAGGTTCAAATCCTGCTCCCGCACCCAAACTTAAAAAGCCCCGCTCGGTAAACCGGCGGGGCTTTTTGCTGCTCAATCAACAAAAGCGATCAGCTGGTGCGGCCGGCGGCGTCCGAGCCTTCGCCTGTCGCGACGGAGGGCCGACATCCCTGACGCCCCGCCCCAGATCCGGGTGTCCCGGCTCGGCGGCGGCTGGCGCGCGATTCTTCGGGGCACCGGGAGAGCTCGTCCCCGATTCGCGCCAAGGCCGGCCTGCGCAGCCTTCAAGTCAGCGCAGCAGGCCGGCCGTTCCCGGCGGCTGAGTGCTGTCTTTCTTCCAAGGGCCGATTCGAAAGCGGCGCCCGCTACGGCTTCCCGGCGCCGTGCCGCTGATTCTGTTGGGGCGAAGGCCCCGAGATTCTGCTCCGGAGAATCGAATCGTCGGGCCTGAACGGGCGATTGAGGCCACGTCTCTCCGGGAC
>CBDFHU010000074.1:0-7960 GCA_965247375.1 Arsenicibacter sp.
CACCAAGCGGCCTTCAGCCAACAGAATGATGCGCTTGCCATCGGCAAACTCAACTTCGTCCACTTGCGGCTTAATGTTGTGCCATTTGAAATTGCGCAGGCCTTCAACTTGGATTTCCGTATCAAAGTGGCCGATGTTGCAGACAATGGCGCGGTCTTTCATGTTGCGCATATGATCGACCGTGATGACGTCCAAGTTACCGGTCGCGGTCACGAAAATGTCAGCCAGTGGCGCTGCATCTTCCATGGTCACGACTTGGTAACCTTCCATCGCTGCTTGCAACGCGCAGATCGGATCAACTTCGGTTACCATCACGCGGCAGCCAGCTTGGCGCAATGACGCCGCCGAGCCTTTGCCCACGTCACCGAAGCCAGCAACGACAGCAACTTTACCAGCCATCATCACGTCGGTGGCGCGGCGGATTGCGTCAACCAAGCTTTCACGGCAGCCGTAAACGTTATCAAATTTGGATTTCGTGACGCTGTCGTTCACGTTGATCGCCGGGAATGGCAAGCGGCCGTCTTTGGCCATTTGATACAGGCGATGCACGCCCGTGGTGGTTTCTTCCGAAACACCTTTAATGCTGGCCAAGGTCTTCGCATACCAACCGGGCTGTTCTTTGTTACGCTTCGTAATGGCCGCGAACAGTATGGTTTCTTCTTCGTTGGTTGGCTTTGCAACCTTGCTCGGGTCTTTCTCGGCTTCCGCACCCAACACTAGCAACAACGTGGCATCGCCGCCGTCGTCCAGGATCATGTTCGGCGCGCCGCCGTCGGCCCACTCGAAAATCTTGTGGGTGTAATCCCAGTATTCTTCCAAGCTTTCGCCCTTCACGGCGAACACCGGTGTGCCAGCCTTGGCCATGGCAGCTGCCGCGTGATCTTGGGTCGAAAAGATGTTGCATGACGCCCAACGCACGTCAGCGCCCAAGGCTTTCAAAGTTTCGATCAGCACAGCCGTTTGAATGGTCATGTGCAGCGAGCCAGCAATGCGAGCACCCTTCAAAGGTTGCTTCGGGCCGTACTCTTTACGGATCGACATCAAGCCCGGCATTTCGATTTCGGCGATGTTGAGTTCTTTGCGACCCCAATCAGCGAGGCCGAGGTCTTTTACTTTGTAATCGTCGAAGGGCATGGAGGGCTCCAAAAGGGCAGGATTTATAAGGTCGGTAGAATAGAAATAGTGGGGGCGTATACCAAGAGCAGCCCTTTGGCGCAATCTGAAGGGTATGAAGTGGGCTTTTAGTCTGACAATTCAGCCACTAAGTCCTTGAGGCGATGAGGGTCAGCCTCGGCTGTAATCCGCCGGACCCGGCCAGAAACGGCTGAAAGATTGAGGTTCAGAATGCGCTTTTTCACTCGCGGCAGGCTGGCCGCCGACATTGATAGCACACTGATCCCAAAGCCCAGCAAAAGGGCGGTCAGCCGGTGATCGCCCGCGATTTCACCACAAACCGAGACGGGAATGCGCGCTGCTGCTGCCGCTTCGGCTGAAAACTGGATCAGGCGCAAAACGGCGGGGTGCAGCGGATTATAAAGGTAGGCCACCTGCTCATCGGTACGGTCAATAGCCAGCGTGTATTGCGTCAGATCGTTGGTGCCAATCGCAAAGAAATCGGATTCTGCGGCCAATGCATCGGCCGCCAAAGCAGCGCCAGGAATTTCAATCATCACGCCCAAGGGTGGCAGCGGATCGGGCAGCTTCACGCCGCGTCGTTTCAAGCGACTGACAACACGGTTCAGAACTTTGCGGACTTCGCGGATTTCATCGACGGTTGAAACCATCGGCAATAAGATGCGTACAGGGCCATGGGCGCTCGCACGCAAGATGGCTGAAAGCTGAGCCAGCAACAGTTTGCGGCGCTTCAACGAAAACCGAATGGCCCGCAAACCCAATGCCGGGTTCGGGCCTGGCTTCATATCAAATTGTGCGCCCAACTTGTCAGCGCCCACATCTAGTGTGCGAATGGTGACAAGCCTGCCTTGCATGCGCCGAATAACTTCGGTCAGGTTCTCGTACTGCTCTTCTTCGCTGGGCAAGTCGCTGCGATTCATGAACATGAATTCACTGCGGAACAAGCCTATGCCTTCGGCACCGGCATCCAAGACGCCGTCAATTTCGGAAGGCAGTTCAATGTTCGCCATCAGCTTAATAGCAACGCCATCTGTTTGTGACCGCGCGCACCGAGGTGAGCTTACGCAATGACTTCTGCTCGCGCAGAATTTCCGCCTTGCGCTTGCGGTATGTTGCCAACGACTTGGCCGACGGGTTGATGATGACGATACCATTGGTGCCGTCGACGATGATGTGCTGGCCATTCCCGGCCGCGTCTAAAACGGCCTCGTCAGAAACGACAGCTGGTAACCCCAGTGCACGTGCGACGATTGCTGTGTGACTTTCAACGCCACCCACTAACGTCACCAGCCCCAAGACATGCTGAGGATCAAGTGTCGCCGTATCAGCAGGCGACAACTCATCTGCAACAATCACAGCGTTTTTCGGCAGGTTCGCCAGCGCGCGTGTTTTTTTGCCCGTTAAGCTTTCGACCAAGCGTCGACCAACCTCACGCACGTCATCAACCCGCGCGGCAAGGTATTTATCTTCCATGGTCGCGAAGGCTTCGACCATCAGGCCGATCTCACGCATCACAGCGGCTTCAGCGTTGATTTGATCGGTATCGATGCGTTTTTGAACGCCGCGGATTAGACGCGATCCAGACAGCATCTGTTGGTAAGCATCCAGAAGGTAGCCGATTTCTTCACCGGCCGCACCCGACTTGCGCTTAGCTTCGGTTTGAATCTTTCCAACTTCTGCGGCGGCGCGCGCTGCAGCTTCTAACAAGCGGTGTTGCTCACTCCGCACTTTCGAAGCTGGAATTGTCTGTTCGCTAACATGCACGTTGGAGCGGCTGTCGTGGCGGTAGATAACGCCAATCGCGACCCCGGTGCCTACGGCCATGCCGTTGAACACCATTTCGGGTTTGGATTTGGGCTTTTTCTACTCTTCATCGAATTTATTGGCGACCAGTGTGCAAATGGCAGTCATGGCAGCTTCCGCATCGCTGCCGGAGGTGGTGATTTGAATTGTCGTGCCTTGTGCAGCGGCCGAGCATCATCAGGCCCATGATGGAGCGGCCCGAAACTTCGGTATCCCCACGCTTTACAAGGATCTCAGCCTCAAATTGTTCCGCGGTCTTACAAAACTTTGCAGCCGCACGGGCATGAAGACCCTTGCTGTTGCAAATTTCGGCGTCGCGTCGCAACACACCAGACATCGGCGAAACAACCTTATTGAATTACTTGCCTTGACCCAGCAGTGCCGAGGCGACGTTGATGTATTTGCGGCCCGCATCTTGTGCTTGGGCCACGGCATTGGGCAGATCTTCCGCGCCGCGCACTGATGCAAGTTTGATCAGCATTGGCAGGTTCACACCGGCAATCACTTCCACAGGGGCGTTTTCCATAATGGAGATCGCAAGGTTTGAAGGCGTGCCGCCAAACATGTCGGTCAACACAACAACGCCCGAGCCTGCATTCACACCTTCAACCGCTTTCATAATGTCTTGGCGGCGGCGTTCCATATCATCTTCAGGGCCAATGCACACGGTGGCCACTTGAGTTTGCGGGCCAACGACATGTTCCATGGCGGCGACCAATTCGACGGCCAAGCGTCCATGGGTGACCAGGACTAATCCGATCAGGGGTTTTGTTTGCGGCATACTTTTTATTTAAAATCTTTTCGATGAGTGCGGTGGGCGCGGCATATCGCGGTGACGAATATCAACTGCGATGTTGTGCTCTGCGAACCACTCCTTCAGACGTTCCACCATGTACACAGAACGATGTTGGCCGCCTGTGCAGCCGATAGCAATGGTGAAATACGACTTTCCTTCGTTTTCGTACAGAGGCAACAAAGGCTCCAAAAGTGCGCCTGTCCGCTCCAGAAATGTCTTAGATGCAGGGTCGGCGCTGATAAACGCCCCCAACCTCAGGGTCAAGTCCGGTCAGCGGACGCAACGCTTGGTCGTAATGCGGATTTTTCAAGAATCGCACATCTAAAACAAGGTCAGCATCGCGCGGCAAACCGTTCTTGTAGCCAAAGGACATCAGGAAAATCTGCATCGGCCGCGTGCCCGTACCGCCGAACTGTCCTTGGACGATGCGTTTTAAGTCTGCGGACAATAAGTGGCTGGTATCAATTAAAAGGCCACCGCTTTCACGCAAAGGTGCAAGAAGCTGACGTTCTAATTCGATGCCGTCACTGACGCGGCGCTCAGGGGCTAACGGATGTGGCCGGCGCGATTCAGTATAGCGGCGTGTAATCACATCCGTGTCGGCATCCAAAAACATCAGGCCAACATCCATGCGGGTATTCTGGCGGATGTTTTCAATAACGCTCAAGAGGCGCGGGGCATCAAAATCGCGTGTGCGGACATCGACACCCACAGCAATCGAGTGGTCGTCGTTTGCGGCGACAACGGCATTGATCAGCGCGACGGGCAAATTATCGACCGTTTCAAAGCCCGCATCTTCCAGGGCTTGAAGGGCAACGCTTTTCCCAGCTCCAGACATGCCAGTCACCACGACCAAACGTGGTGGTGAGCCATCTTTTACGGATTTATGTGCAACCATGACGGCAGCAACCTAGCACGCAGTATATGACTCTCAAAGATGCTGCTGCATCAATTTGATCTCTTAACTGAGCCGTGTGCCTGCCGCCAGCGTGGAAATAACCATCCGTACCTTGTGCGCGGCGGAAGCCGTAAACGGGTCGAGTTTAAGCAACGGCAAAGCCATGTTCTCAATCACGGTGGTTGTCGTTTCAGGCAGGCGATCAATTTCGCTGCCTTTATGCAGGTCAACAATAAGTCCAATGGCGACTTTTTGAAGGTGTGGCAGTTTCACGATACCGAAGCCGCGAATTTCCAGCTTCCCGGCAATCGTCGCAGGGGCTGCCGCCATCAGTTGTCCATTCTCAATTTCGATTTCGCAGTAGTCGTCGGACACCAGCTCCGCGCCCATATCAATTAACCGTAAGGCTAAATCGGATTTGCCTGTGCCCGGTGCTCCTCGAATAAGAAGCCCCGTACCGCTGATGGAAACGCAAGTGGCGTGTAAATGGATCATGACTTTCAACACATATAAACGATTACATCGCGGGCAGGCCCTGCCATCTTACGCCACTCCATGTTGACAGTATGGCGTAATCTTTTACACCAGCATCATGACCGCCCAAATTTTCGCCATCATCGCCCCGGTGTTTTTAATTGCTGCCATTGGGTACGTCTGGGCGCGTCAGAAAATGCCTTTCGACCATAATATGGTCTCGGCCCTGGTGCTGCACGTTGGCGCACCGTGCCTTCTGTTATCACAGCTTCTCACGCACCGTGTTGATTTAGATGTGATGACCGAAATTCTGGTCGCGGGCGTGATTGTTATTTTGCTGACGGCTGTCGCAGGCTTGGCGGTTCTTAAACTGTTGGGCAAACCCATCCGCGCTTACTTACCCGCCATGATGTTCCCCAATGTCGGCAACATGGGCTTACCGCTGTGCTTGTTTTGCGTTTGGCGATGTGGGGCTAGCGTTGGCGGTGGCGTATTTCGCCGTGACATCGCTGTTTCAATTCAGCTTGGGTATTGGCATCGCGCGTGGGCACTTCGACTCAGGACTGTTCTTGCGCAATCCGGTGCTGTGGACACTTCCTTTAGCTCTGGTGCTGTTGGGGACCAATACAACACTGCCCACATGGATGCTCAACACACTGACGACCGCAGGCAGTTTCGCTATTCCTCTGATGCTAATGTCGCTGGGCACGTCGCTCGCGACACTGTCGGTACATGGTTTGGGGCGGGCTGTGTTGTTCTCGGCCTTCCGTTTGGGGGCGGGCTTTCTCGTGGCGTTGGCTGTTGTGACGACGTTGGGGTTAGAGGGGCCAACGCGCGGCGCGATCCTCATTCAAAGCAGCATGCCGACGGCAGTGTTCAATTATTTATTTCGCCGTGCGCTACGATAACAGCCCCGGCGATGTGGCGGGGATTGTGTTGGTTTCAACTGTTATGTCGTTCGTCACGTTGCCGTTGTTGCTGATCTTTGTGTTGGCTTAAACAGCCAAAAGGCGAACGACAAACTTCGCACCGGTTTTGCCGGGCTCGCTTAAGCTGCGGTTCGTGGCGATAATGCTGCCGCGGTGCGCTTCGATAATCTGTTTCGAGATCGATAACCCTAGCCCTGAGTGCGTGCCAAATTTCTCGGCTTCAGGGCGCTCCGAATAGAAGCGATCAAAAATCGCCTTTTCTTTGCCCGCCGGAATCCCTGGGCCATCATCGGTAACTTCCACCACGACCAAGCGACCGTTTCGATAAGCATTTACATTTATTACGCCGCCCGGTGGGCTAAATGAAACCGCATTACCAATCAAGTTCCGGAACACTTGCGCGATGCGTCCTTCTAGGCCCGGCACAACAAGCTGATCGTTTTCAGGTGTTTGAACAACAACATGCGGTGCATCGGATTTGTCCGTTGCATTTTGCATCTCGGCCAACGCATTTAATAGCGTGGCCAATTTTTACAGGCGACAATTCCGCGCGTGATAACTCGGCATCTAATCGTGATGCATCGGAAATGTCCGAAATCAAACGGTCCATACGGCTGACGTCATCCAGAATAATGCTCATCAACCGCTTTTGCTGCTCTGGGTCTTTCACGCGCGCCACGGTCTCAACAGCGCTGCGCAAAGATGTCAGCGGGTTTTTGATTTCGTGGGCCACGTCAGCCGCAAAGCTTTCGATGGCATCCAAGCGCAGCCACAGCGATTCGGTCATTTCACGTAAAGCGCCCGACAACTCGCCAATTTCATCACGGCGTGTGGTGAGATCTGGGATGTGATGGCGCCGCGTTTTGGCGTTGCGGACTTTTTCAGCAGCCTCCGCCAAAATGCGCAACGGTTTGCCAATCGTGCTGGCCAAGTAAAATGAAGCCAGTACGGTTAAGCCCAAAACCCAGCCAAACATGGCCAGGATTGAGCCGCGCACCGTAAACAACCGCTTATCAACGTTGCGACCGTCGCGTGAAACCAACACCGCGCCAACAACTTGGCGGTAGAACTGCACCGGTACAGCAACGTTGAGAATTTTCTGGCGATCCACTGTTCGTAAACGCACCGCACTTCCGGTTTCGCCTGCTTCTAACGCGCGGCCAACCTCGCTGTAATCAGATGCTAATGCATTGACGCGTTCGGTATAGGGTTCCAGTCCGCGCGTGAAACCAATCCGGCCCACGGTAGATCTGAAAACGTCTTGCACCTTTTCCATCAGGCCATTGTCTTCGACAGGCTCGAGGTCGACGACCTGCACTTCACCGCCGGGCCCTTGCAACAAACGGCTGTCGGCGATCAGGTTGCCGTCACGGTCGAACAGTCGCGCCCGCAGTTGGGCCAGGCCTGCCAAGCGACGGATCAATTGGCGGGATGTGTCTTGCTGTAAAATGCGCAAATTGCCGTTGGGCGTGAAACTGGGGAAATCAGCGTTCTCGGTTTCCACCACCACAGCGCCTTCGCCGATGGAGGCGGCAATCAGTTCACCCTGCACGCGCAAACCATCAAGCTCTGAAGCAATCAGGCTGTCTTCGTATTCATCCAGAAACAGCAGGCCGAGCACCAATAGAACAGGCGCCGCCAGATTGACGGCAAAGATACGCAGCGATAACGGCGAGAATGCGCCGTGCCCCCGGCGCGGTTCGCTCGACTGTTTTTCGTCGGTTTTTTTGCTCTGGTTCGGCGCGCACGCCAGTCCCCTCTGGGGGGATCAGATTGTGCCCGATCCCCCTTAGCCACTGCGGTGAGACCCGCAGTACGTTTAAGCAGCAGTCTCAATGAATTTGTAGCCGACGCCGTACAAAGTTTCGATATGGGAAAACTCGTTATCGACTTCGCGGAATTTCTTGCGCAAGCGCTTCACGTGGC
>CBDFHU010000075.1:0-63300 GCA_965247375.1 Arsenicibacter sp.
TATGGACAACTGGCGTAGCAGCAGCAGCCGGTTTGCCGGAGCAGTTACCCACATCAGTCTGATTTCATACTCGATGTATCTGATCAATCTCTCACCACTGATGATTCTGGTAATTGATCGCATACCGACTACATCACTGGCCGTTGGGTATGGCAAAATCGCTTTGTTCTGGACGCTGACCATTCTGTTATCAACGCTCCTCTACCGGTTCTATGAAAAGCCGATGACTAACCTCCGCGACCGCCTGACCCCCAAAGAACCGAAACAGGTTTAAAATGAAAGAGCGAAAGAGTGACCGCTACGCAATCAAAGAGTAAAAGTGATAAAGAGCGAAAGAGTGATTTCAGTTCGCTCTTTCGCTCTTTAACTCGAGTGGTCGCTCACAATCAGCCATTCGCCTTTGATCTTTCGCCAGAGGAGTGTAAAATGTCCGCCTGCATCGCCGACTTCCGGGCGTGTCAGTTGCCAGCGGGCCGATAACATAGGCGGCATCCGGGGCAATGAACTGAAACTTCAGAATCGAAAACTTCAGTGTACCCATAGACGCGCGGTTCGGATACCGCTTTTTGTAGTTTTCCAGGGTTGCCTGATAGCCTTTTGTAACGCCTACCTTCCCGATAAAGGTCAGTGAGTCAGACGGCCAGTACCCCTTCATAAAGGACTCAACCTTACCGGCGTTCCAGTCGCCTTCCTGCCGGCTCAGAATCCCCAGAATTGCTTTACGATCGGTGGCAGATTGCGCCTTTACCTGACCACAGGCCAGAAAACAGGCCAGTATCAGGCCTAAGAATGCGTGTTTACCCATTGTTGACAGAGCTTTTCGTCCGTCAAGATACACATTTTGGCGGTTTACCGAAGCGTATCGACCCGCGTAGCTCCGCCACGACGTAAAGAATCCGGTCTTAACGGCCGGGGTTTGGTCATGGGCGTATCTTTCAGCATTTGCTGTTTACGCAAAGCCTCGCGCTGACTTTGCTTCTTCGTCTGGTTCATGCCGCGTTTCTGCGTCGTTGACGTTGAGTCCTGCATCACCGGCGACTGGTTCTGCGCGTATACCGGTACAGATAAGCCAATGCACAACATCAGCATCCAAATGGTGTTGGTCTTCATAGGGATTCAAAAAAAGAGCTTGCCGGTCAGCAGCGATGACTAGTGCCATCAGGCTGCGGCCGGCAAGCTCACGTTTACAGTTAGCTGTCTGATAATGGTTTACCGGAGTGTATCCCGACGCATCTGATTCTGCCGCGACCGGCGATCCTGGCGATTCATTTCACGGCGGGTCGGCCGCGTTGAGTCCATCTGATTCGTCGTCCGGTCTGTCGAACGGTTCAGATTCCGGTCACGTGTTCTGCCCTGCTGCATCGTCCGGTCCTGCTGAGTCGGATAAGACGTTGTTCCGTTTGTGCCAGTCTGCATTGTCCCCTGGGTATTATTATTACCCGTGTTGCTATTCTGCGGGTTAGTCTGCATGGTACCTGTCTGCGGATTTGTCTGCATCGTACCAACCGGCGGGTTTACAGTTGGCACCTGTGCGCCAGTCTGTGTATTGCTGCCGGTATTGTTATTATATGTACCCGTCGTTGTCGACGTACCTTGTTGCGTTGTGTTTGTTGTCCCTTGCTGTGTTGGATTTGTTGTTTGCGCCTGTGCGCTGAGGGTCAGGCCGGCTACCAGCATGGCTCCTACTACTACTAGCTTTTTCATATTAGCTGGCTTGTCTATAGTTTTAGTTGTTTATTAGACTAACAGCCAATAAATCCGGAAGTTTGCTATAATGAGGGAACGGTCCGGTAGTTAATAGCGCAGACCCACGCTCAGACCATACATATACGGCCGGATCAGGAATAAACTTTTATGATCAGAAACAGCATTCCAGCCATACTGAACCGTTGGTTCAACACGCAGCCACAACGAGTTAGCTAATGGCCGCTCAATGCCGAAGGAACCCTGATAAAAGCCGGAAAACCGGCGGATAGGCCCAATATATCCCCCAACCGAAGCGCCGGTTGTGGCATAGTAGGTCCAGTTTTTACCCGCGCCAAGGTGCCAGACAGCATCAGCACTGATACCGGCATATTGCCAGTTAGTAGTCTGTGTCTTAACTACATCACGGGTCACCGGTGTCAGTTGCAAGGTCTGGTCATCAATCAGACTGGAAATAACTGAATCCGGTCGGGCCGCTCCGATGCTATACTGCACCGTTTGCCGGAACTGGCCGTAATTAACCCCAAGACGAAGACTTGCCCATTTGGTCAGGCGCCACTCGCCGCCGGCCTGCATCCGCCAGCCGACACGGTCGCCCGACAAGCCGTTATCTGTTTTGATCTGACGGACATACACATCGTCACGGGTATTCGGGCTGATCTGCCGGAAGGTATACAGCGGCATGAGCGAAACAAACCAAACCGGGCGCTGATGCGGTTTCGATTGAGCGGGCTCAGCCGAAGCGTATGCACGAATACCAGGGAGTTGTGCGCGCTGTTTGTCTACAGAAAGACCCTTTCCTGACAGCATCGATACGACCAGAGCGGGATTACGCCACATGGCTTCTACCGGTGTTGCCTGTCCGGAAGCGCCGGTTACGGATATATTGTCTATCGCACCGGCGGAAGCAGTAGCAGCATTATGCTGCTGATTACTGATGGATTTTACCGGACGTACAAAATCCGGATCATCTATAACTACCTGTTCATCAGCCGCTCCAACGGATTTATTCCGGAATATTTTTCCGGAATGTAACGATGATTTCCCGTGCCCAGCAACCTTATTCTCAGCTATGTGCTTAGGATTTCGGGACGTTGCTAATCCGCTTACATCAGGCTTGTTGTCAACATTTGGGAAAGGCTTCTCATCAGCGATACCATCAGCTCTTTCTCCGGCAGACCCTACTGGTGAGGCATGAGATTCCGTCAATTCACCGTTTTGTGCCCGTTGGCTTACCGCCCCCTGACCATGTCCCTTTCCGGTGGTTACCGGCGGTCCGGTCAGTGCATCTGGTACCGCTTTTTCCGGCAACGCTACCTGATCCGGCGAATTTTGCAGCTTCAGGACACCGACAAAGCTCAGTAATAAGCCAATCAGTGCCAGTGCTCCATATTTGTACCATCTCCGGCCGGTAGCTGGCGGAGCCGCCGGTGCATTAGCCTGCATCAGAATACGGGACAGGGCGTCTGCCGGTGGTTCAGCGTCAAAATGCTCAAACCGCTTCCGGAATTCGTCTTCCCACGGGTCGGTTTGGTCAGGAGTTTTCATAGTTTACAATACCACGTAATTTCAGTTTTTTCTGCAATACCAGCTTGGCTCTTGCCAGCTGCGATTTCGATGTACCCTCCGAAATACTGAGCATTTCCCCGATTTCGGGATGGGTATAGCCATCGATCACGTACAGGTTAAACACCAGCCGGTAACCGTCGGGCAATTCTTCGATAAGCAGCAGTAGTTCGTCGGTTGAGATGCGAGCCAGTATATCTGTATGCTCCTGTGAACCATAATCCCAGGCGGCTTCGTAATCGGTCTCAGCGCCTTGCTTTTGGTTTTTGTGATACAGATTTATGGCGGTATTGACCATGACCCGCTTCATCCAGGGTAAAAACTTCTCTGTCTGCTCAAGCGTATGAAGTTGCTGGAATATGCGGGTGAAGCCTTCCTGAAACATGTCTTCGGCTTCCGGAATGCTACGGGCATAGCGGCGGCAAAGGCCCATCAGCCGTGCCCTATACCGCTCATACAAAGCGGTTTGTGCACGGGGGTCTTTCTGCTGACATCCTCGTAACAATTCCTGTTCCGTCATATTCACAAAGGACGCAGAAATCGCGAAATTTTCACGTATCGTCCCCTCAATCTGTCCTTACTTTACAATTATTTTCACCTCGGCTGATGCCCTGTTACCATTGGCGTCAGTCAGCTCATACACAAAACTAAATGTTCCGGTCTTAGGCGTTGCCTCCAGCCGGTAGAGCAACCGGCCATCCCGCTGAACATCCAGCTTCAGGTTTGAGGGATTTTCTTTTACGGTAATTGATTTCAGCAAGTTACAGACCATATCATTGGCCAGGATGGGGAGATAAATGCCGTTTGTACGGGCTTCGTCTGACAGACCGGACAGCGTAATGGTGCGAGAATCTTTGGCAGCTGTCAGGACGCAGTTAGCCACCGGCGACCGCCCCTGAATAACCACTACGGCATCCAGACAGGTCCCGTCGCACCGGCGATAGGTCAGTTCATCAGACGCTGCCGATACACGGGCCTTATAAACAATCACATTACTTTTATTCACGTAAGCCGATCCGAAAACCGGCGGTAATGCAAGCGTTACCGGAATCGCCCGGTTGCTCTTACAAAGAACATCATTGCTCAATACCGGAATCCGGATGGAATCCCCGACAAAAACCGGCTTAAACGCAACCACGTTATCTTCAAGCGCGAGTGTACAGGCCTGTGCCGGATCAACAACCGTTATGGTAACGGCAGCTACCGAACAGGTTTTCTCTGCGGCACCGCTGTTACAAACCTTATAAACAAACGAATCACGGCCTTTATAACCAGCCTTTGGGGTGTAAACAGCCGTTCCGTTACTGCTCAGTTGTACCGTTCCGTTTTTAGGTTGTGACTCAATCGTCAGCGAGGATACATCTACATTACCTTCGCAAAAAACATCGTTTTGCAGCACCGGAACAGATATGGCCGTACTCATCACGGCCTCGGCTTTATCGGAAACAGCGCCAAGCTGACAGGGGAGCTGGTCGTCGGAGGTCGCCATCGTAATGCGTAGCGGTACCGCAGAAACAGCACTGTTTTGCTGGTCGGCACTGAGGACCACTTCATCATCACCGGCCACAAATTCAGCTTTCGGGGTATAGACCAGTAGGCCCCGGGTAGTAAAACGGGCCTCGCCCCAGCCAGGCTGCTTCTGTATCCGGAAGGTAGTTACGGTACTCAGCCCCGGAATTTTTTTCAGATCAATCGCCAGCTGCTGATCGACAAGAGCAACAAACTGATTATCAATGGCAATTGGTTCAGCGGGTGGCATCAGATCAGGGTTAATCTGATCACAGGAAACCAGACCAATCAGTCCCATATTTAGCCAGTACATGTATTTAGTTAACCGCTTCATCCGTACACTATGATCCTGTTCGTACAGCAATAGAGACAACTACCCGGTCAAAAGGGTTGCACCACCGGCAAGAATTTGCGGTTATTCATCCGTTTCACCACCTTCTTCACCCAGCACCTGCCAGATCAGATCGGATTCATAGCCGCGGCTGAGGGCAAACCGAACAAGCTTTTGCCTGATCACCAGCGGGTTATCGTCCCGCAGGGTTTTACGCTTCCGGTCGAGAAGGGTCCGCAGGGTTTGCCGGTAATCGTCCGGCTCAATTTCCTTCATGGCCTGTTCCAGATTGTATCCGGTAATGCCGCGCTGCTGGAGGTGCTGTTTGATTTTGCGCTTTCCCCAGCTTTTAACGCGGAACTTTCCGCCCGCAAACGTTTTGGCAAACCGCTCTTCGTTCAGATAGTTCTGCTCAATCAGGTCAGCAATGACCGCCTCGGCCTCATCGCCCCACACGCCCCAGTCAGATAATCGTTCGCGGACTTCCTGCTGTGTTCGTTCCTGATAGGCGCAAAACGAAGCCGCCTTGCGGAGTGCATCTTTGTGTCGTTCGGTCATTATTGATTCACAATACTCAGTGCAGGGATTCGGCCGAAATCTTTTACATTATCCGTCGCCAGACGCAGATTATGTCGTTTAGCTGTTGCAGCAATAAAAAGATCATTAAATCTGTTACCTAACTCTCTGCCTTCTTTTCTTAATTGTAACAAATCCTGAGCAGCCAGCTCTGCGGCTTCTTTATCGAAAGGAAGTATCTGAACCTGCGCAAAAAACGATTGCCAGAATAATCGTTCCGGAGGTTTACTGTCACCTTTCGTCAGTTCGAAAACTGTTATTGCCGAAACCGCAAACTGATAGCGGCCTGCTAGTGCAAATAAGCGTGTGCTCTTCTTATCAACAGCTCTATAATGTTTGATGAGAATATCGGTATCTACCAGTATTGTCTCTACCGGAATGTGTACCACATGGGCAGATTCTTCAATAACAGTTATTGACATTCGGGGCCGCGTTTACTTGGCAGACTGCTTTGACCATAATTCAAAACCCTGTTGTTTTTCCTGATAATGTTGATAGTCCTCATCCGACATGACCGGCCAACTCAGCAGATTCTGTTGTAGCTCTGTCAATGACTCCTGTTGCTGACGCTCTTTACCGGCGTTCATAAACTCATCGCCATTTTCTAACGGCAATACAATCAGTTCGACTAATTCCGCCATAAAGCTGGCCGGTAACTCGACCGTAATTGTATTCCCCTGTCGTTTAACTACTTTGCGAATTGCCTCCATACATCAGCGTTTTGATCAATATAACAATTTTACAGCTAATTTCTTATAACAATCCGGTGATTAACCGGCCAATCTGCTCAAGACCGGTTACGTCGTCCTGCGTAAAGTCATCGAGCCGGTCACTGTCTACATCCAGCACCATCGCAACGGCACCGGTCTTATCAAACACCGGCACGACAACTTCTGATTTTGAGGCCGAACTACAGGCAATATGTCCGGGAAACTGCTCTACATCCGGTACCAGGATGGTTTCCTGCCGCGTGTAGGCCGCCCCGCAAACACCTTTATCGAAGCGGATACGCGTACAGGCAATCGGCCCCTGAAACGGCCCCAACACCAGCTGGTTTTCTTTTTTCAGGTAAAAACCAACCCAGAAAAAGCCGAATGCTTCTTTCAGGGCGGCCGCAATATTGGCCAGATTAGCCGTCAGGTCGGTTTCACCACTGATAAGCGCCTCTATCTGAGGGACCAGTGATTCATATACGTCAGCGCGGTTGGTGGTTTGCGGGACGATGAGTGTTTCTGCCATTGTCTTCTCGTTAAATCCGCCGGTTAACACTACCGGCGATTCTATATTCCTGTAAAACTAAGCAACAAAAGCCGGACGCCGCCGGTTCAGGGGGCGTCCGGCCGGTGACTAACTAACATCGCGTTCAATGATTTTTCCGCTCTGCTTTTCTTTCAGGATAATTTTATGGCGGCCATCGTGTGTAACTTCCTTCTTGATCAGGTAATGCTCCGCATCGTATTCGGTTAAGGTCGTTTGCGCCGAAAGTCCCTCCTGCCCGCGCCAGACCGGTAAGGCAACCGGCTCCCACTGCTTCGAGGCTGCCGAACGGTAGGCCGCATCCAGTATTGCATTCACGACATAGCCGTCGTAAAACGTTTCAACCGGTTCGCGGTCGGCTTCGCAGGCACTGAACATATCCGTAAACATGTGATTATACCCCAGATCGTTCACTTCATCACCAACCGGAAACAGCCAGCCGGTATTCGATTCAGCCTTTTCAGCAACGTAATCCTCGCCCTGTCCTTCGCCCGTTGTAAACATTTCGAAACCGGTCCGCAGAAAGTTATTGATCCAGATCGTGCCTTCGGTGCCCATCACCTCATCGCGCAAATCCATACCGCCCCGGAACGTCCAGCTAACCTCAAACTGACCGATGGCACCGTTTTCGTACTTCACCAGCGCAATGGCATGGTCCTCGGCATCAATGGGTTTCACCTGAGTAGCGGCCCAGCACATGACTTCGATTGGTTTTACGTCCTTACCAATAAAACTACGGGCAATTTCGACGCAGTGACATCCCAGATCAAGCATACAGCCGCCGCCCGCCTGTTCTTTGTCCCAGAACCAGTCCGAATGCGGTCCGGGATGCGTTTCTCTGGATTTTGCCCACAGAATACGGCCGAGGGCACCGCGTTTTACGCTTTCCAGTGCTTTCAGAAATTTAGGCGTATAACAAAGATCCTCCAGATAGCCGCCGAAAATACCGGCTTCTTCAACGGCCTGCATCATCCGAAGCGCCTCACCGGCATTACGGCCCAGGGGTTTTGTACAGACAACATTCTTTTTGTGTTTAGCACACAGCATTACGGCCGGCTCATGCAGGTTATTGGGCAGGGCGATACAGACCATTGTTACCTCAGGATTGGCGATAACCGCCTCCATGTCGGTTGCCCAGAAATCACAGCCATAATCAGCCGCAAACTTCCGGGCCGTTTCTTCGCGTCGGGCATAAATGGCAACCACACGGTCACGGCTGCGCTGTCCGTGTAATGATTCGGCGTAGAAGCGGCCGATGAAACCGCCCCCGAGCATAGCTATTTTTTGCATAATCAACAGGGTTTAGTATTCGTGCATGGCCTTTTCGGGATTCTTCTGTTTTTTGCACTCCCAAACGAACGGCACATCGTATGCTCAAAATACAAGCTGCCCGGTCTTCCTACTAGCAATGCCTGACTTTTTCGACATTAACACGATTTTCTTTACGGTCTGGGGGTATCAGATGAGCTACCTCGAATTTTTCGGTGCCCTCACCGGAGCCGTCGCCGTCTGGCTTTCAGCCCGGGCCAACGTCTGGAGCTGGCCAATCGGAGCAGTCAGCGTTGCACTGTTTTTTTTCCTGTTTTACCAGATTCAGCTCTACCCCGACATGTTTCTGCAGGTCTTTTTCTTCGTAACCAACCTCCAGGGCTGGTGGCGCTGGACACACCCGAAGGCCGGCGAAGCCAATCAGGAGCAAGAGCTGAAAATCAGCCGTCTCAGCAACCGGCAGACCCTGACCTGGTCACTGGCCGGTGTGGCAGCTACGTTGGTACTGGGATCGTTCGCTCAGAATTTAAACACCTGGTTTCCGGCCTTGTTTAGTAAACCAAGCGCATTTCCATACCTTGACTCATTCACCACGACTATGAGCATCGTGGCCACGTTCATGATGATTCAGAAGAAAATCGAGTGCTGGTATGTGTGGCTCCTGATCGACATCATTCTGACCTATATCTACTATGTCAAAGGAGTAAAACTGGTCGCATTTGAATACGGCATCTTCTGTCTGATTGCTTTGCAGGGCGCATGGCACTGGACAAAAGAGTATCAGCAAGACCTTGCAGTCGGTTCGGCTAAGTAATCGACTTTTTTACAAGAGTTTTGTTACTCCGCGAGTACAATATATGACTAAAGAAAGAATTTCAATCTACAACCCATTGATTGACATTGCTTTGTATTTATTGTTATATAAATTTGATTCTGGAACCAAACTTTACTAAACTGTATGGCACTAGCCAAGCAATTCTTAAAAAGCAAGCCTGTTTGCAAAGTTACCTTCTCTGTAACGCCTGAATCTATCAATGGTGCCAAGTCGGTAGCGCTTGTAGGTGAATTTAACGAATGGAATGCAGAAGCGGCTCCGTTGAAGAAACAGAAAGACGGTTCGTACAAAACGACGGTTGAATTACCGGTTGGCAGCGAGTACCAATTCCGGTACCTGGTTGATGGTGAGCAATGGGTGAATGACGAGACCGCCGACAAATATGTGAACAGCGGCGTATCGGCAGAGGATAACTGTGTTGTTGTACTGTAATGGAACGATAGTACAGGAAAAAGCCTGGCAACAAGTCATTTGCGACCAGGCTTCTCCTGTGAGTATATTATACCTGAAAGCTGTCAGATTCAATATACGCCTTCAATAAGGCTTCCTCTCCTTCTTTTCCGGGTCGTGAATTGCCGTGCTCCATACCGAAGATAAACTCCTTGTTTTCGGCTTTAGCTTTCTGGTACACGTGCTTAAAGATATTTTTGTAATTGATCTCTCCCGTTGTAGGCTCTTTACGACCCGGATTATCGCCAATCTGAAAATACCCGATCTCGCTCCAGCACCAGTTGATGTGCGGAATGATGTGTCCTTCGTTTTTCTGCATGTGGTAGATATCAAACAGAAATTTTACAGGCCGGACTGTTTACGCCACGGCAGATTTCATACGTCTGATCCGAGGTGCGTAAAAACAAATTAGGGGTATCGCTCAACGGCTCCAGTACCATCGTCATATTGTGTGGCGCCAGAATATCGGACCCACGGCGCAGGGCATCAATCACGTTTCCGGTCTGAATACCAATCGGCAGGTTACGCCTCAAAATCGCCCGGCACCACGGTCATCCATTTGGCGTTCACGCGCTTGGCTACTTCGACCGCCCGTTTGCAGCCGTTCAGGAAAATGTCAATGTATTCCTGTTTGCCGGCCGCCAGTGAGTTCTTGCGAGTTACCTCCCTTATCGACCACAAACACGCCCATTTTCATACCCAGCCGGTCGAGTTCCTTGCCGATTTTTTTCCTGTACATCTACCGGCCGACCCATCATACCGTTATCCTCCAGAGCAGTAAATCCTGATCGGCCATAAACTTCAGCTGATCGATCAGGTCTTTGCCTGCGCTGTTCTCGAACATACCGAAATGTGGGCGCATACATCAGCTTGAACTTATTTTTGGCCATCGGGAGCTGCTTGCGGTTGGTTAGCCGCAGACACGATTGACGATGTACCGGCCAGCATAGCACCAGCCGAAGCAAGGGTATTCTTCACAAAAATCGCGACGAATCATACGTATGAGTTTTGTTTGGTAGTTTCACTTTTCACAAAAAGGTAATCTGTGCATGAACATACCTTGCCGGACCATAAAATTTCCTGAATACCCTGTAGGCACGGCCTTAACGAAAAAAGGATACCCGGTCAAGAGTATCCTTTTTTCAACAGGAAGAGTTATTCCGGTTACTTTTTCCGCAAGCTGGCCAGGTACTCGACCAGATCAACCAGTTCCTGCGTGCTCATGTTGTCCTGTAAACCGGCCGGCATCATCGAACTATCCGTTTTTTTCATAGACACCACGTCAGCCATTTTATAATTCTGTACCACGCCACCCGGGGAATTTCACCTGCAGGTCGGTTTCGGTTTTACTGGAAACAATACCGGCAATGTTGGTACCATCCTTAAACTTGATTTCCCAGCCCTCGAAGCCGAAACTGATACCAGCGTCCGGGTGCAGAATGGCCAGATACTGTCCTTCACGCGGCAATTTACTGCCGATTTTCCGACAACTTCGGCCCGAAGTCCATGCCTTCGCCATTTACCTGATGGCAGATCGAGCAATTATTTTTGAAGACTGTTACCCCACGGGATGCGTCGCCTTTCATGGCCAGCAGCTCATTCATCGGCGGCGTTTTCTTAACAGTCGAACCGCCCATGCCATCCAGATAGCTGGCGGCATCGGTTCGTACTTTCTTACGCCATGTATTCGCAACGCCCTGTACGGCAGCTGGTTTGTATTCATTTTTTATATCGCCGGACTTGAGCAGGGCCAGAATCATATCTTCGCCGTTGCCGCTGCCGCCAATGGCGCGGGTCGCATCTTTCCGCAGTGATACCGGCCGTTTTTCATCAAGGGCAACTGTCTTCAGAATACCGAGCGACTGATTGCTGCCAACCATCGGAGGGCCATAATCATTTTCGAAGCCGCCTCTGCATCATTACCGTTGATAGTCTCCCAAAACCAGTGATTCACCACCCTGTTTTAGCAACTGCCGCGACGCATCCCGTCCCATACCGTCCAGGTATTTTGTCAGTGCCAGCTGACGCAGGCGGTTATTTTCAGCCGCCGATTCGTAACGCGCAACCAGATCCATGTATTCGGCCGTACCATATACATCGTTCAGCAACTTCTGCAAGGCACTCATCGCCGAAGCATTAGCTTTGGCCGTTGCCGGATCAAGATGCCGGAATGCCAGTTTGGCAATGTCCGGCGAACTGCTGTTTTTCTGAAGGATATCCAGCAGGGCACTGGATTTTTCCGCCAGCCCCGGGTTGAAATCAAACGCCCGGAAATAACGTAACCGCTCGTTCAGGCTGACCGACTGATCATTGGCCAGACGCGCCAGCAGCGGTACGGCATCTTTAGTAAGCGCCCGCCAGACAATGTCCCGGCCGGCCGCGCTGCCCGTTGCCGCTTCGCCGGTACGTTTTTGCCAGGCCCGCAAAACAGGCATCCCACTGTCCGTCGGCTCCGATGCCTAATGCTTCCAGATACCAACGGTCTTTGCCGTCGTGTGCCGACGCGAGCTCAGCCCACAAGGCCGGCGTCTCAGGCGACATGTTCCGGTGTAGCGCCAGCGCACACTCCCGTAAAACCTGCCGGTCGGTATCTTTGACCAGTTGTTTCACGGCTTTAATCGTCTCGTCACCGCCCATTTGCCGGGCACCCGGAGTGCTGTAATGCGCAGATTCGGGTCTGCCTCTTTCTGCGCCGCCGTGACATACTGCCGGCCTTTGTTATCGGGCAGCTTACTCAACAGCCACAATGCGCGGGCTTTCATCCGCGAATCAGTTGCGGTTTTATAGAAAGCAGCCAGCGGCTTTTCGGGCTTTGGTACCCATCCCGTTCAGCACGGTCCACGCCTGGTAGCGGATATCCATATTCGGGTTCTGCAAGGCCTCGATCGCCCCGCTACCGTTGTCAGATCCGGTTTCGGTACTTTATACGGCGTATTTGCGGGGCAACCCGGTAGATACGGCCCCGCGCCTGGTCGCCGGCCTGGTGACCGCCTACACCGGGATCATACCAGTCGGCAATAATTAATGACCCATCCGGAGCTACACATACATCGGCCGCCGGAACCACTGATCCCGTGCGCCTTCCAGAACCGGCAGGATGCTCGCCTTATACCCCGCGCCGTCGTTCTGCACCGGATAAGCCCGCACCACGTTCGGGCCGGCATCGCAGTGAATCACCTGATTCTGAAACGCCGGTGGCAGCAGTTTGCCTTCGTACACAATGATGCCCGTCGGCGAACCGGCTCCCGTCTGGAGTAGATTCGGTATGACACCCGGATCGTTCAGGTGCCAGTGGCGCAGCGGTATTTCCGGCTCCATATTCGTCCGGTTTGCCTGCCAGCCTGCGCCGGTCATCTCGTCGGTGTAGCCGTAGTTGCCATACTCCATTACGTAGTTGATGCGGACACCCTTGTTGCCGTCGTCATCATTATCCGACTGCCAGAGCGTACCGTACGAGTCAACGGCTACCTCGTAATTGTTGCGGAAATTCTGGCCGAGTAATTCCACATTTTTTCCGCCGGGATCGCAGCGGAATACCATACCCTGCTTAAAGTTAGCCGGGCTGATTGCCTTTCCGGTAACCTTGTCGATGACAGGATTTCCGTCTTTATCTTTCAGTTGCTTGCCTTCATTCCCGAAGTTGAAATACCACTTCCCGTCCGGCCCGGCCACGAACGTATGCATGCCGTGGTCGTGCTGTTCACCGCTGATACCCGTAAATAGAATCTCTTTTTTATCGGCCTTATCGTCGCCGTTTTCATCGGTGAAAACATAGACATTCGGGCTGTTCGACACGATTACCTGATTACCCTGCACCCAGATACCAAGCGGTGATTCCACTTCAGGCCCCTGATAGAACGTTTTGCTGCCATCGGCCTTACCGTCGCCGTCGTGTCTTCCAGGATCACAATCCGGTCGCCTGCGGCATGGGTCGGATTTCCGTTGATAGCGGGCCGGTAGTTATAGGCCTCGCATACCCACACCCGCCCGCGCGTGTCAACATCGATATTGGTCGGATTAACCAGCATTGGCTCCGAAGCGAAGAGCGTCGCCTCCAGTCCCGGCGCTACGTTCAGGCTACCGACGGCAAATTTAGGATCGTGCTTGTCATCCTCGCTGAGGCTTGCAAACAGCTTATTCAGAAAGGGTTGCGAGGCCAGTCCCGGATTTGTCTGCTGATACGCCCCCATCAGCAACCCACCGGCCAGTACACCGGCAGCCGACACGCCGAGTAGTTGCCGCCGGCGCATAGACCATAAAAAGAAAGATTTCATAGAAAGGATCTGGTATTATTTCAGAAATATACGTAGCAAAGACCGGATTTTTACTGCGAAACGGAATGTACTGCCATAAGCCCTAATTGTGTCAGTTTTACTCTTTTCCGGCATTTTAGTACCGGTAATGGGTACTAAACATTAGCATAAAAAATTGATAATCTGTTAAATAGAAGCTATGAGTAACAAATAGGCAACATTTTTTGCAGCCATTTTTACGACAAAAGCTATACGAATATGCTGTATCATTTGTGCTATGTTGAAAAACATACATTTCCTTACCCTATGATGTCCAGCTCAGGCAAGCGGTTCACAGCCGTTTGTTTCAGCGCTTCTACTACGCGAACATATTTCTGGGTATGTGCCAGCGAGGTGTGACCCAGCAGCGATGAAACCGTTTTGAGGTCAGCCTGATGCATCAGCAGGTTGGTCGCAAACGAGTGGCGGGCAACATGGAATGTAACTTTTTTACCAAGGCCAGCCTCAGCACTCCACGCACGCAGGGCACTCAGCACCGAGGTATGCGAAGGCAAGGCAAACACAGCCTCGTCACTACGCCCGGCCGGACCAAGCAGTTTCTGAGCGGTAACGTTGAGATTCACCCAAACGATCTGCCGGGTTTTCTGCTGTTGCAGCCGGAGCATGTTACCCTGAATATTACTCCACCGTAACGTGTTTATATCGCACAACCGAAGACCCGTGTTACAGGCAAATAAAAAAGCCCGCCGCACTTCAGGACTTGGGCAGGGAGTACGGGCCAGCACCTGAAGTTCGTCGGTGGTCAGTACGTCTTTCTGCAGGCTTTTATCGGACCGCTTGTTCAGGACGTCCGTTGCCGGATTTGTTTCCAGTAACTGATCCCGTACGGCCTGCCGTAACACTTTTTTAAAACGGGCAAAAATAATCGTGCGGGGTCTCACCATTCAGATTGGCATGGCTATCCAGAAATGTTTTGAAGCCGAAGCAAAAGCTTTCGGTCAGCGCCTGCGTTGAGAGGTAATCGGTCCGGGCGAAGGCCGTTAAATACCGGAGCGTTCCTTTAAACATCCGCCCGTCTTTTTTCGGATACGTATCAATAAACGTCTGGAAGTAGGTCAGAAAATTAACTTTTGTTTTCAGGGCCGGTGTTAGCCCGTTGCGTTGCGTACTTAACTGAAGTTCCCGTTTGGCGCGCAGGTGTTCGGCCGTTTGCTGGACTTCTTTATTATGCTGTTTTTCGAGTTCATCTTTGGGGCGTTTGTAGAGGTATAGCCGCAGAAACTCATACGTCCGTTCTTCGCCATTGTACGCATCGAGGTACAGACTGATTTTTCCGTTCGCCAATGCCCGCCGCCTTAACTTTACCGCCATCTCGTACTCGTCCTGTTTGTTGTCTATTCTCAGGCAATTTACAAAAAAGCCGCTGCCCCTGCACGGCTCCGGAGCGGTGGTCTGCATCCTGACAAGGTTAACTTTTTCATAACACCGGCGTAAAACGGGTATGAAACAACACGATTACCTTTACAGAATAAGAAACCTTACACATGGCCAAGTCCCGACATCCTGTTCTATGCTAAACCGACGCTTTTTTCTGAAATCCCTTGGCTGGTCCGGCGCTGCCCTGACCACAGCCCCCGCCACACTGGCGCAAGCTGACAAACCGGCGCAGACGCCTGCCCGTATCTCCGGACGCGTTACCGGCAACGGGAAAGGGCTGGCCAACGTATCGGTAACCGACGGATTTACAGTCACGCAAACCGACCGCAATGGTCAGTACAGCCTTTCGGCGGACGGGCACGCCGAATTTATCTACATCAGCATACCGGCAGGTTATGCTTTCCCCCATGATCAGGGAATTACCCGGTTTTACAAACCGATTATTGCCGGCAAGGACACCTTTACCGCCGATTTTACCCTGGAAAAACTACCCGCTGATGATACTGACCATCAGTTTGTGGTCTGGGCCGACACCCAGATGATTTCAAAAGCCGATGCAGAGCAGTTGAAGGCAGGAGCAGCGCCTGACCTGCGCGCTCTGGTAGCGTCCTATCCCAAAGGCGCTCTTTTCCACGGAATCGGCTGCGGGGATCTGGTCTGGGATCACTTCGAACTGTACGACGATTATAAACAAGCCGTTACCATCACCGGTGTACCATTTTTCAATGTGATCGGGAATCACGACCTGGATCTGGAAGCGCGGTCTGATGAAGCGTCGGCCAACACCTTCCGGAAACAGTTCGGGCCAACCTACTACTCCTTCAACCGCGGCTCAATTCATTACGTTGTTCTCGACGATGTATTCAGTATCGGCGCGACCAAAAAATATATTGGCTATCTGACCGAGGCGCAGCTCCACTGGCTGGAACAGGATTTAGCAACGGTAAAGCCGGGGACTACGGTTGTGGTCAGTCTGCACATTCCGACGCAAACCGGACATGCCCGTCGCAACAAGCTGAAAGAAGAAGAAATCAGCGGCACAGTCGCCAACCGCAAGCACCTGTATGAGCTCCTGAAGCCATTTAAGGTACATATTATGTCAGGCCACACCCATGTCAACGAAAAGTGGGAAGCCGGAAATATCGTTGAGCATATACATGGTACGGTCTGCGGTGCATGGTGGACCGGCCCCATTTGCAGCGACGGCAGTCCGGCGGGCTATGGCGTCTATGAAGTCAGGGGAAATGACATCAGCTGGTATTACAAATCGACGGGTAAGCCACGGGAGCATCAAATGCGGATTTATGAAAAAGGCCGCATCAAGGACGTGCCTGAACAGATGGCCGTCAATGTCTGGAACTGGGATCCGTCGTGGAAAATTGAGTGGCTGGAAGACGGTATGGTAAAAGGAAAGCCGGAATCCCGCGTCGCCCTCGACCCATGGGCCACCGAGCTCTATGCCGGTCCCGATTTACCGAAAAAGCACAAATTTGTTGATCCGACCCTCACCGATCACCTTTTCTTTTTTACACCATCAGCCGGTGCCAGGGAAATTACCGTCCGCGCAACGGATCGTTTCGGAAAGGTCTATACAGAGACCATGAAGGTGGCGTAAGCAGGAAGGGGTTTGCCTAACTAATGTAAGTTGCGTAGTACTCTAAAATGGTAAAGTCCTCCAAATCAGGGAAATTTGAGTCGCCAAACCAAAATGACCTCGAAATGAAAGACTTTACCATAGCAATTTATTGCTTTTTAGATGATTTGTTGATTACAATAAATACCGGACAGGTGGATAAACGCAGAAAATTAACTGATGCTCAGGTAATTACTACTGTTGTACTGGCCGCTAAGTATTTCTATGGCAACCAGACCTCCGCTTGTAGCTATCTGGAAAGTCATTATGGCTTTACTATACCTCACAAAAGTAATTTTAATCGTATACTTCACAAAATCAGCGACTTAATCAGTGATCTGTTTCAACAGCTAGGCCTATTGTTTAAACACTTAAACCTGTCAATGGCTTACCTGATTGATTCGTTTCCCGTCCCTATCTGTAAAAATATTCGCATCCGTCAGGCCAAATTGGTTAAGGCTGAAAGTTACCGGGGCTTCAATGCCTCCAAACGCGAATATTTCTATGGCTTTAAGATACAGGTCATTACCACAGCCGATGGTATTCCCGTTGAGTATCTGGTTACGCCGAGGAGTGTGCATGACAATACCGCCCTGCAAAGCATGTCGGTGGATTTACCCGCAGGTAGCGACTTATATGGCGATTCGGCTTATCTGAATCAGCAACAGAAAGAACTGTTGGCTGACCTTGAAGGCGTTAAACTGAAAGCTGCCACCAAAAAGAATTCGTTGATTCGTAACACATGGGCGCAGGAACTGGAAAACCGCTACTTCCGCAAGCGCATTGAAAATACCTTTGCCGACATTACTGCTAAGTTTCCCAAAAAGATTCATGCGGTCACAGCAGCTGGGTTTTTACTTAAAATCCTTTGCTCAATGATCATGATTATCCTCGACAAACAGTTTTAATCGCTACGCAACTTACATTAACTACTTATTTGCAATAACTTACAGCCATGAAACCGACTTTCCCTGCCAGTTATTCAACACTATGTCCGGATGCGCTGGCCGTACTTATTGCCGGCGCATACCCGGTTTCCGATGTCCGGTGTACTTTTCTGGTGCGGGGAGTCGGCGACACATACGCCGTTGGTACCGATCAGGGGCGGTTTATTCTGCGTGTTTACCGGGCCATGCACCGCAGCCGGTCAAATGTTCTGGCGGAAGTCAGCCTGTTGCTTGCCTTGCAAAAAGCAGACGTTTCAGTATCGTATCCCATCACCGACTGCACAGGCGAGACCATTCAATCTATTGATGCTGCGGAAGGGGAGCGGTATGCCGTTTTGTTCAGTTATGCGACGGGGCAACCGATCCGGGTATCCGATACCCAACAACTGCGTTTGCTGGGGCGGGAGCTGGCACGCTTCCACCTGATTTCATCAGCTATCCGGCTTCCGGGTGAGCGCTGGCAGATTAGTCTGGAAACAACGCTCTATGAGCCACTGGAAAAGCTAAAAAGCCGTTTTACAGACAATCCTGATGCATACCACTGGCTGCAAAAAGCGGCCGGCCATGTGGCTCAAAAGCTATCAGCGACGCTCACGGCAGCTATGCCGGCCGGGTATTGCCACTTTGACTGCCTGCCCAAAAACATCCACGCAGACAAAGATACCGTTACGTTGTTTGATTTCGATTTCATGGGCTATGGCTGGCTCATCTACGATCTTGCTTCCTTCTGGCAGCACCTGGCCATTGAGGTATATGCGGGCCGGCTGACGCCTGAGGCTTGTCGGGAGGCGTATGCAGCTTTACTGTCAGGTTATCAGGAAATCCGTCCGGTCAGTGAGCAAGAGTTGATGCTGGTACCATATCTGGCTTTGGGATTCTGGCTTTTTTACATGGGTTTTCACACAACCCATGATCAGTTCTATGTTTTCAGTCAGCCCGCTCAGTTAAACGTGTATGTCAGCTTTCTCAAACATCTGGCAGCTACTTATTGGGATGAGGAGCCCTGAAACGGAAAAAGCATCGCCTGAGCGATGCTTTTTATTGTACCGGGAGCGGGAATCGAACCCGCACGGGCTTTTACGGCCCGCAGGATTTTCGTACCATCTACAGTTTTCACTGCTTTCTGCCTGCGCAGAAATTTGTGGTCTGGACTTTCTCTTTACCATCTCCTTCCGAAGGAAGGTACCGCCTGTTAAGTCTCTACACCTTTTCCGGTTTGATCCGGAACTTGGCTCGGGATTACCAACATTATCTGTAAGGCTTCCCCGAATTTAAGCGGTTCTACTCCGGCTGTTTCCAACCGGGCACTCAAGTTAGTTTAAGTCCTGTGCGTCTACCTATTCCGCCATCCCGGCGCGGTTATGCCGCTGCTTACAAAAAAGCCCCGAGGGGTCGGGGCTAAGTTTGTGGAGCGAAAGACGGGGTTCGAACCCGCGACCTCGACCTTGGCAAGGTCGCGCTCTACCAGCTGAGCTACTTTCGCGTTTGCCATTTGATTGGCGATTGTGGATGCAAAGGTAGCGCTTTTTTGACTTGTGTCAAGAGGTCTCGCAAAAAAAATGCTGACTTTTTTTCCTGAAAAAGGCCTTGGCAACGCCTATAAGCTGATTTTGAGCGACTTTTATCAGCAAAAAAATTCAAAAAAATGCACCCTCCGGAGGTTATAAAGCCTGCGAGATGCTGAGAAACCATAATACCATGAAAAAAAAGTTTAACCCGACACCCGCCAACAGGGTCATTTGCATGGTCATCCGGAAATTTGCCCGCTGCCCGTCATGCCATACCAGGTAAAACCAGCGCAGAAAAAACACAACCGACGGCAACAGGAACAGTAAAAGCAGGTAAAAAGGTGTCTTACCGTTGAAATAGACATAAAAACCGGCTGCCGACAGACTGAAAATAACCGCCGTACTGATAAACGTTCCCCGAATCCCCAGCAAACGGCTCATGGTGAGGTCGCCACGGCGGGCATCTTCATCGTGCTGATACACCTGCGTAATTGGATATAAGGCCAGCAGATTCAGCGTACAGACAGCCGCCGCGAGCAGTACCGGCGGCGTCAGCAAACCGGTAAGCGGCAGATTATTGATCGCCTGCAGGGTCATCACGTAGGTAAAACCTCCCTGAAACAAACTGACAATCAGCCAGCTGGCTACGGGATATTTCTTCAGTCGGATCGCCGGATGGCTGTATGCTTTCGAGATAAACCCGTAAATCAACAGATAGGCCACAAAAATCCAGCCGATCCAGATGCCCGCTATCAGCGCAATCACATCAAATACCCAGGCGACATAAAACAGTTCCTTACCGACCGGCGGCGGCGCTTCGAGGCCCCCGATACTGCCTTCGTCCTTATCAAAATAACTGTTATACGCATTACTCGCCGGATACAGCAGAAAATGCAGGACAAAAAATACGCCGAAGGTCCGCCAGGCATCCGGTACCGGCGACTGCGTCAGGGCAAAGAGGAATACCGGCAACAGAAAAACCGAAAACGGCAAACGCAGATGCAGTAAAATAGTACGGGCGGTCATGTAATAGTTTTTTTTGACTGGAAGTTGCTTTAGCTAACCTTCTCCGGCAACGATTGTTATATTGTTTTGCCATCGGACAATCTGTCGCTACCACTATGCAGGAACAGGATCACAAAAGTTATATAAATGCCATCGGGACGGCCGTTCCCGGCAACGCTATCCCGCAACAGAAAATCGCTGAATTTATGGCGGAGGCGCTGAACATGGATACTGCCGACCGCCGTAAACTCAATGTTATTTACCGTCAGACGCGGATTGATCAGCGGCATTCTGTATTGCCGGACTACGGGCTCCGGATGGGTGAATATACATTTTATCCGAATACGCCGGGTCTGGAACCGTTTCCCGCTATCAGTGAACGGAATGCTGTTTACCGGAAAGAAACGCCGAAGCTCGCCCTGGCTGCCGCCCGAAATGCTTTTGCGGACTATCCGGACTTTGATCCGCAAACGTTAACCCATGTTATTGTCGTGAGCTGTACGGGCTTTTATGCCCCCGGACCCGATATTGAGCTGGTCGAAGCATTGGGCCTGCCTACAACCACGCACCGGCTTCTGATCAACTTTATGGGCTGTTACGGTGCATTCAACGGTCTGAAGACCGCCGACGCCATTGTACGGGCCAATCCGGAGGCCAAAGTGCTGCTGGTATCCAATGAACTCTGCACTATTCATTTCCAGAAAAAGCCGGATTTAGATTATCTGCTGTCTAATGCCCTGTTTGCCGACGGGGCCGCAGCAGTGCTGGTCGAAGGAAAGCCGCGTGCGGATAAATCGCTGCGGATGCGCACATTCTTCTGCGACCTGCTGGCAGAGGGACGTGATGAAATGGCGTGGCATGTATCTGATTTCGGGTTTGAGATGACGCTGACCGCCGAAGTGCCCGGCGTAATCGAACGCAACATTGGCCGGCTGTTGTCGCGGCTTCTGGAAAAAAGCGGGCTGACCATCGGCGACATACATTACTATGCCCTCCATCCCGGGGGCCGCCGTATTCTGGAGGCGATTGAAAAACAGCTCGGCCTGGACGCCTATGATAACCGCTATGCCTACCATGTATTAAAGCAATACGGCAATATGTCATCGGCAACCGTCCTGTTTGTGCTGCGTGAAATCTGGAAAGAGCTGGGCACAAAAAAAGAGACCGGATCGCCTGGCAGCGACATGGCCTCTCCTGATAATATCTTAAGCTGCGCTTTCGGGCCGGGACTCACCCTCGAGTCCCTGATTCTGGAAGCGCATGTAAACGAGCCGGTTGTTATTTCGTCAGTACGTTCCAGCGAAACAGTCCCCACTTTGTGAGACGGTACAGCACGGAAACTTTCAGTACGCCAAGGCCGTAAATCGAGCTCCGGCGGAAGTTGATTGATGACGCCTCTTCGAAGTATTTGGTCGGACAGGTCACCTCGGCAATCTCGAAGCCCTTGTAAAACACCTGGGCAATCATTTCGTTATCGAAAATGAAATCGTCGGAGTTATGGGTAAAATCAAGGCTGCGCAGTACCTCGCCCGAAAACGCCCGGTAGCCGGTATGGTATTCCGAGAGCTTCTGGTTCATGACCAGGTTTTGGAAGAACGTCAGGAACCGGTTGGCAACGTATTTATACATCGGCATACCGCCTTTCAGCGCACCTTTACCCAGGATACGGGAAGCAAAAACCACCGGATACAATTCATTACCAATGATGGAGATGATGGCGGTCAGCAGCATGGGTGTATACTGATAGTCAGGGTGTAGCATAACCACAATATCGCCGCCAATCTCCAGGGCCTTCCGGTAGCAGGTTTTCTGATTACCGCCATAGCCTTTGTTTTTATCATGCCGGATCACATGACGAATCCCAAGCGCTTTGGCGACTTCGACTGTATTATCAGGACTCGCATCGTCAACAAGGATAACATCATCAACGATATCGAAGGGAATTTCACGGTACGTGCGTTCGAGGGTGAGGGCTGCCCGGTAGGCCGGCATAACCACAATCACTTTCTTGCCATTAAACATAGCCCAAAACTAATGCCTATTCCGCTATGTGACAAAAATTTACACAAACAAACCACTTCCTTTCCCGATATTGCGCTTTGTTTTGACGAATGTCCATCAACTTTCCTGATAACTCCATGTTTTCTTGTTAACCATACAAGACATTATGCTAACTAACGAAACTTTATTCTTTCTATGCTTTGCGGCCTTCGTCATGGTGGTGATGGCCCTCGACCTCGGCGTTTTTACCAAACAGAAAAGTCACGTTGTCTCGTTTAAGGAAGCCGCCTTCTGGAGCGCGGTCTGGGTAGCACTCTCCGTTGCCTTTTACTTCTTTATCCGCAATTTCGGGTATCTGGTACACGGCATTACCGATATGGCCCGGCTGCTGGAAGTAAAAAAGCGCTATGCTGATCACGTGCAGCTGGTTGCCGGTGATTTTGAGGCCAGTCTGGCGCGGTTTCAGGCCAACATGGCCCTGGAGTACATTACGGGTTATCTGGTCGAGTATTCCCTCTCGGCAGACAACATCTTCGTATTTATCCTGATCTTCAAGTCATTTGGCGTACGGGAGAAGTTTTACAAGAAAATTCTGGTCTGGGGTATTCTTGGGGCTATCGTCCTGCGGTTCATCTTCATCTTTGTAGGATCGGCACTCCTGCAACGCTTCGACTGGATCATTTACATTTTCGGCGCATTCCTGGTCTATACTGGTGTAAAACTGTTTTTTGAAGGCGACGAAGAAGAACAAATGGATACCAAGAACCATCCGGTTGTTAAGTTCACCGCCAAATACCTGAACGTCTATCGCCGGAACGTAATCGACCATTTCTTTGTGCGCCGCAAAACTGATAACAAGCTGTTTGTCACGCCGCTGTTTATCGTCGTCATCGTTGTTGCGTTCACTGATCTGATTTTTGCCGTCGACTCGATTCCGGCGATTTTCTCGATCACCAAAGACCCGTATATCGTCTTTTTCTCAAACGTTTTCGCGATTATGGGCCTCCGATCAATGTTCTTCTTCCTGTCGAGCATCATGGATCAGTTCCGTTTCCTGAAAACCGGTCTGGCGGTGCTGCTGACGTTTATCGGGGTAAAAATGCTGGCCGAACCTTATCTGGAGCACATCGGTTTTCAGCCGGTTTACTCGCTATATATAATTGTCGGTATTCTGGGCGTTAGTGTATTGGCCTCCTGGCTTATTCCTGAAAAAAAATCGGACGAACAGAATTAACGTCCTTTCGTTATATTGTGCAAACAGCTTCGGGAAGTCGTTGAACTTCCCGAAGCTGTTTATAGACAACCCGATCTGGCTTACCTGATGCTTACGCCTGGTATTTTGCGCACTTATCGCCGGCGCCTGACCAACCTCAGCAGCCGCAACCGCTCCCTATTGCTACCAGGGCTACCTGCCGAGCAGTTTCTGGACCTGCACGAGGCTGACTTCCTGCTCAATAAACCATCATTTGAGATTCTGGCCCAGCTGATCGGCAGCAAACGGCCTGTTGCCCTGTGCGATGTGATGGACGCCCGCGACGAACGGGTGAATCTGGTCAGTAAAAAACTCCGCCGGATTTCGCGTACCGAGCGGTTCATCGAAGCCGAGCGCGGCTCAGAAGATCTGTATGTTGGCTGGCCCTTTGTCCGAGGAAAGTTTATGGACAGTACGGTTGTGCACGGGCCGCTGCTTTTCTTTCCGGTTCATCTGGAACAACATCAGGACCAATGGCGGCTGATGCGCCGCGGCGATGAACTGGCCCGGATCAACCAGAGTATGTTACTGGCTTATGCGCATTACAATCAGGTCCGGCTCGATGAGTCGGTGATCGGTACATCGTTTGATGATGTAGAACGGCCTAAAGAAGTACCGGCGGCGCTGGCCTTCCGTAATGAGCTGTATGAATGGCTGAAAGAAAGTACGCTTCAGATCCATTTCAACCAGGATCTCTTCACCGACCGGTTGCAGGCCTTTGATAAGCTGACGGCCAAAAGCCTTGATCAGCTCGAACGTACCGGCGAACTCAAACTCTACTCCGAAGCCGTACTGGGCATTTTCCCGCAGGCCGGTTCGTTTCTGGTTCCGGACTATGACAGCCTGCTTGATCAGTTTACGGAAGCCCCTGACCAGCCTGACCCGTTTGATCTCAGCGGTATTGCCGGGCTGACTGACCAACCGGTCCGGGACCAGCCGGTCCGGGAAGAGCAGTTGCATACACCTCTGCCGGTAGATGCCTCCCAGGAACGCGCCATCCGTGCGGTCAAAACCGGTGAGTCGCTGGTAGTTCAGGGGCCGCCGGGCACCGGCAAGTCCCAGCTGATTGCGAACCTGATGGCCGATGCCGCTGCTCAGGGAAAGCGGGTGTTGCTGGTTTGCCAGAAACGGGCCGCACTGGATGTAGTATATGAACGGCTGAAGCAGGTCGGCATGTCCGCCTTTACTGCTCTGATTCATGATTTTCAGGATGACCGTAAAGGGTTATATCAGCAGATTGCTGCTCAGATTGACCAGATTGATGCGTATCGTCAACAAAATCACAGCCTGGATGCTGTTTTGCTCGAACGTGATTTCGACGCTGAAAGCCGGCAAATTGATCAACTGCTGGCGGAGCTGACCAGTTTCAAAACCGCCCTTTTTGATAGTAGTATTTGTGGCCTATCAGCCAAGGAGCTTTACCTCTCTGCACCAATACAGGAGCAGGACCAGCTACCTGACCTGAGCGAACTATATACCCACTTCCCGTTTGACGAAAAACTGGCGGTATTCCAACGGCAGCTCACCGATTATACCGCTTATGCACAGCGGCTCGGGCCAGCGCATCCGTGGCATGACCGGCGCCCGTTCAGTCAGTTCGGCACCGGCGATATAGCCACTATTGATCGGTTGCTGACGACCATTCCGGCAATAGCGAATGAGGCTGCCGGGCAAGTGAACCAACTCCTGATCAAACCGTTTGCACTGGCCGATATAGATAGCTGGCAAGAAGAAGCGTGGCCGCTGAATACGTTGCTAACGCTGCTTGATGCCCGGCCGGATCCTGTGATCTGGACGGTTGCGCAGCGATTACGCCTGCATCCCGGCCATCCGGCCAATCAGTTATCCGACTATGCCCTCGACCAGCTTATCCGGCAATGGGAAGACGCATTGACCGGTGCCGGACCCTTGCTCGGCGTTCCGGACACAGACCTGAACCCGTTTGCCGCCCTGCTACGCGAGGCACAACAAGCGCGGTCATCGTGGGTAAACTGGCAATGGTGGCAACTAACCCATGCCGGCAAAGATGAACTCCAGCGCGTCGTACAAGCCAACGGCCTGACCAACAGCGAGCCGGATTTGCAAACGCTGGGCCAAAAACTGACCAACCGCCAAACGCTCGCCGGACTCAAACAGCAGGTGCAGACCCTGTTAACGGACTTCGTCACGGCTGAGACAGAGCAGCAGACAGTCACTCAGCTGCGGCAACTGCATCAGGCACATGGTCTGGCGGCTCGTTTTGCCGACCTTACCATTCTGCAACGGCTCGACACACCAGTCTGGCTGACAGCAGCGTCTTTTACCGACGCGGTACGCATGCTGCTGACTACTGCTAACCAACTGCACCTTCAGCGTGTGGGCTGGCAAACCTACCTGACCGATTCACAGATTGAACGGTTATGGCAACAGGATCAGGCGTTTGCGGCCCGGCTACGGCATTCCCTGCGGCAGGACATTGATTTTCTGATCGAAGCCGACCGCCTGCACGAGCATTTTTCACCGACCGAACAGGCAGTACTGGAGAAACTGGCCGGACGGCCTGTAAATCAGTTCTCCGGCGCTTTACAGGTTGCATGGCTCAACCACCTCGAACGGCGTTATCCGGAATTGCGGATTGTATCATCGCTGCGTATGCAACAGATGGAGGCTACGCTACAGGCTGGTGTACTGAAAAAACAGACCCTCAGCCGGGATATTCTGCTGGTTAAACTGCGGGAACAGACCTACCGCAACCTGTCGTTTAACCGGCTCAATAACCTGACCACCTACCGCGAACTACTGCATCAGACAACCAAAAAGCGCAACATCTGGCCGGTCCGGAAGCTTCTGCAGCAACACGAAGATGAGGTGTTCCGGCTGATTCCATGCTGGATGGCGTCTCCGGAATCAGTATCGGCCATGTTCCCGCTGGAAAAAGGGCTGTTTGACATTGTCATTTTTGACGAAGCCTCGCAGTGTTTTGCGGAAAACGGCATTCCGGCGATTTACCGGGGCAAACAGCTGGTTGTCACCGGCGATAGCCAGCAACTCCGGCCCGGTGATCTGTACCGTATCCGTCCCGAAGACCCGGCGATGGATGACGATATACCCGCTGCGCTTGAAGTAGAATCCTTGCTCGAACTGACAGCACAATGGCTGCCACAAGTCTCACTGACGGGCCATTACCGCAGCCGGACACTGGACCTGATTCAATTTTCCAACCAGCATTTTTACCAGAACCGGCTGACATTACTCCCTGATTTTCAGGAAATAAATCAAGCTCAACCCGCCATTGAGTACCAGCATGTGGGTGGTACGTGGATGAATAATACGAACCTTATAGAAGCACAGGCTGTGGTTACCCTGATTGATCGCCTTCAGCGCGAACAGCCTGACCGGTCAATCGGCGTGGTGACGTTTAATTATCCACAGCAGACATTAATTCAGGAACTGATTGACCAGTCGAAAAAGAGCACTCAACTGCCATCGGCGACAACTGCTCCGTTGTTTGTGAAAAACATTGAAAACGTACAGGGCGATGAGCGTGATATCATCATTTTTTCGATTGGTTATGCCCCGCGTGTTACTGAAAGCGGCGAAGCCGGGCGGCTGGCGATGCAGTTTGGCAGCCTGAATACGCGTGGCGGCGAAAACCGGCTGAACGTGGCAATTACCCGTGCCCGTGAGAAGGTGTTTGTGATTACGAGTTTGTGGCCGGAGCAGTTGCAGGTTGACACCGCCGCCCACGACGGTCCGCGCCTCCTGAAGGCGTATCTGGCTTATGCGCTTCAGGTATCACAGGGGCAGTTCCGGCCCAACCCGCGTGTAGTCGAAGGATTGCAGACCGGTGCGTTACTCAAAGACCGGCTGGCGCGGCAGGAGCCAGCCTACCGCCCCGAGCTTCCGTTTGCCGATCTGACGATTAAAACCGGCGATACCTATCAGGGTGTTCTGCTGACTGACGACGACCAGTACTGGCAACAAACGACGAAGGAAGCGCATGCCTATATACCACTGGCGCTGGCAGGCAGGCAATGGCCCTTCCGCAGGGTCTGGAGCCGGGAATACTGGCGGGGTAACCTGACGGGGCCGGCCGGTTAATTGCCGGTTACAATCTGACGGTTGTAAAACCGGACGAGGGCGGAGAGTTCAGGCAACAGGTCCGGGTTGGCTTCAATCCCGTTACCAACCACAATCATGTCGGCACCGGCCAGCAGGGCAGCTTCGGCTTTTCCGGCCGAGTTAATGCCACCGCCAACGATCAGCGGGGTATCAACAGCCTCCCGAACGGCCGCAATCATTTCCGGCGACACACAGCGGCGGGCACCACTTCCGGCATCAAGGTACATCAGGCGCATGCCCAGCATTTCACCAGCCATTGCCGTGCAGGCAGCTACGCTTGGTTTATCATGCGGTAAGGGCATGGTACCGCTGATGTAGGAGACGGTCGTTTGTGCACCGCCATCTACCAGCATATAGCCCGTCGGTAATACCTCAAGTCTGCTTTTTTTGAGTAATGGCGCAGCTACTACATGCTGGCCAATCAGAAAATCAGGGTTACGCCCTGAAATGAGAGAGAGCAACAGAATACCATCGGCAGAAGGTTCGATATGTAAACTATTACCAGGAAAAAGTACTACCGGTGTATCCGTATGTTGCCGGATGGTCTGAATAATTTCCTGATGTGTGTATTCGGTTACCAGACTGCCACCAACCAGAAAGAAATCAACCGGATGGTCAAGGGTCCGGCGTAAAAAAGAGGAAAAGCCGCCCAGCTCCACCTTATCGGGGTCGAGCAGGACGGCGAGCGCTTTACGTCCGGTCTGCCGGTAACTACGAAGAGTAGCGTACAGTGTCGGTCGGGGCTTGTTCGTGGTAGTATTGGTTATTTTCAGCTCGTGCTGTTGGATTGATTGCATTATTCTCACGGATGCGGGTCAACACATTGGTCAACTGTTCGCGGGCGATATTGGTCAGCACTGATGTCACCAACCCACCGATCAACCCGCCGATAGCTGATTTTTTAGTTTGCTCCTGCTTGGTTTCTTTAATTAACTGGCGGTTCGACTTGAATCGGTCATCTTCGTCCTCTTCATCGACCTCGCTGTAATCAGTATCTTCCGGCTCGCCGTATTTTTCGGCATACCGGTATTCTTTTGACTTTGGCAGAATAGCGTTAGTGATCAGGAAAACCCCTAATGCTACCCCGGCAACCAGCGCAACGGTCTTGCCCATCTCTGTGGCATCGCCTTTAAGAGACTGAACACTTGTTTCGATAGTTGACTTATACCGTTCGGTAGCTTCGAGTAATTCGGCCCGGCGGGCGGTTGTGTCAGCGAACGGTACTTTAGGATCTTCCATGGTTTTACAGGTCTAAATTAGTGAAAAAATCTGTTGAGTAGAGAATCTTATGCATTCGGACGGTTTTCGTTTATGTAACGACCGCTTTCATTCAATGAATTACGGGTTTTATCCATCAACTCCTCTACCGCGTCAGCGCGCTCTTTCTGTTTGGTCTCCTGCTGTTTTTTAATGGTATTGTACGCCATTTCACGGATCATATTAATCCAGAAGTTTTTGGCGGCAGCCCAGATAATGGTGAGCACCAGAAAAAATAACGCGACAATCAGGAAGCCCAGATAACGGCTGTCCAGTACATAGTTCAGCCAGGCAGCCAGCAGGCTGAATAAAAAGATAAGTGTGATGGTGGCCAGAAAACCCAGCACAACGCCATGAATGGCTTTTGTTGCTCCGTCTTCAATTTTGCCCCTTGTTTCGAGGGTAAACAGCTCAATACGAGCTTCGAGATATCGGAATATATTTTCTCTTATTTCCTCCAATCGTTCCAACATAGCTGTACGTTTTGGTTTGTATTATGCTACAACAAATTACCAAATCCGGCGCTTAATGTTTGAATTTCTGAGCATGTGTAGTGAAAAGTTTTATCAGAACCGGCAGGGCTCTCTGTCATAGCATTACGAATATATCAAAAGGCATTAATCCCATCTAATCATTATATTTGACTGTTTATACTTACTTTCTCCACAATATGTTCACTTGTTACCCACGCTTTTGTAAATTCTGGCTCCGCCTTTTGATTTACCTTCTCTTTTTTGGCTGTTCCGGTATAGTACACGCCGCTACGTCGAAACCGTTTTCGTTTACCAGTCCCCCTCCACTCAGCGCATGCACCAGCCTGACATCAGTCAAAAGCGGCCTATGGACTGATCCGGCAGTCTGGTCCTGTAACCGTATTCCAACGCCGGATGATTATGTACACATTGCTGAAAGTCACACAATAACGATACCAGCCAGTACTACGGTGTATGCATCACGCATCAAGCAGGCCGGCGTACTCCGGTTTGCCCGGCCGGATGCATTTCTTAAGTTATCGGTTTCGTTATCAGATGGTCTGGTTGCCTATTATCCCTTCAACGGTAATGCCAGCGATGAAAGTGGTAACAACCGCCACGGCACGGTTCATGACGCGACATTGACAACCGACCGTTTCGGAAATCCTGATAAGGCCTATAATTTTGATGGTGTTAATGACCGGATAAAGGCTTCATCTGAATTCTCTACCCAGATGAGTATTTCTTTGTGGTTTAAAGGGCCTTTTCCGAGTAATGCTAACGGCAGGTGGCCGGTACTTGCGTCCTTTGGAAAGGAAATGTTTACAATCCAGTCCTTTGGATCAACAGAACCTGTTTATAATGGCTGGTATGGTAAAATAGCTATTTCCTCCTATCAGTCAGCCAGTATGCAGAATACATCGTTTCGTACAGAGAAAGTATACATGGACAGTACGTGGCATCATCTTACAGCCGTTTATGATGCTCCTCAAGGCTTTCAGAAATTGTACATTGACGGATCATTCATCGGGCAAGCCCCGGTCACTTCCCCCTATAACTCATTCAGTCATGTCGACTTTGGCGTATCTGATTCACCATGGGGCAACTACACTCACGCAGGGTATTATTGGGGTCAGCTCGACGATATCCGCATTTATAACCGCCCGCTTTCTGAACCGGAGATTCAGCGCCTGTATACACTTGAAGCACCACCTGATCTGGCTAAAGGCCTGATCGCTTACTATCCCTTCAACGGTAATGCCAACGACGAAAGCGGCAACAACCGCCACGGCACGGTTCATGACGCTACATTGACAACCGACCGCTTCGGAAATCCTGATAAGGCCTACAATTTTGATGGTAATGACTGGATCAGCGCGAAAAAAGACACAGCCTTCCAGTTCAACGATTTTACCCTTTCGGCGTGGATGACAATCGTTGATAATCCAGGAATGATAGTAAGCTATCCGGCTAACGGAGGGACTGAAAATGCCTGGCAGTATGGGTATGGTAACATTGACGGTCAGTTAATTGGTGCCTATGTATATCCGAATACCTACCTGTTTGGCCGCAGGGCATTCAGTCCGGGCACCTGGTATCATGTTGTTTTCACCAAGAAGGGTACTATGGCTAAAGTGATCGTCAACGGAGAAACGTTGATTACATCCACCGTACCGGCTACAATTATCTATACTAATCCGCGGGGACTGTTAATCGGTGCTGACGATGATACACTGGAGGACGGAATTGCCGACATATGGTTTTTTAAAGGTAAACTCGACGATATCCGCATTTACAACCGCCCGCTTTCTGATCGGGAAATACAGACACTGGCGACTGATAAATAACTAAAAAAGGCGGCCGGAGCATTCCGGCCGCCTTTTTTAGTTAGGCTAATTTACACGTCGCAGATCAGAACGCCCTGCTTCAAAGAAGCCAGCATGCCCTCCTTGTCTTTCGGTGTCGGTACAAACTCCTGGCCGATAAAGCCCTTGTAGCCGGTTGCCACGATGGCTTTCACAATGGCCGGGTAGTAAATTTCCTGCCGTTCGTCAATTTCCCGGCGATCAGGCATACCACCCGTATGGTAATGGCTGATGTATTTACCGTAGCGCTGTACGTTCCGGATATGATCGCCGTGCATACTCTGCATGTGGAAGATATCGTATAACAGCTTAAAGTTCTCGGAACCAACCATCTCGCACAAAACAGCACCCCATTCTACATTATCACACTGGTAATCAGGATGACTGTGGCGGGAACTTAGCAGCTCCATCGTCAGAGTTACCTTATTTTTTTCGGCCAGCGGCATCAGGCGTTTCAATACCTTCTGGCAGTTCAGCAGGCCCTGGTATTCGCTCAGTCCGTTGCGGTTACCGGAGAAGCAGATGATATTGGTTACACCGGCATCAGCCGCCTGCGGAATCAGGGTTGTATAGAAATCAACCAGCGTATCGTGGTTTTTCGGATTGTTAAAGAAGCTCGGCAGGCCCGTTCCTTTCGGCCAGTTGCCTTGTCCGAGCGCCGACGTCAGGCCGTATTTTTTTAGAGTCGGCCACTCGTCCGGGCCCGTCAGTTCAACGGACTCAATGCCGATTTCCTTGCAGGCCTGACAAAGATCATCAAGCGGAATACTTGAGTAACACCAGCGGCTGACTGAGTGGCGGATGTTACCTTTTAATTTTGTTTGTGGTTCCATACCCGAAGCCAGTGTTTCGAGGGCGGTTAAGGTTAGTGCGCTGGTGCTCAGGGCTTTCAGCGCATTCCGACGGGTTGTCTGCATAATTTAAAGAGTGAAAGAGCGGCCGCTATGCGGCAAAAGAGCGAAAGAGTGATTGTTATGCGAAGATTGGCCTAATCGCTCTTTCACTCTTTCAGTCTCCCGCTCTTTATATTATAGTTCTCGGATACGGATGTTGCGGTACCAGACTTTGTCGCCGTGATCCTGAAGGGCGATGTGGCCCTTCTGGAATTTACCGAAGCCCGGCCAGCCTTTGAACTTGCTGTTTTCTACCATTTTGTCCCACTCAGGACCGTTTGTCGGATATTCAACAACCTTCTTACCATTCAGATATTGCTCCGCTTTGCCTTCTTTGATGATCAGCTTTGCTTTGTTCCACTCACCGGCCGGTTTCACAACAGAGAAATCCGATGGAGGCAGCAGGTCATACAGGGAGCCGGCTTTGTGGTTGCCGTCCCGGCCTTTTGTGGCATCAGGGTGACGCTCATCGTCAAGTACCTGCATTTCAGGGCCTGTGGCGTAGGTAGCGCGGTATTTTGGATCTTCGTTTACGTGGAAAATAACGCCGCTGTTTCCTTTCTCAGCAATTTTCCATTCGATTTCCAGTTCGAAGTCGCCGTACTCCTTGTCGGTTACCAGATCACCGGCACCACCTGAAGTCAGTACAATGGCGTTGTCTTCTACTTTCCACTTGTCCGAAACAGGCTGTCCTGCCTTCAGATACGTGTGCCATCCCGTGAGTGATTTGCCGTCAAACAGTTTTTCCCACTTGCCTTTTTTAGGCGCATTTCCTGCCTGAACATTCAGCATTAAAGCAACCAGACCAAGGGTTGTCAACTTTACCATTTTCATAGTTCACCAATTATTATTAAGAAGAGTTATTTCAGTACGTTACGTTTCGGGCAGAACGAATACTACCCTGTGATTAGTATATGGCTTATTCGGCCTGCGCCACGATCTCTTTCAGATAGGCCATAAACGGCTTGGCAAATTCAGGGCGTTTCAGCGCAAACTCAACTGTCGTTTTCAGGAAATCAAGCTTATTGCCGATATCATGGCGTTTGCCTTCAATCCGGTGCGCGTAGATGTTTTCGCGCTTCAGCAGAATGCGCATGGCATCGGTCAGCTGGATTTCGCCGTTTTTACCGATTTCGGTCTGCTCCAGGGCATCGAAAATATCGGGCGTCAGGATATACCGGCCGGCAATGGCCAGATTTGACGGTGCCTCTGTGATTGACGGCTTCTCAACCAGCGTATCCAGTTCCAGAATCCGGTCACTCTGCGGACGGCCACCCACGATGCCGTAGCGGTTAACCTTGTCATGCGGCACTTCTTCCACGGCAATCACTGAACCGCCAAACTGGGCATAGGTATCAATCAGTTGCTGCGTTACCGGAATGACCGAATCCATGATGGTATCACCCAGCAGCACCGCAAACGGCTCGTTACCAACGTGATGGCGGGCATACCGGATGGCATCGCCCAGGCCGTTCAGCTCGCGCTGGCGGACATAATGAAGGTTGGCCATATCCGACAACCGGCGCATCTCGTCGAGCAACAGTTGATCTTCTTTCTCTTCGAGCCGGTTTTCCAGTTCAAAGTTCCGGTCAAAATGGTCTTCGATCGCCCGTTTGCCCTTGCCCGTAATGATCAGAATGTCTTCAATTCCCGAGTCAACCGCCTCCTGAACCACATATTGAATCGTTGGCCGGTCAATAATCGGGAGCATCTCTTTCGGCTGTGCTTTTGTCGCCGGCAAAAAGCGGGTGCCTAAACCGGCCGCCGGAATTACAGCTTTTTTTATCATGGTTATGCGTGAATGAATGCCTGCGGCAATGCCGCAGACGCGCTAACTTATGTACGGTTTTATAACGCGTGCGTTAATTTTTTTCAGTTCAACAAACAGCCGGTTCAGCATCGCATCGTCGCGGTAGAGACCGATAATTGACCCGCCGGAACCGGTAAATGACGCAGAAGCCCCGCAGGCCCGTGCGGTATTGATGAGCGACATATTCCGGTCGCTGATGTTATAAATCTTTGTCCGCAGGTCGAAATTGCGGTTTACCAGCCCGTTCAGTGATTCGATGTCCTGATTCAGAATGGCATCCCGTCCCTGTCGTGCTACATCAGCAATATCGGCCATGGTATTAACGACCAGTTCCTCGCCTTTCAGCCAGCGCGACTTGACGTCATTATGCACACGGCCCGACTGTTTTCCCAGATCCGTGTTATAGGCCAGGTACAGTTTCGGCAGCAGTGCGGGATCAACGGGCTCGTAATTGCCATAGCCCTGGGCGTCCATAACTGACCGGTCAAAGTCCATGTAGACACAGCCTTCATAGCACTGAATCACACGATCCTGTAAACCAGCCGTAATGCCTAACTCCTCTGTTTCTGTGGCCATTACCAGATTAGGAAGAATCGGAAGCGGAATTTCTACCTGGTAAAACTGCATCAGCGCCCGAAATGCCGCTGTAATGATGGCACTGGACCCTGACAGCCCGACCTGACGGGGAATTGACGTTGAATAACGGATAGAAAAGTTGCGGTTATGCAGCCGTATTTGCTGTTGTTCACAATATTCGACAAACTTCCTGATGGCCGCCTTAAGCAGCGGTACCCCACCGTGATAGCCCAGCGTACTGACGGCATCGCGCAGGTGATACACACTCCGGAATTCGTTTGTATCCTGTGGCTGTGGTTCAATGATCAGTTCAGGTGAAGCATAGAGTGTAATCGACGCGCCGAAGTTGCGGACAGAAATGGAAATGGTCTTACCAAAAAAACCGTCGGAAGGGTTGCCCAATAACCCTGCTCGGGCATAGGCGCGGGTCTCGATAATCAAGTTCGTACTTGTTTGAATCGTAAATATACCTGAAGGAGCTTTATTTTGACAAGATTACAGAATTCACAGGATTTATTATGGCAAACCGGAATACATGGCCTAAAAAGTCCTGTAAACCGGTTCGTACGGCAAAAATATACTGCTGCACGGTCTGTAACCAGGCCGGAGAATACTCCTGTTCCGGCACAACTGAATGAAAGAGCAAGTTTACAAAAATCTGTAAAAAAAAGGCGGCTGAAGATCGCTCTCCAACCGCCCCAATCGGTTCAACAATTATCTATCGGCTCTTTATTCCTTGTCCTTATCGTTATTTTCGTATCCCATGTGATGCGGGTCATAGCCTTCGCCCGGATGGTCACCTTCTTCCAGATACGTGGCATCGGCGCGGTGAAACAAGGCATCATCCGACGGGTTTTCGGCGATTTCGCTGAACTTCTTAGCGGCTTCGTCGCTGATTACCGGATGTGGCTTGTTGTGCCCCCGCTCAACGGCTTCGGCATCTACATCCCACTCCATTGTACCGGTGGCAATGGTTTCACCCGTCGGTAAAGCCGGATTACCTTCGTGTTTATTGGCTTCCCGTGTTTCGGCAATATACTCTTGGTTTTCAGTATCCATATCCATACCGGACGTGGAGCTTTTGTACGAATTATTGCCAACACCTTCGCTTACCCGACCGTAGTCAGAATCGCCGTGCTGATAGGGGTCTTTCGAGTAATACTCGTTATCGACATCCTGCGGGTCAAATGATTTATTTTCGTTTTCCATGACGTTGGTAGTTTTCTCTATAACTACCAAAGGTCAGGGCTTGTTTGATTGGCGGCGAAGTTCGTCGAGGGTTTGTTGCAGCAGAGCCACCCGTTCGTTGAGCTGAAAGAGCAGAAATTCAACGTTGCGGAGCCGTTCTTCGGTGGTAATTGCGGCCGATGGTGACGGCTGGTACGATTTAAACATCAGTCCTTCGCCCCGGATCAGCCAGTCGCCGTTTACCTGCGGAAACGCCTGCAGGATTTTCTCAAGCGTTTCGAAGCGTGGTTTGAGCCGTCCATGCAGGATATGGTATATTTTTTCGCCCCTGTGTTCCCCCAGGTGCCGGGCAAATTCCAGCACACTAAGGTCAAGTGCATCAATAAGCTGCTGTAAACGCGTTTCAATCGCCATAAACTACGTTAGCCTTACACACATTTATGTAAATCAACCCACTCCTCTGCAAGTGTCCGGAACGTGTCGTTAAAAGGGCTCTAAACGGCCCTTTGAGCCATTTTTCAGGCTACAGACAGGCCCTCCTGCGGGACCTTAAAAACTTTACCTAAGGCGTTGTCTTTTTACACATTTCTGTGTAAATTTATATCAGAAAGCAGACCGCTATAAAAGGCAAAAGGGACCGCAATGTGGGCCCCCTGCTTGAACAGTAAACAACAAATACTAATGAACATGCAAAACAAAAACACAATTGAGACAAATCAAAATGATCAGGCTGTAAATCCTTATCAAAAATTTCAAAATGGTACAATAGAAATTGTCTCAACGGAAAAAAGCCGTCGCTTCAAATACCTGGAAGGGCATCCCCGTCAGTACCGGTTCGACGCCAAAGAAGGCGGTTTCAACATCAACGGGGCCGAAAAGCTGGGAAATACCCTTACGTTTCAGCCGATTGCGTGGCGCATCTTCACCGACAATATCCTGAATATGGGCACTAAAAACTGGGCAGAAATTTTTTTCGTGGATGATAAAAATTGTGTGTCAGCGGTCCTGTTTCACGGCTATTCCGTCGATAATATTTTCCGCCTTATTGAGCCACTCTATTACGACGACCTTACGCTGGCCGATGTCGTCATTACGGCTGTAGCCGAAAAGAAGGAAAACAACAAGATCCAGCCGAAAGGGATTTACCATATTGCCACGTTCTCGTATAAGCTCGGAACACCCGAGCGTACGGCCGAACTGAAGCAGTTTGCGCACGAGCATAAAATCTTCCGGCAGGAAACGCTGACCGATATTGCCAACATCAAAACGGCATTCAATTACTACAACCCGTTTGCCAATCTCGGCGATGATACCGATGCTATCGCTATTCCGGTGACAACGGGCAACTAATCCGCAATCCATCCATTCGTGCTGCCTGAACCGACCTCATCGGCCGGGCAGCACCTTCTTGTACCCTCATCAAAACGCCATGCTTAGTAAATTTGATAGTGCGCCGGTATTTACCGGCACCTCTGCCGACTACCGGGCCTTGCCACGGGTCTCTAATTCAGATCTGACACGGCTGAAAGAAGAACATCTGGGATACGGCTCGCTGCCCTCGGCCCGGTTTTCGTCGGAAAAAGCAAAGGCCTTCGGACGGGCCTTTCACCAGCACCTGCTCGAACCGGAAACCATCGGCGATGTCATGGGTGAACTGCTGCCGGATATGGCCCCGAACGAAACCCGGCAACTCACCTCGCTGATGGACACGATTTACAACGACAGCTTCTGCAAACGCTACCTGCAACAGGCGCAGAAGCGTCGCCCGCATATGGGTGAGGCCCTGCGCGAACACGTTGTGCTGTTTACGGATCCGGTCAGTCAGGTTGAGTGTAAAGCACGGCTGGATCTGGTCTACACCAGCCCTAAACGGCAGAATGCGCTGGTGCTGGATTTTAAAACAACGTCCGCCCGCACGCAGGCACAGTTTCTGGAAAGCTGTTACACCTACGATTATGACCGGCAGGCGGCGTTTTACCTTGACAGTCTGCGGCATGCCGATGCCGGTGTCCGCTCATGGGTCGACACCCGCCGGTTCCGGTTTATTTTTGTCGGCGTCATGAAACAGCGGCCGTACCGGCTCTTTGTGGTTGACGCTACGTCGATTCCCGGCTTTATTGAGTATGGCCGGAAAAAATACCGTTTCTGGCTCCGGAAATGGCAGGAAGAGCAGGCATACCCGCTCTATCAACCGGAACGGCCGGCGATTCCGGCTAACGCCTATAGCTAACATCGCCGGCCGTTGGGCCGTTATCAGGGGGTCAGCGCGATCAGATTCCCACCTTCATTATACCCGATCTGCTCATCGGCCAGCAACTGCCGGACGGCCTGTGCCAGTACCTCATTATCCATTGCCGCAAACTGGTCAGCCAGCTGCCGCGGGGATACGCCCCGTGTCATGGCCTGTAACAGATAGTTCCGCACCTGCTCCCGGACAGCGTCTACGCTATGCTGCTTGCTTTTATTTTTCAGGCAGTTATCACAAACCCCGCAGGCTTCTTCGGGTAGTTCTCCGAAATACGTCTGTAACAGGCGGGTACGGCACTGCTGCGGATGCTGCACATAGTCGATAGCCGCCTTTACCTTAGAGAGCGCACGGTGTTTACGCTCAGCCAGTGCCGCCGTATCGATCACCAGTTGCTCCGCATTAATGCGCGGGGTCAGGTACGTCAGCTGCGGTTTATCCTTTTGTTTTTCATAGACCAGAATGGCCCGCTGGTTCAACTGGTCCAGTACGTTCATGACCTCTTGCTCCGAAATCAGAAATGCCCTGGCCAGTGCGCTTTCCGAGATGGTCAGGAAATCGGTAAACAGCTCGCCGCCATACATCCGCATCAGGAGCCGGATAAACGAATCATAATGCGGGTTCTTGAGCTGAAAATCATACAACTGCCGGTTATCGACCGACATCATCACCCGCGACGGCCGGTAATACCCTTCACTGAGTTCAATCAGGCCCTCATGTTGCAATTGTTTCAGCGCGTAATGTGTTTCCTGAGCCGGCAGATTGAACTTACTGATTAGTTGCTGGAGATCGAAATCATAGCTTGTAAACTGCCCGCTGCCGACCGGTACGGCCAGAAAATTGGCCACGGCCTGATAGACCCGCCGGATCAGATCAACGGGCGGATACTGCTGCTCCGTACGGTGCATGAGGGTCGTCAGGTCGCCGGGTGTATAGAGCAATACTGCGTACGCTTTCTGTCCGTCGCGCCCGGCCCGGCCGGCTTCCTGGTAGTACGCTTCCAGTGTATCGGGCGGATCGACGTGAATCACGACACGGCAATCGGGTTTGTCAATCCCCATTCCGAAGGCGTTGGTCGCCACCATAACCCGTGTTTTGTTGTTGATCCAGGCGTCCTGCTTTTCGCCCCGTTGCTTGTTGCTCAGCCCCGCGTGGTAATAGTCGGCCGCGATGTTCTGCCACCGCAGCCATTCAGCAATCTGCTGGGTCTGCCGGCGGCTCCGGGCATAGATAATGGCCGAACCGGGCACATTACTCAGCACCCGCAGCAAGCGACCCTCTTTATTTTCTTCCGCAATGGCCGAATACGACAGATTGGGGCGGGCAAATGTCTGCCGGAACACCAGCGTTTCGCCGCCCGGCGACGGGCGCATCTCGAGTTTAGCCTGAATATCAGCCTGCACGTCGGGTGTTGCCGAGGCGGTCAGGGCAATCACCGGTACGTCAGGAATCAATTGTCCGGAAGTCAGCAATCTGTAAATAGGGCGGTCGGAAATCATAGCCCCAGGCTGAGATACAGTGCGCCTCATCAATGGCCAGCAGGCATACCTTCATTTGCTTTACCCGTTCAATGAGGATTTCGGTCTGTAACCGCTCGGGCGAGACATAGAGAAACTTGACGGTACCGTAAATGCAGTTATCCAGCGTGGAGTCGATTTCGCGCCAGTGCATGCCGGAAAATACCGCGGCTGCCGGTATACCCCGCCGCCGCAGCTGCTCGACCTGATCTTTCATCAGCGCAATCAGCGGGGTGACCACGATGCAGACCCCTTCCATGGCAAGGGCAGGCACCTGAAAGCAGATCGACTTGCCGCCACCGGTCGGCATGAGCACCAGCACATCCTGCCCGTTCAATACCGCCCCGACGACATCCTCCTGCAAGGGCCGGAAAGCCAGGTAGCCCCAATACTGTTGTAAGATCTGATTCGGTGTCATACTACAAAATTATATCCTGTTACAGACATTTTACGTTGCTTCCGGTTAACAACATGCAACGTATTTCATGTTCGATGCGTATCTGAAACCAGCCGGGATACACAAGCAGCCCTTGCCGGGCGGCTTGTGATTCTGTATCAATTCGGTATATTTGGTTTCAAAGCCACAGGCCGGATACATGACGGTTTTCAGGTCCGGAAGTTTGCCGTTTTTAGCATGGAAACACAAACTTTCACTTTTTTTTCATACAACAGTCAGAACCGTTAAACGTTAGTAGATTAGTTTATAAAAGCCAACAACACAACTTATTCGGTATCGTCTTTAACTTTTACACATTTACATGAATAGTTCTCTCCTCGCCCGCCTTTGGGTTGTGCTGGGGTTGCTGTCCCTCGGGTCTGTCATGGCTCAGCGCGCACCCAAATTTGACCCGCCCGCGAAACTGAAAGCCTCTGCTGCGCCCAACCAGAGCGATTACAAAAATTTTGCCATGAAGATGCGGGTCTACAAGCCCGAGAGCGTCACCTGCTACGGCTCGCGGACAAACGCCTTTACGAGTGTTCCGCCGCCGGAAGAATATATTCAGCGCCGGAATGCCAGGGTAGCCACAGCACCGGCCGCGCAGTTTATTGTCGAGTACAAAGGTTTCTCACCGGAAGCCCAGAAGGCATTTCAGTATGCCGTTGATATCTGGTCAACCCTGATTTCGTCACCTGTCCCGATCCGCATTAAAGCCTACTGGCAGGACCTGGGTGCCGGCTCGTCGAGCGGAACGACCATCGGACAGGCACGGCCGGATGATTACCGCATCGGTTTCGACGGTGCCCAGAAAGCATTTGGCGTGTATCCGATTGCGCTCGCCGAAAAAATTGCCCGCCGCCAGCTCAACAACCCGGACAGCGCCGACATTTATGCGGCCTTCAACAGCAACAGCAGCGTAAAATTCTATTATGGAACCGACGCCAAACCGGGTGCCGGTCAGATTGACCTGGCGACCGTTGTGTTGCACGAACTGGGCCATGGCCTCGGCTTTGTCAGCGGCATGAGCCTGTCACAAGGACTTGGCTATCATGGCTATGGCTATCCAACGGTATTTGCCCATTTTATACAGAATGCACAGGCAAAAAGCCTGGTTGACTTCGCAACGTATCCGGACGAATCGCAGGCACTGGCCCAGCAGCTGACCGGTGGCAGCTTGTATTTCTCAGGAGATATGGTGACGAAACGAACGGGTGGTAAAGCGCGCCTCTATGCTCCGTCAACCTATAATGCCGGATCGAGTATTTCGCACTTAGACGAATCAACGTACCCGCAAGGTACCGCGAACTCGCTGATGACGCCGACCATTGCCAACGCCGAAGCGATCCATTCGCCGGGACCGATGACACTTGCCATGTTCGAAGATATGGAATGGAAAACGACATCGTTGCTGCATACGGCTTTTGACGATATGGAGGATGTGAAAGACCTGACCTTTTCTGCCCGTGTCGTCAGCGATACTGTTTATGATGCCTCTTCGGTAAAACTGTACATTTATAAAGGCACAACACCACCAACGAGCCTGAGTAGTTTCCAGACAGTAACGCCGACGCGTGTTGGTACAACGGATCAGTATACCTACACGATTCCGGCCAACCAGGCAGCGGGTCAGTACCGGTACTATTATGAAGTAAAAGATGCGTCGGGCCGGACCTTTACCAATCCGGGTAAAAACTACACTGGTGGTCAGGTAGTCAACTACTTCGTGATGGGTCCTGACAATGTGGCCCCGGCCGTTCGCCGCCACATTCCGCAGCCCTATGAGCTCAGAGGTGCTTCTGACTCCCTGTTCCTCTCGGTTGCCATCAACGACGACCGGCAGGCGAATATGGATACGGCTTATGTAGAGTATGCCGTCAATTCGCAGACAACCAAAACCAGCGGCCTGCGCTATGCCGGCAGCCTGTCAAGCGGTGACAGTGTGTATGTCGGTTTAATCGTACCGGGCACTACCGCCAATAAATTCCTGAATGCCGGGGATGTACTGAAGTACCGGATCATTGCCCGCGATAAGTCGAAGAATAAAAACCAGACCATTTTACCGGCAACCGGTTTTTATGAAGTTAAAATTATTGCGCCGCAAACAACCTCCAAAAACAGTTTTTCTACTTCGTTCGCCTCCGTCAGCGGACAGTGACTTCGTCGGTAATAGTTTTTCTATTACTCAGCCTTCGGGCTTCACCGATCCGGGAATCCACTCAGCCCACCCGTATGAACGCGGGGCAGATGTATTTTATGAACGGAATACCTATATCAACTACCTGACTCCTATCAAGCTGAAAAGCAATCCCGACAGCGCTACCCTGCGTTTTGATGAGGTTGTACTGGTTGAGCCGGGCGATGCCGGTGCCAAATACGGCGAATGACGGCTTTTACGATTACGTTATAGTAGAAGGCTCTAAAGACGGCGGCATTACCTGGTTGCCACTCGCCGACGGGTATGATTCCAACGATCAGTCGGCCTGGGCAACAGCTTATAACCGCAGTCTGGTTGATGGACAGCCAGGGGAGAAAAACTCAAGCACAGTGGGTACGCCAAGCTTGTATAAAACCCGCGAGATTTACATGCTCGACAACGGGAATTTCAAGGCCAACGACGTTATTCTGATCCGTTTCCGGCTCTTTTCTGACCAGCTGGCCATTGGCTGGGGCTGGGGGATTGATAACCTGCAGATTCAGACACCGCCGGCCGCCAAAATCCTGGCTACAGAACCGCAGGTCACCTCAACCTTCCATGTATATCCGAACCCAAGCAGCAACGGACAGATCCGCGTGCAGGCGAAACTGGCCAAAGCCGCTACGGAAGCCGACCTGACCGTCACGACGGCTTCGGGGCAGACACTCCGCCAGCTGCCGCTCAAAGTGCAGGGTACGAGCATCAACGAGCAGCTTGACCTGACGCAGTTGCCGACCGGTTTCTACTTTTTGCAGCTCAAAGCCGGTGATTCTGTGCAGACTAAAAAGATAATGATTGCGCGGTAACATCTTTTCGCCGTTTTTAGCAGGGCCAACGTCAAGAACGACACATTCGGGACGCTGGCCCTGCTCTTTTTTTTGACAAACGATGCGATACCTCTTTTTTGCCCTGTCCGTTTTTTTGTTGGTAAGCTGTTCGCCCGGCCGTCAGATCCGCCGCGAATTAACCCGTAATTCACTGTATACCGACCATCTTACGGGTTTTGCACTGTATGATCCGGCAGCACAAAAAACGCTCATCGCCCATAACGCAAATCTCCATTTTACGCCCGCCTCCAATACAAAACTGATCACCTTTCTGGCCGGCCTGATGACGCTTTCCGACTCATTACCGGCCGTCCGGTACATAAGCCGCAATGACTCCCTTTTTTTCTGGGGTACCGGTCATCCGCTCTTGCTCCATCCTGACCTACCCGATACCGCTCTGCTCGGTTTTCTGCGGAAGCGGCCGGAAAAACTCTTTTTCTCACCAGCCAATTATACCGGTCAGCGCTTCGGAGCGGGCTGGGCCTGGGACGATTACAACGACGACTACTCGGCCGAACTGGCTCCATTGCCGGTATACGGTAATCTGGTACGGTTTACCGGCGCACCGGATAAACCGACAATTGTTAGTCCGGCCCTTTTTGCGGATAGCCTTGTAACGGGCCCGAAAGGGGGTTCGGTAGTGCGGCAGGAAAACAGCAACCGGTTTGTACCGGGAACGGTCACGAAACCGACCCGCCAGGATGTGCCATTCCGCTGGTCGGCTGACCTGGCTGCGCGTCTGCTGACTGATACCCTCAACCGCCCCGTTGGTGTCGTGAATCAGCCGCTACCGGCCAACACAACGATTTTCTACGGCAGCGTACCGGCCGACTCGCTCTACAAGCGTATGCTTCAGGTCAGCGACAACATGTTTGCCGAGCACCATCCTGCTGATGGGCGCGGCCCGACTCGACGGACAACTGAACGCCCGGACAGCTATGAATACGGTTATCGACAAAACCCTTAACGGCCAGCTGAAACAAGACCGGTGGGTCGATGGATCGGGCTTGTCGCGGTACAACCTCTTTACACCCGATACCTTCATTCAGCTGCTTCGCGAAATCAGTAGACATGCTTCACAAGAACGCCTGTTTGCCTTGTTGCCGGCGGCCGGCCGGTCGGGCACACTACGCACCATGAGTACAGGTGCACAGCCTTATATTTTTTGCGAAATCCGGTTCTATGACGGGCGTGTATAACCTGAGCGGCTATCTGGTCACGAAAAAAGGTAAGGTGCTTATGTTCAGTATGATGCACAATAATTTCACCCAGTCCGTTTCTGAAATCCGTAAGCGCACGGCTGATTTTCTGATGCAGGTTCACCAACGTTACTAGCCTCTCCGCAACGTTCAGAGCGTTCTAACACTGTTAGATTTCCCGTTCGCTCAATAGTTCGCGTAAAAAAAACGCAAACTATTTGCAGATTAACCACAACCAGTTAAGTTTGCGTAATAATTACGCAAACAAAATTATGAACCAGTTATCAGCCTATCCGCAACCATCCGTCACCATCGACTGTGTGATCTTCGGCTATGACGGTGAAAAACTAGCCGTACTCCTGCTGAACCGCAAAGAGGAACCTTACGCGGGTATGTGGACAGTTCCGGGCGGTTTTTTGTACCTCGACGAAACGCTGGAAGCATCGGCCGACCGGATTCTGAAGACAAAAACCGGCCTTGGCAGCCTCTATCTGGAGCAGCTTTTCACGTTTGGCAGACCCGATCGTGACCCACGCGGCCGGGTATTGTCGGTGGCCTATTACGCCCTGATTAACCCGGAACGCTTTGAGCTGACAACCGGAAAAATGGCTAACGATGTTAACTGGTTTCCGGTCAGTACATTACCGGCTCTTGGGTTCGACCACGAGGACGTTTTACAGACAGCCATCCGGCGGCTTCAGGCAAAAGTCACTTACCAACCTGTTGGTTTTGAGCTACTAAACCCGCAGTTTACCATCAGCGAATTACAGGATTTGTACGAATGCATACTCAACGTTACACTCGACCGGCGCAATTTTCACAAGAAGATAACCGCGAGCGGCATTGTAAAACCAACCGGTCAGAAGCGGCTCGGCGAAAAGAACCGCGCCCCCGAGCTGTTCGAATTTGACAGGGAGCAGTACGATGCGTTGGTCAAAAGTGGTTTTCAGTTTAAAATTTAATCAGGCATTGTTATGAATATCTTACCTCTCCTGCTGAAAGACGGCTACAAGGTTGGCCATAAGTTTCAGTATCCGGACGGAACAACCCTCGTTTATTCAAACCTGACACCCCGTAAGTCAAGGGTTTCTGACACACAGGAGGTTGTATTTTTCGGGTTGCAGTATTTTCTGAAAGAATACCTGATCCGGCAATTCAGCGAGCAGTTTTTTAAGCGCCCGAAAGATGAGGTACTGGCGCAGTACCGCCGCCGCATCGACCATTACCTGGGCCCCGGCAGCATCACGTACCAGCATATTGCGGACTTGTACGACCTGGGCTATTTACCGCTCGAAATCAAGGCGTTACCCGAGGGCCAGCTGACTCCCATGCGTGTACCGGTGCTGACCATCCGCAACACGCATCCGGATTTTTTCTGGCTGACCAACATGCTCGAAACACTGATGAGCACTATTCTCTGGAAACCCTGCACCTCGGCAACAACGGCGTTTCAGTACCTGCGCGTCTTCCGGCAATACGCCGCCAGGACCATAGGCAACGACATGAGCTTTGTCCCCTGGCAGGGGCATGACTTTTCCTTCCGCGGAATGTCAGGGGTTGAAGATGCCATGATGAGCGGGGCTGCCCACCTGCTGTCATTCACCGGCACCGATACCATTCCGGCCATCGACTTTCTGGAAACCTATTACAACGCTGACTGTGAACAGGAACTGATCGGCGGCTCGGTAGCGGCCACCGAGCACAGCGTCATGTGTATGGGCACCCGGGCCGATGAGATCGGTACCTTTGAGCGGCTGATTACGGAAGTGTATCCAACCGGAATCGTGTCTATCGTATCCGACACCTGGGACTTCTGGCAGGTAATTACCGGATTTCTGCCGGAGCTGAGACAAACCATCCTCAGCCGTGCCGGTAAGGTCGTTATCCGGCCCGATAGCGGCGATCCGGTAAAGATTATTGTCGGCGATCCTGACGCTCCCGAAGGCACACCCCAACACAAGGGGGCCATTGCCTGCCTTTGGGAAACATTCGGCGGTAGTATTACCGAAACCGGCTATAAGCTGCTCGACCCGCACATTGGCCTGATTTACGGCGACAGCATCACCACTGAACGGCAATTGCGTATTCTGGAAGGACTCGCCCAAAAAGGATTTGCCAGCTATAATGTTGTTCTGGGAATCGGGTCTTACACCTACGAATACGTTACCCGGGATACCTACGGATTTGCCATGAAAGCGACCTATGGCGAGGTGAACCACGTTGGCCGCGACATTTTTAAAGACCCTAAAACCGACGACGGTACCAAGCGCTCGGCACGTGGCCTGCTGGCCGTACACCGCGATCCGGCTACCGGTAAACTGATACTGAAAGATCAATGTACATGGGCCGAAGAGGCCGCCGGTGAACTGAAACCGGTTTTCCGCGACGGCCGGTTACTGGCCGAACAGACATTGAACGAGATACGCACCCGGCTGCTGGACCAGCTTTAACCACAACAAAGAATGCTTACCTTCAACCTACTCAACCCGGCAGCCTCGGACATTCCTTTTGAGCGGTTTACGTTTCCGGACGGACAGCCCCACCTCAGGATCGGACCGGAAAACGTGCCGGATGGCCTCAACAGCTGCCGGATCATCACCCGCATTGCCAATACTGACGACCTGCTGGTGACCTTACTGGCGCAGCAAACGCTGAACGCCCTGGGTGTTGAACGCATACAGCTGGCGATCAGCTATCTGCTCGGCGCCCGGATGGACCGTGTCATGACGACCGGTGAGCCTTTTACACTCAAGGTAATCGCCAATATCATCAATATGGCCGGTTTTCACCGTGTTAGTGTCTTCGACCCGCACTCCGGCGTGTCAACCGCCTTGCTCGACCGGAGTTATGTCATTGACAACATTCGTTTCGCGGACGATGCCATCCGGTACGACCGGCAACAGCACCCAATCGATGCCTGGTGTCTGGTGTCGCCCGATGCCGGAGCCCTGAAAAAGGTACACGACCTGGCTCAGGCCATCGGAGCCGGACATGTGGTTGAATGCCTGAAATCCCGTGATGTAAAAACGGGTAAACTGTCCGGCTTTAAGGTATTTGACGATGACCTTGCCGGCAAAACCTGCTACATCACCGATGACATCTGCGACGGCGGCGGGACCTTTACCGGCATTGCCGGAGAACTGAAAATGCATAATGCCGGCCGGATTGTCCTGATCGTCAGTCATGGAATTTTCAGCAAAGGCTTTTCGTTAGCGGGTATTGATGCCGTATTCACCACTGATTCATTCCGGACACCTGACCGCGTACCTGACCACGTTACAGTACTGCCGGTTATGGCCTATTTAACCCGATAACGACTTATGCAAAGCGTCTCAATCCTCGGCTGCGGCTGGCTTGGCCTGCCACTGGCCAAACTACTGATGCAGGAAGGCTATACCGTAAAAGGCAGTACTACAACCCCCGGAAAACTGCCTGTGCTTCAGGAAGCCGGCATTGATGCCCGGCTGCTGCAACTCAACCCGGAGCCGGCCGGTGAGCTGTCACCCCTGCTGGACACCGATATACTGATCGTGGATATTCCACCAAAGGCCGGTAAATTCGGTGATGATTTTCATCCGGAACAAATCCGGCAACTGGCCCGGGCGGTCGGGGAGTCGGCGGTAAAGTGGGTTATTTACATCAGCTCGACATCGGTATATCCGGAACTGAACCGTGAGGTTACGGAAACGGATGTGGTACTACCCGCAGAATCAGCGGCTCCGGCACTGGTAACCGCCGAACAAACATGGCTGTCCATGTCCGGCGAACGCATGATAACCGTTCTACGCTGTGGGGGACTGATGGGCTACGAACGGATACCCGGCAAGTACGTTGCCGGAAAAACGGTTACGACCGGCGAGGTACCCGTCAATTATATTCATCGGGACGATGCTGCCGGGATTATTGCAGCCCTGCTCCGAAACGAACTGACCGGTACGTACAATGTCGTTGCGCCCCTGCACCCGACCCGCCGTGAGGTCTATGAGCAGAGTTGCCGCGACCTGCATGTGGCCATGCCGTTTTTCGTAGAACCTCCCGAAACAGCACCTTTCAAACTCATTAGTAATCAAAAACTTACCAACAAGTTACTCTATACGTACCAATACGCCAATCCTATTAATTTTTTTTATCACTATCCTTAATTGAATACTTGAAAGTTGGTCTATATTTACCATTATAAAAAATGTGTACCCTTATGGACCGTAAAGCTTTCTTAATCTTAATTTTGGTTTTCTTTTGTGGCAGGAGTACCAGGGCACAAACCCCGGTTACTCCTCCCGCCGAAGATCTGAAAAAGCAACTAGCCACACTCACCCAGCAAAACAACAACCTCCGCATCGCACTCCGTCAGGCGGGTTCCGAAAAAGTACAGCTGCAAAACATCGTCGCCGGCCTGCAAAAAACCATTCTTACCCGCAACGACAGCATTCAGGCACAGTATAAGGCCATCAATGATCTGAAACACCAACTAAGTGATCAGGTTCAGGAAACCAGACGGCTGGAGCAGATCATTGCCCGCCAAACCGCTGAACTGAAAGCTGCCAATCAGAAAATCAGCGCTCTTGAGTATGATAAGAAAAACCTGATCGACGATAAAATTGTCCGGGTTTACAACTTCTCAGCCAATGATGTGCGGAAGCAGTTCCTACAGAGCCTTTCGAAAGAAGGGTCGGGGTTTCAGTACGACGATGCGCTGGTAGACGACGAAATCCAGATTACCCGCAATTTCAACGATCAGGCCGAAGCATGGTGGGTGTTCGACAAAACCCTCGATACCATCCTGGAACTGAAAATCCGGGTTAAACCCCATCTCTACGATCCGCAGAAATGCATCGTTTTCGGCGACACCCGCCTGCTTCAAAAGACGCGCTACAGCAATAAACCCTTTGACGAACAGCGGGATCAGGAAAAAATCAAACTGTACCGCGAAAAAGCGTTCCGGTTGCTGGAAGGCAAACTTCAGGGCACCTCCGACAAATAACCTTTCCTTGTCTTCTCTCTGACTCCCGTACCCATGAATCAACCTGTACCAGTCTACTTCCGTAATCTGTCTCCCCGGTTTCTCACCACTTGTTTTTTCCTGTTAAGCCTTCTTTACCAACATTCTGCCAGGGCTCAGAACAGTACGATTATTACCGGCCGGATTTCCCGCGCGTCCAACGACGAACCGCTGGTTGGTGCGTCTGTTTTTATAAAGGGTACCAACCGGGGTACCATTACCGATCAGTTTGGCCGTTACCGGCTCAGTATCAGCCAGCCCTCCGAACTGGTCATACGGTTTATCGGCTTTAAAGACCAGTCAAAAGCGGTCCGCCCGACCCCCGACCGCCGGCAGACCATTGACTTCAGGCTGATCAGCAACGATATGCAGCTGTCAGACATTGTTGTAAGCGCTAACCGCGTTGAGGAGTATCTGCAAAAGGTACCGGTTGCGGCGTCGGTGATTTCGCAGCGGGATATGGAGCGGCGCAGTGTGTACAACACCATGGAATCGCTCAACAACGTACCGAACCTGATTACTGATTCCTGGCTTAATTCACAGGTCTCCTTCTCAATCAGGGGGCTGTCAACGGTATTCGATAACGTAGGGTTCGAATCAACGGTGGCGCTGTATATCGACGATGTTTATTTTTCGCGGAGTTTTGCCTTTAACTCTACCCTGATGGACATTGACCGGATTGAGGTGCTGCGCGGTCCCCACGGGACGTTATTCGGAAAAAACACCATCGGCGGCGTTATCCATGTAGTATCCGAAAAGCCCGAACTGGCCAATAATGGCCAGATTGAACTCAATTACGGCAATTACAATTTCTTTCAGGCCCGCGCCAAAATCAACCGCGAGCTTATCAAAAACAAACTGGCACTGCGCGTGACGGGTGCCTATACCAGCCGCCAGGGCTACATCAGGGACCAGGTACCCGACATTCAGGCCACGAACAAAACCAGCTTCTACGGCTTCCGTGCATCAGCCCTCTATACACCAAATCCGAATATTGCCGTAACACTGCGGGCATATTACGGGAAAGACGGCAACGCCGAAAACACGTTTGTCTATGCCGGTAAACCCGATTACGAACCCCTGGTCATCCCGGCCGACGAAGGCCTGCATACCAACCAGAGCGTGCCGAACACCTTTCAACGCAATCAATACGGCACCGTAGCCAAAGGCGAATTTAAACTTGGTCGTAACACGCTGACCTCAATTACGGCCTTTAATAACTCGGTTGATGATTATTTCGGAGATAACGATGTGGCCGCTGCCAACGTTTCCATCTGGGGACGCACCCAGAAACTGAAAAACTTCAGCCAGGAGCTCCGTATCCATTCCCCTCGTGATCAGAAGTTTGCGTACATCGGCGGCCTCTATTTTATGACGGAACAGATTGCTGCGCTTGACACCTTTACGCTCGAAAAGGATTTTATGCTCATCGGCGAAGAGATGAAGGGCGAACCGATTCCGGACGGACAGTTATTTACCAGTGAAGGCTATACGACCAACAGCCTCATCCATTCGCGGAGTCTGGCGGCGTTCGGGTCGGGGACGTATGAACTGTCTAAAAAACTACGGCTTACATTCGGTTTACGGCTTACGTCCGAAAAACGGCAGCTGGATTACTGGCAGCGGATCCGGAATCAGTACGTCAATGGTGTTCCGTTTGAGTTGATCAACATTTACGCCGTTAACGTCGGTTCAAAAGCGGAGCCCATACGGCGGGAAGCCAATAATACGGCGCTGTCGTACGATCTTGGTCTTGACTACCGCTTTTCGCCCTATCTGATGGGGTATGCTAAATTTGCCCGTGGTTTCAAAGGGGCCGGCTTCAACACCTCTGTCACCAAGGACCCTGAAGGCACGGGGCTGGTCTTTAAACCGGAGTTTGTGAATAACTACGAACTCGGGTTTAAATCGCGCTTCAGCGAGCGCACACGGTTCAATGCAGCCGTATTTTATACCGACTACTTCAACAAGCAGGAATTGCTGGATCAGGGTACCCGCGTACGGGTGGCGAATGCGCCAAAAACACGTGGCTGGGGGGTAGAAACCGAATTTTCGGGTATGCTGAAAAACTTCCGGACCGACGTATCGATGGGCTACCTGCACTTCCGGTACATTGACTTTCCGTTCGGAACCGATGAGGAAGGCAGGCCGGTTAACTATGCGGGCAACCGGTTGCTGAAAGCACCGGATTTCACCTTCTCGGTAGCACCGGAATATACCTTACCGGTCAGCGAGCAGATGCGTTTATTCTTCGGGATGAACATCAATCATACCGGAAAAGCGTTTAATGACATTTCCAACGCTGACGCTATTGCGCGGAAAGCCGCTACCATTCTGAACGGCCGGATTTCACTGGCACCACGAAACGGAAAATGGAGTGTCGCTTTATGGGGGAAGAACCTGACAAACAAGCTGTTTATTCAGCACGGCTGGGAATATGACTGGGGCGATCAGATTGCATGGAGCCGTCCGCGCTACTACGGCGTAGAGGTATATCTTAATTTCCGGTAATGGGTTATTCCCACAAAAGAGAAATCCTGTTAGCTGCGACAAGCAACAGCTAACAGGATTTCTGCTTCGTCAACACGACCAAATACTAACGGCGGTACTGGCGGATTTTCGGGTCACGGCGCGTGTATTCGCGGCCAATGCCCCAGTTATAGCCAAGTCCGACTGTAATGAATGAGTTCTGCATACGCTCCGAAGGTACCGAAATATCGGTCAGGCCATAGGTATACCGGGCATCAATCGTAAAACGCTGCCGGTTACCTGCCCGGAAGTTGAATTGAATTCCGGCAGTAGCACCCAGATCAGCCGGACGGAAATCACGGCTATTATCAGCATCTGCAATATCATTACCATTCAGTTTCTGATTGACACGTTTGCCTTTCAGCATCAGCCCCAGCGAAGGACCGAAGTAGACGTTTGGCCGGAAATTACCGGCATCGTTGAGGTAATAACGTAGTGTAATCGGAATTTCGATATAGTTAATCCGCTGATTAAAGGCAAGTTGCCCGTTGCCGACCGGTATCTCAAACTTTGCACCACGCTGCGAAAACAGGACATCAGCTGCTAAACCAAACCGGCTGTAATCGCTGTACATTACACCAAGACCTGCCGAAAGACCCGGCAGCATCCCTTTGCGATTTTGCACATCACCAATCAAATCAGAAAAATTTACGCCGACACGGGGACCTGCGCTCCAGCGCTGCTGGCCATATGTTCTTGAATAACAAACAAATAATAAAACTAAAGTAGCCAGTAACAGTCGAAAAGAGGCCGGCGATTGCCGTTGAGAAATTGTATTAAACATAGGTACGAAATATATTAGGTACTGCGGGGTAAACGTTAGCCGTATCCAAATGTTTCATTTGTTGACAAGACTTTCGTAAACGGCCCGCATAACACACCTAATTGTACTTATCGTATACAAAATCCGGCAAGATAGTTACGGGAAATCAATCCGGACTTCCTGTTTGCCGGAAGGCCATTTCTGAAAGGCACGAATCAGTCGTTCGGCCTCTTTATCATGTGCCGTATCCAGCGATTTGCGGATCGTTACCGCTTCAATGTCCCCGCGCCCCGTCACGGCCAGGTCAACAATCACCTGCCCTGCTCCGGCTACATCAGTACGGCGGTTCTTTTTTACAAACTCAGCAAACTCCTGCTGGTATACTTCAGGAAGTTTTTGTTCATGTACCGGCATCAGTTCCACCTCAAACACCATCGGCTTCGTCGGGTCAACGGCTTTGAACGGAGGTTTATAGAAGAAGATCATATAGATCGCTACGGCGAGCATCAGCAGAATTGAAGCAACTGCCGAGGTCACCCAAAGCGGCATCAGCCGCTGCTTTGTAGCCGAGGCATGCACACGATCGTGCAGTACTTCTTTCAGCTCAGCCGTTTGTTCAGTCAGCGATGTACCGGCCTGCTGCAAGGCTTCGAGCCCCTCCAGCACATCGGCATAAAACGGATCTTCGAGCAAGGCACGCTCGATCCGGTGCTGTTCGGATTTGCTCAGCAATCCGGCCCGATACGCATGTAAATCGTGTATAGTCAGTTGATTACTCATTTCCCAGCCGTCTTTTCCAGACAAATTTTCAAATTCCGCCGGCCATTCTGCAGGTTGCTTTTTACCTGCTTGAGCGACAAACCCGTCAGGTCGGCTACTTCAACATACGATTTTTGCTGAAGATAAAACAATTCAAGGCACGTTTGCTGATCACGCGGCAGTTTCGCGAGACAGCCGGTCATCTGCGTCAGATTCTGCTCCAGTTCCAGCGCGTATTCATCGTCGGCAACCATCAGTTGCTGCTCAACTAATGCATCTTCGTCCCGTTCGTCGTCCGGCATGTTCACTTTCAGCAGTGAGGCCTCCCGGCTACGGAGATACATCAGACAATGGTTTCTGGCTACGGTGTGCAGCCAGCTCTTAAAATTCTGAATTTCATGTCGTTTTAAATCTGTTGCCAGCTGTTCAAACAGGTGCATAACGGCATCTTTGCTCTCTTCTTCATCACGCAGATACTTAAAACAAACAGCATAAACCATATCCATATACCGCTCATAGAGCTCGCCCAATAACTCCAGATCGCCGGACGCCTTATAGGCGGCGACGAATTCTGCATCAGTGGTCAGACGTAGTTTCCGGAACCGTTTAAAAAACATAACTGCAATCGTGGATTCGTGAACGAAGGCCTTCTGTTATATAGATGCAGCCAACAGAGCTATTCCATAATTAAAAAAAGCTTCTGCACGGTGCAGAAGCTTTTTTTAATGTACAATGGATAATGTACAATGAAAAATTAGTAGCAGACTTCATTCCAAAATACGACCCCTGCATTATTCATTGTCCATTATTCATTTTACATTGTCCACATTCCCTTACGGCTTTGCCGGCAGAATTTCGGCCAGTTTTTTACCCAGCTCTTCGCCGCGGATATTCTTGGCTACGATTTTACCATCCGGCCCGATCAGGAAGTTTTGCGGAATAGCCCGTACATTGTATTGTTTGGCTACTTCGTTGTTCCAGTATTTCAGGTCTGAGACGTGCGTCCAGGTCAGTTCATCTTTATGAATGGCTTTCATCCAGGCTTCTTTAGCATCCGGACGATCGAGCGACACCCCTAACACGGTGAAGTTCTGTCCTTTATATTGCTGGAAATTTTTTACCACGTTCGGGTTCTCCGCGCGGCAGGGGCCACACCAGCTCGCCCAGAAATCAACCAGCACATATTTACCACGGAAATCGCGGAGTGCCACCGCCTTACCCAGCGTATCGGCCTGCGAAAAATCAGGTGCCATCTCTCCGAGTGACGTGGCTTTAATGGCCGCCAGCGACGTAGCAAACTCTTTACCGGCCGTGCTGTTTTTCACTTCGTCGGACAGACCGCTGTACAAAGGCGCCACATCACCATATTCCGGCACCATGCCGCCAACCGACCGCAGGGCGTCTAAACTAACGAGGCTCTTAGGGTTATTTTTAACAAACTGGCCGTTTACTGCCTTCTGTTCGGCCTGAATGGCTTCATAGCGTTTGTCAATATCGGCCTCAAACTCCTTTGATTTCCGCTGTTCAGGCGTAGCACTACGGTACTCGGCCATCAACTTATCCATCTTCGCGTTTGATGGCTTCAGAGACGCCTTCAGCTTTTCGTTATCAAGGTTCATCTGTGTACCGGTTATGGCAGCGTTTGCCGCCGAATCAGGGCTGACCACCGAGATGGTACCAGGCTCCAGATAAATACCGATTACATTATACGGGCTGATCTGTCGCATGCCTTTACCTTTAGCATCCACCAGCAGACTGGCTCGGGTAGGGCTATCCACATTTCCCTTGAACTCAAAAGCACCGTTCTGAACCAGGGCGGAGTCGGTTTTGGCTGCTCCGGCAACCGCATAACGTAAATACACTTTTGCCGGCGGCGTCAGTGCCGCAATCTTTCCTTTGATCGTATAGGCCTTATCCTGAGCAGAAACGAGGAATGGCATGGCAACAAAGGCAGTTAGCAGATACTTCTTCATGAAAGGATGGTTTGTTGGTCCTAAAAAAAACAATTTACGAAAAGTATTTTTAAGTATACAATCTCCGGATAGAAAACCCGCTCAAGCCATCGGGCACGTATTACGTAAAATTAAGTAAGTGCAATATGGCATGATTTATGATAACGTCGCCAGAGTCTAAAAACAGCGTGTCTTTATTTATTTATATGTGAATTTAGTAACACCATTCGATCTATTCCGGTACCTTAAGTCACGCCGGAATCGCTCAAAAATAGTTTTTTGGTGAGTTGGCATGAATTTCGACATAAACGAATGTACCGTTCAGGCACAGTTATCGTTTTATTTCGCTCACTTTTTTTTGTTGGGCTGCATGACACAGTTTTTACCGAAACCATTACATATACTCAGTCATTGGCTTATGCTGCTCGGGTTCATCAGCGCCCTCGGCCTGACCAATGCCCGTGCGCAGACGTCTCCCTGTCCGGCACCGCCAACGCCGCCGGTAATCAAGGGGTCGGCTTCGGCTGTTTGCCGCGGCGATTCGGTCCGGCTGACTGCTCTGGGGTGTCCCGGAACCGTGGTCTGGAGCACCAATGATACCTTGCCTGCCATTACAGTCCGTCCGCAGCGTACGACAAAATATACGGCTATCTGCCGCCTCCGGAAAGGGTGTATCAGCTGCTTTGCCGAAGTGTATACCATCACGGTCAACACGCCGAAAGCACCTGTAGTCACTCCGGATAATACGATTGCCTGCTCCGGTGACCATGTCATTTTATCGGCTACCGGCTGTGCGGGTACCGTTCTCTGGTCGGACGGCAGTTCGGGCAATACGCTTACCGTACAAACCGCACAAACCGGAGCTTATCAGGCCAGCTGCCGTGAATCGGGTTGTATCAGCGCTCCGTCAAATCCTGCCCTTGTCCGGATTGAGGCCCCGGTTAAGCCGTTCATTCAGGTAGATAAACCGGTGATCTGTGCCGGGCAGTCGGTGCAGTTATCGGCTGTCGGCTGTGCAGGCAGCGTTGTCTGGTCGGATGGTTATACAGGCAGCAATCGGATGGTAAGTCCGGCGCAGACCACTGCCTACCGCGCCCTTTGCCGGATCGGCACCTGTCAGAGCGACAGCAGTGAGCGTCAGACTATTCAGGTGCAAAGTACGGCGTTCAGACCTCCGGTAGCCACACTGGCTCAGAACGGATGCCCCTATCAGACCGCCGACTTATCCCGGCTCATTCAGGAATCACCGGCCGCAACACTGAAAGGCAGCTGGCTTTTCCGCACCGGCCCGTCGGCCAATGCACCGGCTGTTCAGTCACCGACTGCGGTCGAGAGCGGCACGTATTACATTATTTTTCAGGATAATAACAGCTGCTATAGCGAACCGGTTGCCGTCACGGCAGTTATATCGGCCTGCCGGAACGCCATTCCGGTCTGCATCAGCAATCCGGCCCGTATCGTTGCCTGGGTTGACAGTCTGGATTTTCAGACGCGGGCGGTCCGTGTGAAAGCCCAACTGCGTGGCATCGCACAATCGCTCACCTGGCAAACAACAGGCAGCGGGCTGATCGTTGACCCGGCATCGCCCACAACCCGTTATCTGTTCTCGGACGCCGACCAGCAACGCGGCGCTGTCGAATTTACGTTATCAACGCCCGATCCGGACGGGAGCGGCCCGTGTACCGGTGCTACCACTAAACTAACTGCCACCATTCCGGCACAAAATACTCCGTCAGCCGAACTGATCGGCCTCAGCAAAAAAGCCTTTGACCCGACCTGGGTCAGTAATAGTGTAGTAGAAATAGCTTATCAGCTGACGGTAACGAATCAGGGAAAAAAAACGCTGACGAATGTGCAGGTTTCCGATAACCTGACCCGTGCTTTCGCCGCGTCAGGGGCGATCATCCGGGACGTAACGATCCGGACAGATGCAGGCTGGACAACCGCTGCCGGCTTTACCGGTCAGAACGCCGATACTACCCTGCTTGCCGCCGGCAACCCGCTGGCAGCCGGTGTCAGTCACAGTATTTACCTGACAGCCCGCATCGACATTGGGCAGGCCAACACACTGACGTTTGAAAACAGTGCATGGGCCACCGCCACCGATGTGAACGGGATGGTTTGCCGCGACAAATCAACGAATGGCACCAGCACGGACCCTGACCGGAACGGTAATCCGGGCGACAACGACGAACCAACAGTCATCACCCTGCATGCGGCATCAACCGAAGGCAGCTCCGTCTTTATTCCGGAAGGGTTCTCGCCTAACGGCGACGGGGTTAATGACCGCTTCGTGATTCAGCAGGTGCCGGCCGGTGTACGTGTCGATCTGGAGGTCTTTAACCGTTGGGGATCTGTGGTCTACCGCAGTCAGGATTACCGCAATGACTGGGATGGCCGGCCCAATCAGGGCGTTGGCAGCACCAATGCCGGTGTACCGGAGGGAACCTATTTTTACATTGTCCGGCTGAGCAATGGCAGGGAGTTTACTCGGTTTATGACCATAAACCGATAAAAATTCCTGACCGGCAATGCCTTTCAGGTGAGTAAATTAGCCCTTTGGGGCAAAAAACAGACAAAATAGTAAGCGCCGAATAGTCTATAATTTTTATAGAAATATTTCGTTCGTCGTACAAGACAACTATTAATTTTGTGCAACACGCATGAAAAAGCTCGGAGTAATCGGTTTCGTAATGGGCGTATTTTGCCTGGTTGGATTGGTGTCCTGGACACCGGCCGGCCGGGACGTACTGTCGCATAAAAATCCGGGCCGGACTGCATCTACGGCCATCGGGGATAAGCCCGGTGTTAAAGCAAGCAAGGGACCTCGTGTTACGCCGGACTCCCTTCTGCGTCAGGCAGACCGCCTGGCCAGCTGGAAGTCCTATGGCCGTGCCATTGAGATTTACTCCCAATTACTGGACGAGACAGACCGACGCCTGACCACTGCCCAACGTAATAATGCCCTCAGTGGTCTGGCCTACGCCTACCAACAGGCCGGTGACCTCACTAAGGCAGAACGAACCTACCGGACATTACTGGACGCTAACCCGAATCCGGACCCTAAATGGGTGCTGGCCTTTGCCCAGACGCTGTCCGGCAATGGAAAACTTGCGGACGGTCAGGAGCAGTACGACCGCTATTTAAAACTAAAGGAATCCGTTATAGCCCAACGCGCCGCCGAACAGCCAATCATTGTCGGTGATAAGGGAAAACGCAAGGAAGCCGTTAAATACCGGCTTGAATACCTCGCCTTGAATACACGGAACGAAGAATTTAGTCCTGCGTTCTACCGCGACGGGCTGGTCTATGTTGCGGGCAGCAAAGGCGGCTCAACCATTGAAACGACCGGCAGCGGCGGGGGCTCAGGCTACCTCGACCTGTTTTATGTGCCGAACCGGAATCAGCTCAAAGTTGCCGAAATAATCAATGCGGATGGTACGACGAGTAAAGGCCAGAACGACCGAGTCAAAAATACCAAACGCAACGGCGTAGACGACTATACCCGCCCTACTGCCAACGACTCCCGGACGGTCATGAGTTACGATGGGGGTATCAACATCAGTGAAGGCCTCGGGTATGATGCACGGCCTAAAAACCCGGCGCAACGCTTCAGCCAGTCGCTGAACACCCGTTACCACGAAGGTCCTGCCACATTTTATCAGGATGGGTCACGGGTCATCTTTACCCGTAACAACTTCAACGGCGGCCGCGCCCGTAAAAGCACTGAAGGGGTTAACAAACTGAAACTCTACACGGCCGTTCAGCAGAATGGTGAGTGGATGAACATTGAGGAACTACCGTTTAACAGCGATGAGTATTCGGTTGGTCACCCGAGCCTGGGCAAAGACCCGAACGGTAGTCCGGACCGGCTGTTGTTTTTTGCTTCAGATATGCCGGGCGGTTTTGGCGGTAGCGACATTTACGTATCCCGTCTGGAAAACGGCAACTGGTCGAAACCAGTCAATCTGGGCCCTGGCGTCAATACGAAAGGCAACGAACTGTTCCCATCGGTCGATGAAACGGGCAACCTCTATTTTGCTTCTGACGGATTGAAAGGGCTCGGCGGGCTGGATATTTTCTATGCCAGCATGGCGGGCACAACCGTCCGCAGCGTTGAGCACCTCGATGCCCCCATCAACTCGGCGCAGGACGATTTCGGGCTCATTGCCAAAGGCGACCGGCAGTCGGGCTATTTCAGCAGCAACCGCCGCGATGGAAATGACGACATTTACCGCTTCGTCCGCGAAAGTTCCATGTACAACTGCCGGAACCTGACCCTCCGGATTTACGACACGGATACCGACCAGCCACTCGACAGCGTGCAGGTGGATATCAAAGCCCGCGGCGAAGGCCGACCTGACCAGCAGGTATTTACGGACCGCAACGGCTTGCTGAAATTATGTCTGGAAGCCGATAATGACTTTATGTTTACGGCCTCGAAAGACGCCTATATCAGCAGCACTATTGGATTTACGACCCGCTTTCTGACCGATGATCAGCCCAGCCGCCTTGAAATGGCGCTGGCACGGCCAACGATGCTGATTGATACACTCGACGATCCGACATCGGCCTCGGCCAACCAGATCAACCTGAACGCCTCGCGGGTTCGGGGGGTCATCCGGAGTCAGAAAGATAAGAAACCGATTGAAGGTGTTCTGGTAAAACTGCGGAATGACTGTAACGGCCAGATTCTGAGCACCACCACCGGACCGGATGGCAGTTATGTCTTTAATCTGGTCGAAGGTTGTGACTATACTCTGATTGCGACGAAAGAGCAATACGGCACCAATACCAGCAAGATCAAAAAGTTACCGAAGAAATCGAAGCCGAAAGAGGTGTCGGCTGACCTCCGGATGCTTGGCCTCGGTGAGATTGTGCCGATCGACGAGATTCATTTTGATCTTGATAAAGTCAGTCTGCGGCAGGAATCGCAACGCGAACTGGACAAACTGGTCGCTACGCTACGCCGCTATCCGTCAATGGTGATCGAAATCCGGTCACATACCGATAGCCGGGGTGATGCCTCCTACAACAAAACGCTGTCGACACGGCGCGCCCAGTCGGTAGCCAGCTACATTGTATCGAAAGGGATCAGCCGAAAGCGCATTGTAGCCAACGGGTATGGGGAGTCGATGCTGCTTAATAACTGCACCGACGGCATTATTTGCACTGAGGCGGAACACCAACGCAACCGCCGGACCGAATTTAAAGTATTAGCCATAAAATAATCCTTGTCTGTTTAGCGGTTTGTCTGTTTGTTTGTTAGTACAATCAACAACCGCTAAACAGCCGGCAACCCTTTATGGTCGTTTTTCCAACGAGCAAGATTAATATCGGTTTACAGATAACCGAAAAGCGTCCTGACGGATTTCACAACCTTCTTTCCTGCTTTTATCCCGTTGGCTGGGGCGATGTGCTCGAACTCATACCGGCAGAAACGTTTTCGTTTTCGGCAAGCGGTATTCCGGTTGACGGCCCTCCGGAAAAAAACCTGTGTGTGCGCGCTTATAACGCCCTCAAAGCGGATTTTGATCTGCCTCCCGTTCATCTGCACCTGCACAAGCTGGTACCGATTGGTGCTGGTCTGGGCGGCGGTTCTGCCGATGCGGCCTTTGTGCTGAAAATGGTAAATGAGCGCTTTGGGTTAGGCCTGTCAGTTTCGCAACTGGAAGCGTATGCACGGCCCATTGGCAGCGACTGTGCATTTTTTATTCAGAACAGGCCGCTGTACTGTGTTGAAAAGGGCGATGTTTTTCAGGAAATTGCCGTTAATTTAGCTGGTTACCATATTGTGCTGATTTATCCGGCTCTGGCCATTTCAACGGCGGAAGCGTATGCCGGTGTCAAACCGGAACAGCCGGCCGTTCCGCTGAATCAACTGCTGCAACAACCGGTTGAGGCATGGCGCGGCACCGTTACCAACGACTTTGAAAGGAGTCTTTTTCCACGTTATCCGGTATTGCAACAGGTGAAAGAAACGTTGTATGCGCTGGGAGCGGTCTATGCCAGTATGACCGGTTCGGGATCTGCTATCTATGGAATCTTTGCACAGGAACCGGAACTCAACGGCCAATTCAGTCATTATACTATATGGCAGGGTAAATTACTCTGAGCGCAAAAGGCATTCGTATTCAGGATGAGCAATATTTTCACGAAACGGCGGGAGCCGTTCCGCTTCATGGTCTGGCTGGGCATTGCCGGCAGTGTACTCCTGTTTCTGGTGCTTCTGGCCACCTATCTCCTCCGGAGCGGTGGCCCCGGCTGGAAACAGGTGGCATTACCGAATGTCTTTCTGCTCAGTACAGTTGTTATTCTGTTAAGCAGCCTGACCTTACATACCGCCAATCAGGCTTTCCGCAACGAGCGTTTTCCGATGTATCGTACCTACATGGGCATGACGCTGCTGCTGGGGATTCTGTTCATCCTGTTACAAGCCTGGGGATGGCGGCAAATGGTACTGGCCGGTATTGGCTTACAGGCAAATCCGGCAGGTGGGTTTGTGTACATTCTCTCAGGGCTACACCTGCTGCACATTCTGATCGGGCTTATTTTTCTGACCATTGCCTTTGCGGAAGCCCTCCGCCGCCGGCAGTATATCGATGCCTTTGTCTATAGCGTCAACCCGCCCAATCAACTCAAAATCAGGCTCATAACCTTATACTGGCACTTCGTTGACGTACTCTGGCTTGTCGTCTTTATCTTTCTCCTCATTCAGCACGGTATCGACTGGCGGTTTACGCTATAGTTTTTTGTTGCTGATCGTTTTAATGGTTGCTGAGTTGCTGATGGTTCTGAAGGTTGTCCAGAACAGTCGAAACAGAACTACCGGCAATAACCAGAACTACCAGCAACAAAAAGATTATCCCAGGTCTTTAACAACCAATTGAACCGTGTAGCGGCTTTTCTGCTCCAACAATACCTTTTTGTTGACGCAGACCCGGTCAATCGTCTCCTGATTGTAGTAACGGATGGTCACCAGCTCGAGACCGCCGTTATAGGTTACACGGAAATCCTGACGCAGCTGATCAATTAGTGCCGGTACTTTTTCGGGGTGATTATCCACAACCACCGAAAAGCTGATGGCGGTGTTTTGCATCAGGTTTATCTTTATACCTGCATCAGCAAACCGGCTAAAAATCCGGCTCAGGTTATCTTCGGCAATAAACGAAAAGTCATTGGGGTGCAGCGAAATCAGGGTCTGATTGACCTTAAAGATAAACGACGGAACCGGCAGGTGATTATTAAACCCACCGACAACCGTTCCTGGTGCAGCAGGTTCCAGAAAGGACCGGACATAGAGCTTAATCTTTTTATTCTGAAGAGGTTTTATCGTTTTCGGGTGAATAACCGTGGCCCCGTAATACGCCAGCTCAATGGCATCCTGGTAGGTCAGTTCCGGAATAAGCTGGGTTTCATCGAACCATTTCGGATCAGCATTCAGTACTCCGGGTACATCTTTCCAGATAGTCACATCATCGGCGTTCAGACAGTAGGCAAAAATTGCCGCTGAGTAGTCGGAGCCTTCGCGGCCAAGTGTTGTTGTATTGCCGTCCGCCGTGCGGCCCATAAACCCCTGTGTGATGGTGATGGTATCGGGCGAAATGCTTTTACTGTAATCCTGAATGAGCCATTCGGTTTCGTCCCAATCGACTTTACCTTCTCGGAACGTGCCGTCGGTACGGATCAGCAGCCGGGCATCGGTCCACCTGACAGGCATTTTCAGCTTGCGGAGATAGGCTGCAATGATTTGCGTCGAAATCAGTTCGCCCAGCGAAACAATCAGATCATACACCTGATCGAACGAGCCTTCGACCGGACGCTGGAGGTAGGTCTTTACTTTTTCAAACGAGTCCAGCACAATCTGGAAGGTCTGTGCAATGTCTTCGCCCGCCAGATCGCGCATGATGGCTTTGTGGTACGACCGGACAGCCTGCCACCGGTTTACCGCCTCTGCCGGATTACCCTGATAGTAGGCCGCAGCCACATCCTCCAGCGCATTCGTGGTTTTGCCCATGGCCGATACAACCACAACCAGTGGCTTGCTCTGATAAGCCTGTATAATCCGGGCAAGATTCCGTACACCTGCCGCATCTTTGACAGACGCTCCTCCAAATTTAAAGATTTTCATAAAGTCCGGGTTAGTATAGAAACGCAAAACAGGATTAACGGCACCTGCCC
>CBDFHU010000076.1:0-37597 GCA_965247375.1 Arsenicibacter sp.
ATTTGCAGTTATAACTGCAAATATTGCGACTTTTTGTCTGGTCTATTACGGTTAACGGATGCTTCGTCAATCAAAAGTAGCGAATAAAAATAAGAGCAATGTGCGGGTATATGGCTAAATTTCAGGCCTATTCCAATATTTTATACTATTTAACCCAGTGCACTTTATCCGGTGTCCTAAAATGCTGAACGATATGCAAAGTGATCTGTCAACACCCGAAGCCGCATTCGCTGGTCTCAATCTTTCGTTACCGCCTGCACCACGGCCTTTGGGTGTATATAAACCCTATTTGATTGATGGTAAGTATCTGTACATCTCTGGTCATGGTCCGGTTCAGGATGATAAAAGCCTGATTATTGGCCGGATCGGTGCTGATATGGACATTGAGGCCGGTAAACTGGCGGCCCGCCAGGTAGGGCTGACGATTTTGTCAACCATCAAAACGCACCTTGGCAGCCTTGACCGTGTCAAACGGGTAATCAAGGTACTGGGTATGGTAAACTGCACGCCTGATTTTGAACGCCATCCATATGTTATCAACGGGTGCAGCGAATTATTTGCGCAGGTTTGGGGCGAAGAAAACGGGATTGGTGTACGCTCGGCGGTGGGGATGGGCTCATTGCCCGACAATATTCCGGTCGAAATCGAAGCGTTGTTTGAGTTAGTGTAACCGGCGTTTTTATGTTTATCATTGATGCTCACCTCGATCTGAGTATGAACGCCATGGAGTGGAACCGTGATCTGCGGCAGTCTGTTGCACAGATCCGCGCCCGCGAACAGGGCATGACCGACAAGCCGGACCGGGGCAAGGCGACGGTTTCGCTGCCGGCCCTGCGTGAAGGTAACATCGGTCTGGTAGTAGCCACGCAGATTGCACGCTACGTAGCGCCGGATAATCCGCTGCCGGGCTGGCAGTCGCCCGAACAGGCCTGGGCCCAGACCCAGGCGCAACGGTGCTGGTACGAAGCGATGGAAGAAGCCGGTGAGATGGTGCAGATCCGCGATCTGGCCGGATTAGAAGCCCATCTGACGCGCTGGCAGGGTGATGAGCCGGTAAACGCGAAACCGGTCGGGTATATACTAAGCCTGGAAGGAGCCGACTCGCTGGTAACGCTTGATCACGTACAACGGGCGTGGGAATACGGCCTCCGTGCTATCGGTCCTGCTCATTACGGGGCCGGCCGTTACGCGCAGGGAACCGACGCCACCGGTTTTATGGGCGAGCGCGGGCAGGCGTTACTGCGTGAAATGGAACGCCTGAACATCATTCTGGACGCTACCCATCTCTGCGACGACAGCTTTTGGGAAGCCATGGACCATTTCAACGGACCCGTTTGGGCAAGTCACAACAACTGTCGTGCACTGGTAAACCACAACCGGCAGTTCAGTGATGAACAGCTCCGGGAACTGATTGCACGCGGTGCGGTTATCGGCGGTGCGCTGGATGCCTGGATGATGGTGCCGGGCTGGGTGCGGGGGCAATCGACGCCCGAAGGGACGAACTGCAATCTGGATGTGCTGCTCGATCACCTCGATCATATCTGCCAGCTGGCCGGAAATGCGCAGCATATCGGTATGGGTACTGACCTGGACGGCGCTTTCGGCAAGGAGCAATGCCCCTATGATCTGGAAACCATCGCTGATTTGCAGACTATTCCGGATAAGCTCCGGAAACGCGGGTATTCGCAGACGGATATCGAAAACATCATGCACGGCAACTGGCTGCGTTTTCTTCGGAAAGCCTGGGGGTAGCAAAAACAGCGTATCTGAAACGCTCTGTATGTGGATGCCTTTCCGGCGTCCTCATACAGAGCGTTTTATGGCTTACCGGCCAAATACAAAATATTTATGCTGACAGGAGTTACAGCAGTAATACTTCAGCGGCAAGAACAGGTACTTGATCAGTAACGGGCGTTTAATACGTTTGGGCGCTTCATGATGACATTTTGGACAGGTTTTGTTCTTACTGAAAACCTTCATCCCCTTGCTGAGGATAAAAAATAGCAATAGCAGTGCTCCGGCCCCAATGAATATGGGTGTTGGAGTCAAGGAAAAATCGGGCATTAAGTGGTGGAATGTTTACAGAAATTATTACTTGCTTTACGTAAACAGAGTCCTGAGGACTTGCAACTAAACGACAAATTATTATATATTTTCTATAAACAGGTATGCTATTTATTAAACGGCGTATCTCTTTGAAGAACAGATTACTTACTTCTAATGGCCAGCTGCGCTGCTTCAGGAGTTTTCTGTAATGTGTTTCGCCCGCCTGAATCCGTACGGATTCAGGCGGGCGAAACACATTACGGGTTTTCCGGATTAGCGGGGTACAGGCGTGTGGGCGCTGACGGCAATCCGGTTCCACGCATTAATCGCAACAGCGGCCAATACGAGCTGCGCCACATAATTCTCATCAAAAAAAGCACTGACCCGCTGATAGGTTTCGTCGGTGAGGCCACGTTGGTGAATCAGGGTTACTTCTTCTGTGAGCGCCAGAACCGCTTTTTCTTCGTCGGTAAATAAGTCTGTTTCACGCCAGGCATTCAGCAGGAAAATGCGCTGCGGCGTCTCGCCGTATTTAATCGCATCCCTGGTATGCATATCCAGGCAAAATGCACAGCCGTTGAGCTGTGAAGCTCTGATTTTCAGTAACTCCTTGTGCGTTTTCGAGAGGCCTGATGTGGCCAGAAAGCCTTCCAGTGCCATTAAAGCCTTAGTTGCTTGTGGTTGTGTTTCGAGAATATTAATTCGTTTTTGCATGGTCTTACCGGTTTTGGTTAAATGACCAGGCAAAGGTCGGCAGCTGGTGGGAAGAAAAACTTAATCTGGTTTAAGATCGGTTCCGGCTACGGATTTCGCTCAGGTATTCCGGTGTAAAACCGAGGAAAGAAGCCAGGAGGTACTGCGGCACACGCTGCACAAACTCAGGGTAGCTCTGAGCAAAATGCAGGTACATTTCTTCTCTCGTCATGTCATGCGTATACTGCTGCCGGTACTGGGCCGCGGCATGTGCCCGCTGGTGAATGATCCGGAAGTACCGCTCAAGTGCCGGAAACTGCGCCAGCAGTTGTTCCTGCTGATATACATCAATTGCCAGCACGGCTGATTTTTCAACGGCCTGAATATAAAAAGCCGATGGTTTCTGGTTGCTGAATGACGTATAATCGGCGAGCCACCAGTTTTCTAATGCAAACTGAATGGTTTGCTCAACGCCTTTTTCGTCGATAAAAAAAAGCCGCAGACAGCCTTTAACAACAAAGTAGTGGGTGCGGCAAATATGGCCTGCTTCCATCAGGTTCTCTTTTTTCCGGAAGCTGAGCGGGGTAAAAAAAACGCTGATTGCTTCGGCGGCGTCCTCCGGTAAGGTGATGTATCGCTGAATGTGGTTGAGCAGTGCTTCAGTCATAAGGCAGCAAATAAACAGTAAAGGTACGCCTGTTTTGAATAAGGTTATGCTGTGGCTGATGCCGGTTCAGATTCGGGGAAATGCCGCTGTGAAAGAAACTTTTCAGGTCTCTTTCCTATATTTACGAAGATCACGATAACACCAGCTCTTCCGCATGAAAACACTATTCACAACTACGGTCTGCGTTCTGTCTGCTTTATCTGCCATGGCGCAGGTAAGCAAGCCTGCTTCCGTGAATCCTTATGATCTGTTTAATAACTATCAGACCTATATCTATGACAAGCCTAATGCTGATTCAGCATACTACTGTGCCAGTCAATTAGGGTCAGATAAGCGATACATAGCCTTATGGCGAAGCTTGTTGTACAATAGCATCGCGCAGGCATTTCAAAAAAGTTCGAGAACCGAAGAACGATATATCAAGTATCGTCAACTCACGGGGGAAGTCCTGAAGCGGCTCGTTGCTGATACCACGAAGCAAATCCGCGAAACCGTAAGGCCATTACATTACTGGGTTCGGGCACAGCAACATGAAAACGATCCGCAGGCGCTGAAGCAGCTGACCGGCGATTTTATACGGGATGAATTATCGTCGGCCGACTTTTACGAAAACTACCGGGGCCGCTTTGGCATACTGATTTATCAGCTTACGTCTGTGCATCCGGAATTAAAGCCTTTGTCTGATACATTGCTGGAAACGCTGTATACAAACTTTAGCCGTAACCAGGTTACGCTTACCGAAACGGCTTCCAGAGACATGCAGGAGACGCGGGCCTGGTTCCGGTATTTGTTTGCCTATACCAACTACCTGAAAGCACAACAGACCACTGATGCAACGCTGAAAGGCAATTACCTCAAAAATGCCTTCGACTATAGCCCGGATCTCGCCGATAAAAACCGCTCGGCTGGCTATTTTTATGATATGGCCTTTTTTTGGGGAGAACGCCCGAAAAAAGACTTAAAAACAGTATACATTGACTATTTGATAGAAAACGGTAATAATCAGGTTGATATGCTGCCAATGCTGTTGAGTATGGCCTTAACGGAACCGCAATACAAAGCCAATCTGGAAGCGTATTATAACAAAACTAGTCCGGCCGGAAAACCCTTTAACACTTACTGGCTTGAAGCCATTAACACAAGCGGGAAGGAGGCACCGGTAATTTCACTTCCGATGCTGGATGGTAAACTATATTCGAATGTAGCGGAACAACAGGCCGGCAAATGGGTACTGGTTGATTTCTGGGGTACCTGGTGCGGTCCTTGCCGGCAGGAACATCCGATGATGCAGAAATTCACGGACACTATGCTGGCAGATAACAGGGACCGGCTTTCGTTTCTGACCATTGCCTGCCGGGACGTGAAAGAAAAGGTAGTGGAGTACCTGAACGGGAAACGGTTCTCTTTCCCGGTTGCCATGTCTGATAATCAGATTGAAAACACGTATGTTGTTCAGGGTTACCCGACTAAAGTACTGATAACGCCGCAGGGGAAGTATGTCGTCATACCGTTTAATACCGACTGGGTATCTTTTGTGAAGCTGTATTGCGGTCTGAAGTAGAGACGCAACATCTTGCGTCCCGATTATCTTGCGTCCCGATTATCTTGCGTCTCGATTATCTTGCGTCCCGATCAATTATAGGCCTGCTCATGATATGACTGCCTTTTGCTGTAATGAGACGCAAGATATTGCGTCTCTACGGAGGTATTAAAAAATCCGCTGCCAGGCAAAACGGATCACCAACAATAGTACTACAAAACCAATGGCAATGTAGGCAAACGGGATGTAAGTGATGGCGTAGATGTGCGTGCGGTCAATAAACCACAGAATACCCATAACGGCAAAAATCAGCGTCAGGAAGCCGGACAGCTTGCCGAAACCGGGGACGTAACTGAACGGTATTTTTTTGCGTATAAGCATCAGCGTACCAATCATCGACAGAACAGGCAGCAGTTGAATCACCAGATTCATGTCCCAGATGCTTTGGCGCTCAAACAGAAACAGATAGATATTGAGCGTAACGGCAAACATGCCTGGTATGCAAGCCAGGTAAACCAGAATGGCATACGTGTACCGCCACTTCCAGATCTCCTCCGCTGTTTGCCCCGACCACAGGTTCGCCAGAAAGGTAGCGGCCGGCACCAGTAAAAGCAGTAAAACGAGCAGGCCCGGATTACCCGAAATACTCTGGAAGATGTCGCGTAAGGTCATGTGAAAAGGGGAGAGGAAAAGAAAAAGAGCAGGCCGGAAACGTTTCCGGCCTGCTCTTGCGGCTGTTATTTTATTTCAGTGTCAGTAGATAGCCAATGGTAAAGTTGGCGTCCCAGTCAAAAACAAACTGCTCACAGCCGGTGGCATCGGCAATGGCCTTGTAGATGTTGATACCGGCCTTTTGCTTGGCATTTTCGCCTTTATAGTCGCCGGGGGCTTTCAGAACGGTATAGCGCTCCTTACCATTGCGCACTTGTTTGGCCAGCTCAAACGGAATACCACCGATGATAAAGCACGTTTTACGCTTTGCCGACGGTATCTGTTTCGACTTTGCCGATACGTCGTCATAGACTTTCTGGTCGGTCTCGCCGTTCTGGAAGTATTTCGAGCCGGCAGCTTCGAGGGCAGTTATGTCGCCACCTTCTTTCCACGAAATCTTGGTGTTACCCGAACCTATGTCGACGACAAACGCTTTGTCTTCAAAATCGCCGGGCAGCACCGAGCGAAGGGCCAGACGGCCTTCCTGCTCCGGTGTTACGGTATTGACGAAGTAGTTCAGCGACTTCAGGACTTTGATGATTTTCTGCGTGCCCTCTGCCTTTACGGCTCCCGAGCTGACCACAAAGTGGATGTCACGGCCGCCGACACCGAAGTCGAGCATGGTAGCGATGTATTTTTTCAGGCCGTCGCGGATATCCTGATCCGTGGCCATGTTTTCGATCACGAGGCTGTTGCCGAATTCGGCTTTTTCCAGCTTCCAGCGCTTCTGATCATCCACGCGGACGATGAAGGAGTTAAAACCGCTCGCACCCAGTTCGACCACGCCTTTCAGCCTGCCGCCCACCGGTTCGGCGGCGGTATAATCAAACGTTTTACGCGGGCCGCTGTCGCTGGCTTCCGATGAGCTTTCTGAGCTGTTATCAGCGGCGGTGTTGTCAGACGAGGCGCTGGTGGCTTCATCGTTATTACCCGGCATCGACGGAGAATCCGACTGTTCGGTAGTTTGCTGGCGGGATTGCAGCTTTTTCAGCAGATCGACGCCCCCAACGTATTTCAGACCAAAATAAAGGGCAGCTAAAATCAGGACCGTGATGAGCAGACGGCCGGCTACGGTTAATCGTTGCATGTTTAGTGAGGGTCTCCCTGCCCCCGCAGAGAGGAGTTTAGTGAAAGGAGCCCCCCGGGGGAGGGGGCTGGTCAGGTTAGTCTAAAAGATTGCGGTAACCGGCGTCTTTGGGCAGACTGGTCTCGCCCGGGCGCAGGGTTGGTGCCGGTGCCGGTCCGTCGAGCTGAATCAGCTTAAACTCGCCCTTGTTGTAGGCTTCGAGCATATTCTGTCCTTTGTCAGACAGCACACCGTTCTGAATATCAACGCCGTTGATGAAGTCCATCGACAGATCCATCGCGCGTTTCATTTCGCCGAGTTTTTTGCTCATATCGTCCTGAATGTACTCCATCGACTCGTCGAAGTAGAATTTCTTGTCGGGATCGCCTTTGAAAATGCTGATGGCTGTCCGCAGGGCGTTCGAGCTTTCTTTAACGATATTGTATTCGGTTTCCTTCAGTTTGACCTTGATTTCGGTCTCCTTGATGATGTAGCCGGCACTGGTGTTTACCTTTTCCATAAACTCCAGAACGGTTTTCATATTGCGTTGCAGTGGCAGGAGCTTTTCGTTCATTTCCTGCAAACCGGCGGCTTCGATGCTGGCCAGTGAGGCAGCTTCTTTCATGCCGGGACGGTCGGTCATCTGGTTAGCGCGGTTGGCTTCGGCAAATTTTTGCTTGATGCCCTCGTTGTTTTCGCTGATTTTCTTGTTCAGCTTCACCAGTTGTCCCGCCAGTTGGTTGATCTGTCCCTGCATTTTTTCGCGCTTATCTTTCAGATCCTGCACATAGATCTTCATGATGGCAATTGGGTTCAACTGGATGATGGTACCGGTCAGGGAGCGCATCATTGATTTGAACAGAAAGAACACACCGGTCCGGATGTCCTTACTCGTAACAAGAAAAATGACAAGCCCCAGAACGGCCAGTAAGCCACCAAGATACAGGGTGTTTTCGGTAACCTTAATCAGAAATTCAAGGATGTCATTAATCCGGTAAAGTACGACGCCGCCAATAGCCAGCAGGAACAGCATACCGGCTACACCTTCAGGGCGGTTCCAGAACGAACGTTTCTTATCGTCGTCTGCGCCGCCTAACTGCGAAAAATCAGGAGTTGATGCCATGGTTTAAAGAGTGTAAGAGTGAATGAGTGAAAGAGCAGGAGAACGTTACAGCGTTCTTACGGGAAGTAAGTTAGAGAAATCACTCTTTCGCTCTCCCGCTCTTTCACTCTTTATTTAAGATAGCTTTGAATCTTATGAATATCGTCTTTGATCTGGTCGGTGAAACTGCCGTAGGTCGCTTCGAAGTTGCTGCGATTCTGGGTGAGTTTCAAGCTTTGCTCGTCAACCTCATCATTGATTTTGCTCAGCCTTTCGGTGTTCTGCGCCATCTGCCGCTGCAAATCAGCGATTTGTTTAGCCAGTGCCTCGTTGGTTGCCTGAAGCTGTTTCTGCTCGTTCTGCAAACCGCCGACCCGTTCGGCCAGGGCGCTTTCTACACTCTTCAGAAACGCATCGCGGTCCTGACCCAGCGCGGTCAGATACTGGTTGGCGGTGTTGGTCAGCACCGATACATCGGCGTTGCCACCCAGAGTTTTGAAACTTGCCCAGGCTGCCTGAAAACGCTTGTCTTCGCCTAAGCCCAGCTCTGCCAGATTACGGAGCATTTCGCGGAATTCAAAGTAATCCGGACCCTGGATATTTGCCTTTTCGAGCACAGACGCAAAGTGGGTAACAAACTTTGTATCGATCGAACCGGCTGGTTCAGGAGCCGGAGCGGGTCGTTGTGCAGGGCTGGCAGGGGCCGGTGCCGGTGGCCGGGATGAGGCCGGAGCGGGCGCTCCGGAAGCGGGTGCGTTGGGCGCAGGCTCATCCTTGATGAAAAAACTCAGAATTTTGCGCCCCAAACTGTTGTCTGGTTCAGGCATTGTCGTTAAGTCGTTTAAGTGACACGACAATATTACTCGCCGGGTGCTTACCCTGTTCAGGAAATCATACAAACGGTCAGCGGACTTGACAATGGGGCAAAAACAAGGAGCAGATTACGGCCAAAAAAAAATAGCCCCGTCTCTGGCAAGGCTATTTTTCCGATTATTTTTCCAAACAATAATAATCGTTCCCCTGCGAAAAAAGCCATATGCGTTTAAGAGGAAGAACAGTACAAAATTACCGGTTTAGCGGGCGGCAGCTTTCACGCAGTTTGGGGGATTTATCCCCCGAAATCAGGTTGTATCTTTGTAAAACGCGGGATTTTAATCACCCTCTGATGCGAAACTATTACCTCTGTTTATGGCTGTGGCTGGGTTGGCTGGTGCCCGTCATGGGGCAAGCTGACCGTAAAATGGTCCGGGATACGCCGGTCCGGGACACGCCAGTCCGGGACACGCCAGTCCGGGACACGCCAGTCCGTTCCTTTCTGGATCAGCTCAGTGTAGACGACGGCCTGTCGCAGAGCGAGGTCCGGAGTATACTGAAAGACAGCCGCGGCTATATGTGGCTGGGAACGGGCAACGGCCTGAACCGCTACGACGGGTATCAGCTTACCGGTTATAAGAATGATCCGTTCAACGAACATTCCCTGCCGAACGATGAAATAACGGCCCTGACCGAAGGTCCGTACGGACACCTTTGGGTCGGAACGGCCGATGGTCTGGGCCGGCTTGACCCGATGACCGGCCGTGTAGAGCGGATTGCCGAACTGGCCGGTCAGAAGATTTCGGCGCTTACCTGCGACGGTAACCGGTCGGTTTGGGTCGCTACACCGAAAGAACTGATTCAGGTAATCTGGCAACAGTCGGCTCCTTGTCAGGTCAGGCGTTTCCGGGTGGGTAGTCAGCTGGAGGATAAAAGCGTTATGCTGCGCTGCCTGCGCTACGATGCCAGACGGCAGCTGCTCTGGATCGGTACTTCCTCGGGGCTCGCCCGGTTGTCGCTGTCCCGTCCGCTCGCCGCGTACTGGATTCCGCTAGCGACTACGGAGCAATACTGGCCATTGCCCCATCCGCTGGTATTGTCGGTAATCTGCGATTCGCATGACCGGTTATGGGCGGCCACACCCCGGGGGCTGGCCTGTCTGGATATCCGCACGGGGAAACCACTGCCGGTGCCTGACGTTGAGGGGCGGCTGGCCGATAAACTGATCAATGCCACGCTGATCGACCGTACCGGAACGCTTTGGGTAGCCCACGGGCAGGACGGACTTATGCGTTTCGGCGTCAGTCAGCCGGGTAATCCGGTGTTTCTGGGTGCGATCCGGCAGGATATGCTGTCGGTAAAGGGGCTGAGGTCGGGGCATGTAGTACAGCTATATGAGAGTCCTGACCCCGCAGAGGACATTGTCTGGATCGGGACCTACGATGCCGGCGTACATCTCTATAGCCGCACTAAAAACAGCTTCCGGCTCTGGAATCTGATTTCTGATCCGCAGCAGCCATCAACTGCCGCAGCGGTCTTTTCGATCTGCACCGATTACAACGGCGACCGCTGGTTCGGGACTTACTCGGGCTTGCTGCGCATCCGGACCAACGGGCAGCAGGACCGGTTTCTGAGTAACCCCGGTGATCCGTTTAGTCTCAGCAACGATTTTATTCATTGCCTGCTGCTCGACAGCCATAAAACGCTGTGGGTCGGAACGGCCATGGGGCTGCAGCGTTTCGACCGCATACACAACCGGTTTCAGCCGGTTTTTATGCCGACGGTAGAAAAGGAGATGCCCTTTTTTCAGGCGGTGTTCAGCTTGCTGGAAGATCGCAAGGGGCGTATCTGGGTGGGGGGGACCCGCAGCCTGCGCTGTATCGACCCGAAAACCAACCAGTTGCTGGCAGCGTATTCAGACCAGATGGATGTCGGGCAGGCGATGCAGCTGCGTACTGTTTCGGCTATCAGCGAAGATAAAACCGGAAACCTGTGGGTAGGCACCTGGTCAGGGCTTTACTACTTTAACCCGGCTACCGGCCAGTTTACGCAGTACACGTATGCGCCGCAGCGGCCGGACGGGTTGCTCAGTAACCAGATTCTGGGCTTACTGATTGACCGGAAACAGCAGCTTTGGGTGTGTAGCAGTAAAGGACTGAGCCGGTTGGTAACGGGTAAAACCGGCAAGACCTTTAAACACTACCAGCGGAAAGACGGGTTGCCCAACAGCATGGTATACGGCCTTCTGGAGGATAATGCCGGTAAACTATGGATGAGTACCAACTATGGTCTGGCGTTGCTGAACCCGGTTACGGAGCAGTTTCAGACCTACGACGCCGAGGACGGGTTACTGACGAATGAATTCAATATGGGCGCCTTCCACAAAAGCCCCTCCGGCGAGTTGTTCTTCGGAGGCATCGGTAATGCGGTAAGTTTCGATCCGGCCCAGATGGTGGTCAGCCGGCAGCAATCGCCGGTACGCCTGACCTCGTTCCGTGTTTTTGACCGTGTGCTGAATGTCGATAGTCTGCTGCTGGATTCGGAGCAGGTAACGCTGCAACCGGGAGACGCCTTCTTTACGGTCGGGTTTACCTCGCTGGATTTTACCCATCCGCAGAAAAATCAGTATGCCTATCAGCTCGAAGGGTTGCAGGACGAGTGGGTGTCGAGCGGCAACCGCCGGTATGTTAGTTTTATTGATCTGGCACCGGGTAACTATATTCTGAAAATAAAAGGTGCCCGTCCCAACGGCACCTGGAACGAAGCTGGTATGCTGCGGCTGCCGATCCGGATTCTGCCGCCGTTCTGGCGGACATGGTGGTTTTATATGCTGATGTTTACGGCCATGAGTTTTCTGTTCTGGACCATCTACAGTCTGCGGCTCCGGCAGCGGATTGAACATGCGCTGGTGATCGAGCGCATTAAACTGGCCGAAAACGAGCGGGTGCGCCGGCTGGCGGCTCAGGATCTGCACGATGAGTTCGGCAATACCATTACCCGGATTTCGATGCTTACCGAGCTGATCCGCGCCCAACTCAACGGGCAGGCGAGGGAAATTGACCCCCTGCTGACGAAAATCAGCGATAACAGCAGCCGGCTGTATCAGGGAACCAAAGATTTTATCTGGGCCATTAACCCGGAACACGATAATCTCTACGAGGTTTTTATCCGGATCAAAGACTTCGGCGACGATATTTTCGACAAGACCGGCATTGTGTTTCAGGCAACGGATGTGTCGGAGACACTACGGCAGATCCAGTTGCCGATGGGCGCCAGCCGGCACCTGATTTTTCTGTTCAAGGAAGCTATGAGTAATACACTCAAACATGCTTCGGCTACCTCGGTGTGCCTGTGGATAGAAGCTGGTAAAACAGACGTAAAAATGTACTGGCGTGATAACGGGACTGGCATGGACCCCGCTCCCGGCTACATGGGTAATGGTCTGCTGAACATGCAGAGCCGCGCACGACGATTGGGCGGCCTGGTCAGCTTTGGGAGTGGCGACGGGGCAGGAACAACGGTACTGTTTACCATGTCAATCCCCCGGAATGAGGGATAGACGAAAAATAAAAAGATTGGGCTACATGCAACAAAAACAATATTCAATCGTCTTTAGGCCATATAAAAAATCCCTTCAAGCGCCTTAAATTACCTGAACGAACCAGCCCTGCGTTTATCCTCCCTACGCCCCTTTGGTGTAAAAAAGAAGAACAACCTGGTAAAGTAAGGGTAATTTTCAGCCGGATTTCTTCGTGTAGAAAGCGAGATGATGACGATTACTCAACCCCAACCACTGCGATCACAGCAAACCATCCGGATTTGTCTGATAGAAGACGACAATCTGATACGCGACGGTTTTGCCCTGCTTATTAACAGTACGTACGGCTTCCGCGTTGTAAATGCCTATCAACGGTGTGAGGATGCACTCCGGAACCTGGATACCGACGCGCCGGACGTTGTACTGATGGACATCAACCTGCCCGGCATGAGCGGTATCGAAGGCATTGCTCGGATCAAAAAAGTACGCCCCCGGACAAATATCATTGTAGTAACGGCTTACGATGATGATGAAGTGGTTTTCAAAGCTTTATGCGCGGGTGCCGGTGGGTATTTAACCAAAAACATGCAGCCCGCCCGCCTGCTGGATGCCATCCGTGACATTCAGGAAGGCGGGGCTCCGATGAGTACCAACATCGCCCGGATGGTCGTAGCGTCATTCCAGAAAAACCGGAATTCCCCCCTCACTACCCGTGAAACAGAAGTGCTTGAATTGCTGGCCAAGGGTAAAAGTTATACCAATATTGCCGAACAGCTCTTTGTGGACAAGGAAACAATCCGGACGCATATTAAGAACATTTACTGGAAACTGGAGGTCCATTCAAAGGCCGAAGCCATCGAAAAAGCCATCCGGGAAAAGTTGATCTGAGGAAATAAAATCACCCTGATTGCGGGAAAATTTACGGGAAAACGCCCTCTACCTTTACAGCGTAAAAACTGCGTTGAACCTTAAACAACAAATTTCATGTTCCTTTTCCTGCATGCTTTATCCCTGGCCACGCTGCTGTCGGTGGCCACCCCTGAAGACGACAAAGCCAAAGAAACTGCGGCGGCTCCGTCTAACGTGGCGATCACGAAATCGATGAGTATTGCTATTTACCCGTCAGGTGATCATTCGAAAGTAAACCTGCACGTAGAGAACCACGCCGGCCGTAAACTGTCAGTAAATTTCCTGAATCAGCGGGGCGAGCAGCTGGCAACCGATTACATCCCCGGCCGCAAGCAGAACTACCATGCGAAATTTAACGTAGAAGCGCTCAGCCGTGGTACCTACCAGATCACGGTTTCTGACGGCAAAGAGACGCTGACAAAGACATTTCAGATTAATGATACGCCGGCAGTAAATCCGTCACGGGTGATGCTGGTGGAGTAGAGGACCCCATCTCAAAAAAAAGTGGTGGCACGACTCTAAGTCGTGCCACCACTGGTATTAATCTTCTGCCGGCTTAAACGACGGCCAGCATTGACGTTGCTTTGGCTTCGAGCATACTCTCGCCCATCAGGTAGGTGTCTACCGCGCGGGCAGCTTCACGACCTTCTGAGATCGCCCACACCACCAGCGACTGACCGCGACGCATATCACCGGCGGCGAATACGTTTGGTACGCTTGTCTGGTAGTCATTGGTTTTTACGTTGCCACGCTCGTCGAGTTCAACACCCAGATCAGCCAGTAACCCGTCTTTCTGCGGGAACAGGAAGCCCGCTGCTAACAGGGCCAGTTCGCACGGAATTTCGCGCTCCGAGCCCGGCACTTCGGCCATCTGCATCCGGCCACCGGCGTTCGACCATTCCAGATCAACGATTTTCAGCGCTTTCAGATTACCGTTTTCGTCGCCGACAAACTCTTTCGTGTTGATTGACCAGTGCCGGTCGCAGCCTTCTTCGTGCGAAGTCGACGTACGGAGCATCATCGGCCAGTTCGGCCATGGTGTGCTTTCCGCGCGGTCTTTCGGCGGCATCGGCATCAGCTCGATCTGGGTTACCGAAACGGCGCCGTGGCGGTTTGAGGTACCTACACAGTCAGAACCGGTATCACCACCACCAATCACCACTACGTTTTTGCCGGTGGCCAGCAACTCGCCGTTTTCGTAGGTGGCACCGCGGTGATCAACTTCGACCGCGCGCCCGGCAACCCGCTTGTTTTGCTGGCTCAGGAACTCCATCGCGAAGTGAACGCCTTTCAGCTCACGGCCTTTGATCGGCAGGTCACGCGGAACAGTAGAGCCACCGCTCAGTACTACCGCGTCGAAGCTGTCGAGCAGGTCGGCCGCTTTAACGTCCTTACCAACGTTTACGCCGGTTTTGAACGTAATCCCTTCGGCTTCCATCACCGCCAGACGACGGTCGATTACCGATTTTTCCAGTTTGAAATCCGGAATACCGTACCGTAGCAGACCACCAATCTGATCCGCACGCTCAAATACCGTCACCGTGTGACCGGCTTTGTTGAGCTGTGCCGCAGCAGCCATACCGGCCGGTCCGCCACCGATCACAGCGACGGTTTTACCCGTGCGTTGTGCCGGTATTTTCGGCTGTACATAGCCTTTGGCGAAGGCCGCCTCGACAATCGACTTCTCGATAAATTCGATGGCAACCGGTGGCTTGTTGATACCCAGTACGCAGGATGCTTCGCAGGGAGCAGGGCAGATACGGCCCGTAAATTCCGGGAAGTTGTTCGTCGAGCTCAGCAGCTCATACGCATACGCCCAGTTTTCCTCGTAAACGGCATCGTTGAATTCCGGAATGATATTACCCAGTGGACAGCCGCTGTGGCAGAACGGAGTGCCACAGTCCATGCAGCGGGCAGCCTGCCGCTGCGAGTCAGACTCGGCAAACGGCATTTCAATTTCTTTATAGTCGTGAACCCGCTCCTGTACGTCACGCTTTTTCGGCAGTTCGCGGGCAAATTCTAAAAATCCTGTCGGTTTTCCCATTTTAGTCCTCGGTTTGAGAAAATTAACCTTGCGTTACGTCTACGACAATGTCCTGATAAACAACGTTTTTGTCACGGATCTGCTCTGAAAGGGAGATACCGCGGCTTGCCAGCGCCTGCTTGAAATCAGTTGGCAGTACTTTCACGAACTGACCAATGCTGTTGTCCCAATCCTGCATCAGGGCCAGGGCTACATTACTGGTTGTATACTGGAAGTGTTTTTCCACGTATTCGCGCAGAATGGCCTGATCTTCTTCATTCAGACTGTCCAGGCTAACCATTTCGCGGTTTACCTTCGAGGCAAACGTGCCGTCTTTATCCCAGACATAGGATACTCCACCCGACATACCGGCGGCAAAGTTGCGGCCTGTCTGTCCGAGGATAATGGCCAGTCCACCGGTCATATATTCCAGACCGTGATCGCCCACGCCTTCTACGACAACCTTCGCCCCTGAGTTCCGCACGCAGAAACGCTCGCCGGCCATACCACGGATGAACGCTTCACCCGATGTTGCCCCGTAGAACGATACGTTACCAACGATGCTGTTTTCTTCCGGTTTGAACGTGGCTGTGCGGTCCGGATAAACGATCAGCTTCGCACCGCAAAGGCCCTTGCCGAAGTAGTCGTTGGCATCACCTTCCAGCTCAAGCTTAATACCGCTTGTGCTGAAGGCACCAAGGCTCTGACCAGCGGTACCGCGCAGTTTGAAGTGCAGGGTACTGTCCGGTAAGCCCGCACCGCCGTAGACTTTTGAAATCTCGTTCGAGAGCATGGTGCCCACCGAGCGGTTCAGGTTGTTTACCGTGTATTCTCCGTAGACCGACTCGCCTTTTTCGAGGGCAGGCTGAGATACGTTAATCAGTTCACGGTCAAGGACATGGTCAATACCGTGATCCTGTTCTTCCTGCTTGTACAGCGATACATCAAGGCTGACCGGCTCTTTGTACAGCAGTGCGTTCAGGTTGACGTTCTTGTATTTCCAGTGTTTGATGGTATCGCGTGGCTCCAGAACCTGTACCTGGCCAATCATCTCATCTACTGAGCGGAAGCCCAGTTCGGCCATGATTTCGCGCAGTTCGGTTGCCATGAACTTGAACATATTCACCACGTGCTCCGGTTTACCGGTAAACATGGCGCGCAGTTCTTTATTTTGGGTAGCTACCCCGACAGGGCAGGTGTTCAGGTGGCATTTCCGCATCATGATACAGCCCGCAGCAACCAGCGCCGCCGTGGCCACACCAAATTCTTCGGCACCTAACAGCGCGGCAATCGCCAGGTCACGGCCCGTACGGATCTGTCCGTCGGCCTGTACTGTTACGCGGCCACGCAGTTTGTTGCGCACCAGTGTCTGGTGCGTTTCGGCCAGGCCAAGCTCCCACGGCAGACCCGCGTGGCGGATTGACGACAGCGGCGAGGCACCTGTACCGCCATCATAGCCTGAAATCAGGATGTGGTCGGCATGGGCTTTGGCAACACCTGTAGCAATCGTACCGACACCGGCTTCCGATACCAGCTTCACGCTGATCCGGGCCGCACGGTTGGCATTTTTCAGGTCAAAGATCAGCTGGGCTAAGTCTTCAATCGAATAAATGTCGTGGTGAGGCGGCGGTGAAATCAGACCAACACCCGGCGTTGAGTGACGGGTCCGGCCGATCCAGTCATCGACTTTATGACCCGGCAACTGACCACCTTCACCCGGCTTGGCACCCTGTGCCATTTTAATCTGTAATTCCTGAGCGTTACTCAGATAATGGCTGGTTACCCCGAAACGGCCTGATGCTACCTGCTTGATCGCTGAGTTAAGGCTGTCGCCGTTAGCCAGCGGCGTAAACCGTAGTTCATCTTCACCACCCTCACCGGAGTTGCTTTTCCCGCCGATGCGGTTCATCGCAATCGCCAGGGTTGTGTGCGCTTCCCATGAGATGGAGCCGAATGACATTGCACCTGTTGCAAAACGCTTATAGATCGCTTCGATTGGCTCAACTTCGTCAATCGAAATCGGCATTCCTTTCTTAAACTTCAGCAGACCACGCAGCGTAATGGCTTTTTCGGTCTGGTCGTTAATCAGTTTCGAATACCGCTTGAAGAGCTGGTAATCGTCGCGTTTGGTCGATTCCTGTAACAGGTGGATCGTGTCCGGGTTGAAGATGTGTTTCTCACCCCGCTGTTTCCACTGATACACCCCGCCAACTTCCAGACGCTGCACTGACAGCGATGGTGTTTCCGGGAAGGCTGTCCGGTGGCGGACCAGAATCTCTTTTGCGATTTCTTCCAGCCCCATACCACCGATCCGCGATACGGTTCCGGTAAAATACCGGTTCACTACATCTTCGTTCAAACCCAGACATTCGAAGATCATCGCGCCCTGGTAGGATTGCAGGGTCGAAATACCCATCTTCGAGAAGATCTTCAGCAATTCGCCGTTAACGGCTTTGATGTAGTTCTGGAATAATTTGTCTTCCGGATAATCAACACCCAGCTGGTTCTTCTCCCGCATCTGCGCGATGGTTTCGAAGGCCATGTACGGGTTGACGCCCGATGCACCGTAACCGATCAGCGTAGCCACGTGATGGGTTTCCCAGACGTCGCCGGCTTCAACCAGCAGCCCGATGTTGCCGCGCAGACCGCGACGGATCAGGTGGTGGTGAACGGCGGCCGTCGCCAGCAGCGATCCGACCGGTGCGTGATCTGAGTCGATGGCACGGTCCGAAAGAATGATGATTTCGAAACCGTCTTCAATGGCGTCTTCGGCGTAGCGGCAAATCCGCTCCAGTGCCCGCTCCAGTCCCTTACCGCCGGCATCTGCCCGGAAGTAGGTGTTGATGGTTTTGGCCTGGAAGTGATGACGGTCGATAAACCGCAGTTTATCAAATTCTTTAGTAGTCAGTACCGGCTGGTCAAGTTCGACCTGCTTGCAGTGTTCCGGTGATTCGTCGAGGAGGTTATAGGTGGCACCTACAAACGAGATCAGCGACATGATGGCCCGTTCGCGGATCGAGTCGATCGGCGGGTTGGTCACCTGTGCAAACAGCTGCTTGAAGTAGTGGCTCATGTGCTGGCTCTGATCCGACAACACCGCCAGCGGCGTATCGGTACCCATTGAGCCCAGCGCTTCCTTACCGGTTTCCACCATTGGCGCCAGAATCATCCGGAGATCTTCTGACGTAAAGCCGAACGCCTTCTGACGTGTCAGCAATGCTTTTTCGTCGTAACGGCTGTATTTACGGGCTGGTGCTTCCAGCTCCGAAATCTTGATTTTATACTGGTCGATCCACTGCTGGTATGGCTGCCGTGAGCAGATATCGGCTTTCAGCTCCTCATCGGCAATGATGCGGCCTGCTTCCATATCCACCACGAACATTTTACCCGGCTGCAAACGGCCTTTCGAGACGATTTTAGCAGGGTCGATGTCGATCACACCCGCTTCCGAAGCCATGATCACCACGTCGTCGTTGGTTACCCAGTACCGAGACGGGCGCAGACCATTCCGGTCAAGCGTGGCACCGACGATTTTACCGTCAGTAAACGAAATCGATGCCGGACCATCCCACGGTTCGATCAGGGCAGCGTGGTATTCGTAGAACGCACGGCGGTTGTCGTCCATGTGTTCGTTCCCGTCCCATGCTTCCGGGATCAGCATCATCATTACGTGTGGCAGTGAGCGGCCGCTCATCACCAGCAGTTCGATGGCGTTGTCGAGGTTGGCAGAATCCGACTGGCGGTGGTCGCAGATCGGCAGCAGCATGTCCATTTCCTCGTCGGTAAATTTCGACGATTTGAGCATGCGCTCGGCGGCTTTCATCCAGTTCACATTCCCTTTAACGGTGTTGATTTCCCCGTTGTGGGCAATATACCGGAACGGTTGCGCCAGCTTCCACGACGGGAAGGTGTTGGTCGAGAAACGCGAGTGTACAACGCCCAGTGCCGATACCACTTCTTCGCGTGACAGGTCAGGGAAGTACGGGTTCAGCTGGCCGGTTGTCAGCTGGCCTTTATAGGTAATAACCCGGCATGATAACGAAGCGAAATAAAAGTCATTGTTTACGCCTTTTACCGATTCGTTAATGATACGGGTACTGTAATTGCGGAGAACGTAGAGTTTGCGCTCGAAGTCTTCGTCGTTGGTAACCGTGTCCGGGCGTTTGATAAACACCTGTTCCATTTGTGGTTCACCGACGCGTGAGCCATTGCCCAGATCGCTGTTGTCGATCGGGACAACGCGGTAACCGAGCAGCTCCATGCCGAGCCGCTTAATTTTCCGGTTCAGAATCGCACGGCATTCTTCGCGCAGTTTCGATTCTTTCGGGAAATACACCATACCTACCCCATATTCCTGGGCAGCCGGCAGGTGAATGAACAGCTTACGGCACTCATCAACGAAGAATTCGTGTGGAATCTGAATGAGTAAGCCCGCACCGTCACCTGTATTTGGTTCAGAACCACAGGCACCACGGTGTTCCATGCGGTGGAGCATGTGCAGGGCATCCGCAACGATCTGGTGCGATTTCCGGCCTTTGATATCAGCAACAAAGCCGATCCCGCAGTTATCGTGTTCGTAATCAGGGCGGTAGAGGCCCAATTCATTTGTTTGCCCTGTTAGGGGGTGCCGGACATCGGTGATCCGGCATTCCGACTGGTCAATTTGATCAGACATGGGACGTAACTGCTACAGGTTATGTCCTCGCGTTGGTGGGTTGTACTCTTCGGCCACCATTGCTGCGACGATTATTTACAAATTAGAAAATCCGGGTGGTTCAAGCCGGTGCTAAAAGATTTAATACTTTAGCCGGTTCTACAGTAGTTTTTGACGAAGTGGTGCAAGATAATACAAAAAAATTTGGTAATAAAGCGTTTTCGCCGAACGAAGTTTTAGAAATATCAAATTGTGACTTTGATTATAAATGATCTTAGTTAATGAATATTTTACAATGAAATTGCCTATATGTTGGCAAGACTAATTTACAAAACCTTTTTGACAGATTGGGTGACAAGTACGTTTCCGGTACAGGATTTCTGCCTTTTTCTATCTGATCGTACGCAGAAAATACCGTTCTGAGCGCTGAATTGTAGCATCTTATCAGTACCTGGCACAAAAAAAGCCTTCCCGTTGCGGAAAGGCTGGTAAGAACAAGGTCGTATGAGCCGGTTAAATCATCTGCCGGAATTACTGACAGCTTTTCGAAACCGTAACAGTGAGGGTGACAGGATCACTGCTGCCGGAACTGGTGGTATTTATGCCCTGAAGCGTGTAGATGCCGGGAACTTTGACTTCTGTGGCAATTACCTGCCGGGAAGCCCGCTGCCGGTAAACTGAACTGAAGACATAGCCGTTAGAGCCGGTGAAGACGAAGGTAGTGGCAGTACCCTGCGCCACCAGCTTTACCGGACACCCCGACTCATCGGCGATAAGGCTCATCAGGCCGGGAGCCGGTGTATCGGGAATGCTGTATTCCAGTGCGCCCATGTCAACTCTGCCGCTCTGAATCCGTGGATTACCGGCGAGATCGGTGGCGGGCAGATTGGTCTCTGAATAAGGGCCGTTGGCTACAGTCTGGCTCAGCGGGTTACCGGCGTCGATAGCCGGTGAACCGGCGGCCGGCATAACACTGGTTGTCGAGACAAAGGGTGAGGTGGTTGTGGTCAGACAGTTGGTTTGGGTGACCTGTCCGTCACTGACAGATGAAGCTTCGAACAGGCTGTAGTTGGCTGATATACTGCTGACTATGGGACCGTTCATGCCATTTGTATTTACATTTTTAAATGCATTACTAGTACCATTGCCAAAAAGTATCGAGTTGGCAATAACAACAGAACTGCCGAAGTTACAGATTGCCCCGCCTTCGTTAAGTGCGGAGTTACCGAGAAGTGAGCAGTTCAGTAATCCGGGAGATGATTCGTTCATGTTGATCATGGCCCCGCCCTGATCTCCGGCTGAATTGCCGATAAACGCGCAGTTGGTTATGGCCGGTGAGCTGCCTCCGTTATTGACAATTGCTCCACCAATAATGGGAGTCGTGTTATTGATAAAAGAACAGCCCATAATAGACGGTGAGCTTTCCTGATTATAGAGTGCTCCGCCGCCGCTGCCTTCATTTCCGGTTGAATTATTTATGAATGAGCAGTTGGTAATAACCGGAAAGCCGCCGTAAGTGATTATCGCCCCTCCGCTGGCTCTGGCTGAGTTTGTCAGAAATGAACAGCTTAACAGGGAAGGTGAACTGTCGTTTTCATTATCAATGGCTCCACCTTCATTTATGGCTTCATTGTTGACGAACGAACAATTGATGAGGGTTGGTGAACTGCTGAAGTTGACGATGGCTCCGCCAAACTCGGCTATGTTGTTAATGAAAACGCAGTTCCGGAATGTCGGATCGGCGTGATTATTGCGGATACCGCCGCCGCGTTCATAGTTTGGTCTTGCATCGCCACCGGTAATAACAAAGCCATCAAGTATCGCCGATGCGTTCAGGCTCAAGCTTTCCGGATTATTGATGATGTGCCAGCTATGAGCATCGCCGCCGAGATCGCCGGATAGAGTCGTACCGGATGGCCCCGTCAGGTTGCGGTCGCCGGAGTTGGTCTGGCCGATGGCAAATCCACCGTAGATGGTCACGTTATTGGCCATTGAAAAACTGGTAGCCGTAGAGGACCCTGGTTTGTAGAGCCCGTTGGCGACCCACACCTCGCCACCTCCTGCGCCTTGAACGTGATCAATAGCGCCCTGAAGATTACTTGTGCTGGTGGCCCAGCTGGTGGCGCTTGCCGGATTACTGAGACCGGTTGCAGAAACGTAACAGATAATGGTGGTTGCCGCAGGAAGAGTAATGGTAGCGGCAGCAGCACTGGTGATGGCTATGGCTGGTAACAGGCAGGCCGCCAGCCAGCGTAGCGGCCGGGTAAATGCGTACATTCTCATAAACATTGATTCTTTACAGGTTAATCAAAGGCAATTTTTAGCCATAAACGGGGCAAAAAAAGACGTATCAGATCTGACACGTCTTTTGGTAAGGATAAATCTTACTGAGCGTAATAGTAGATAATCTGCCCGACATGGCCAACACTTCCGGCGGGTTTATCGCTCATATGCTCTGTTATTGCTTTGTTACGATAGCGGGCTGTGATTTTTGCCAACAAGTCTCTTTTCGGATTAGAGACAGGTAAAATAAAAAAATGCTTGGGCACCGTCAATTGACGGTGCCCAAGCGGAGTGTGGATCATAGTGGTGGTGGGGTTACAGACAGTTTTTCGATACGGTCACGGTGAGGGTGACGGGCTCACTGCTGCCGCAAGCGGTGGTATTCACGCCCTGAAGCGTGTAGATACCGGGTACCTTGACCTGCGTGGCCGTTACCTGCCGGGAAGCACTCTGCCGGTAGACCGAACTGAAGACATAGCCGTTTGGGCCGGTGAAGACGAAGCTGCCGGCGGTACCCTGTGCGACGAGTTTGACCGGGCATCCCGATTCATCGGCGGTAAGGCTGCTAAGCGTAGCGGGTGGCGGTGTCTGGTTGGTGACCACCACATTGCCCTGAGCGACGGCGCTGCATGAACCGGCCAGGCAGGTTGCCGACACTATGGAGAGTTCACTGCCGGCGGTAATATCCGGGCTACCGGTTGACCAGCTGACGGTTCCGCCGTCGCAGCCGGAAGCCATGAGCGAACCGGTTTGGGTGGGGCATAGGGTGAGCGACGAAATGCTGAAGGAGGCCAGATCGGTGACCGATAGGGCGAATGCCGTGGAAGAGATGCTGTTGCAGGCACCTGAGACCACGACGGAGTAGCTGCCCGCTTGTGCTGCGGTGACATCGGTAAGGGTAAGGGCAGCGTTGGTCTGTCCCTGGAGGAGATTTCCGTTTCGGAACCACTGGTAGTTGAGGCTTTGCTGTCCGGCGGCCGGGGTGCCGGTGGCGCTGACGACAATGGAAACAGTGGCATCGGCACAGACGGCCGAGGTGGCAACGGGCTGCTGCGTAAATCCGGCAGGAGTATTCACTGTCAGACTGAAGGCTGATGAGGTAGTGCTGAGGCATCCGTTTGTCGCCACGGCGGCATAGCTACCGGCATCGTTGGCGGTGAGGCTGCTGAGGGAGAGAACAGACGTATTCTGCGGAGTGGAAAGCGGTTGCCCGTTTTTCAGCCATTGGTAGGCAACGGTCCCGGTGCCACTGGTAGCACTGACCGTGACGGAGATATTAATTCCGGGGCAGAGCGCGGTTCCGGAAGCAGGTTGCTGCACAAATTGGGGCGTTGCGCAAGGTGTATATTCCAGTGCGCCCATATCGACGCGGCCATCGCGTATCCGTGGGTTACCGGCCTGATCGGTGGCGGGTAAATCGGTGGCTGAGTAGGGGCCGTTAGCTACGGTTTGACTCTGTGGATTCCCGGCATTAATGGCCTGTGATCCGGCAGCCAGAGCGACACTGGCAGTTGACGAAAAAGGTGATGTAGTTGTATTGATGCAGTTGGTTTGATTGAACTGTACAGAGGGAACAGATGAGGTTTCTATCAGACAAAAGTTGGCGGAGATAGTGCCACCGTTACCTTCAATATCATTTATAGTCCGGAATGCAACAGTACCACTGTGGCCGAATACAATGCTGTTCTCCAGAGTTGCGGAACTACCGGAATTGTAGATTACATCACCTTGATTTGCAGCAAGATTACCGGAAAATGAGCAACTAATGAATTCCGGATGCGATACCATTCTGTTGAAAACGGCCCCGCCCTGATTACTCGCGGAGTTTTTAAGAAAAGCACAGTTAATCAGTTTTGGTGTGCACTCGAAATCATTTTCTATAGCTCCTCCTTCTGCCGCTGAGTTATTAAAAAATAAACAATTGATCACAGCTGGCGAAGCGTACGTGCTGTTTTGAATGGCTCCTCCATAGGAGGATGAGTTATCCTGAAATGAGCAGCCGGTTATTGTGGGCGAGTTACTTACATTACATATTGCCCCGCCATTGGCCGATGAATTACTGTGAAATGAGCTGGCACTGATGGTCAGCATAGAAGCGTTTACATTACATATTGCCCCGCCGCTAGTTGACGCTGAGTTGTTCCGGAAAGAACAGTCAGAAATAAATGCAGCGCTATTGTCAATGTTATATATTGCACCTCCATCATAATTGGCAGTGTTGCTGACGAACGAGCACCTGCTGATAACAGGTGAACTGCCGATATTGGAAATGGCTCCGCCACGGACTGCTGAGTTGCCTGAAAAAAGGCAATTACGTATAGTCGGACTTGCTGAGTTATTGTAAATACCTCCTCCATGAAAATTTGTTTGTCCGGTTGCTTTTCCACCAGTGATGACAAATCCATCAAGTATGGCCGATGTGTTAAGACTCAGGCTTGCAGGAGAGTTAATAACATGGTAACTATTTGTCTCATTACCTAAATCACCGGTAAGTGTCGTGCCGGATGGCCCTGTCAGATTGCGGTCGCCGGGGCTGGTCTGGCCGATGGCAAACCCGCCGTAGATGGTCACGTTATTGGCCATCGAAAAACTGCTTTCTTTGGTAGTACCGGGTTTGTATAGACCAGCCGCTACCCACACTTCGCCTCCTCCGTTGCTGCTAACAAAATCAATTGCCCCCTGCAGGCTGGAAGTGCTGTTGGCCCAGCTGGTGGCGGCCGAAGGGGTATTGTTGCCGGTGATCGTTACAAAGCGGGTAATAGTGGTAGCCTGCGGGCGCGTTGTGGTGGTAGCCCGGGCAGTCGTAATGGCCACGGTCAGCAATAACGGGATAGTCAGCCAGCATAGTAGTTGGTTGTACCGGATTGAAAACTTCATTGTATCGTAAGAGAATAATTTTTTGATTTGACAAATGCGGGGCTTGTGGTAGGACTACGGACAGTTTTTCGATACGGTCACGGTGAGGGTGACGGGCTCACTGCTGCCGCAAGCGGTGGTATTCACGCCCTGAAGCGTGTAGATACCGGGTACCTTGACCTGCGTGGCCGTTACCTGCCGGGAAGCACTCTGCCGGTAGACCGAGCTGTAGACATAACCTTTGGGGCCGGTGAAGACGAAGCTGCCGGCGTTGCCCTGCGCGATGAGTTTGACCGGGCATCCCGATTCATCGGCGGTAAGGCTGCTAAGCGTAGCGGGTGGCGGTGTCTGGTTGGTGACCACCACATTGCCCTGAGCGACGGCGCTGCATGAACCGGCCAGGCAGGTTGCCGACACTATGGAGAGTTCACTGCCGGCGGTAATATCCGGGCTACCGGTTGACCAGCTGACGGTTCCGCCGTCGCAGCCGGAAGCCATGAGCGAACCGGTTTGGGTGGGGCATAGGGTGAGCGACGAAATGCTGAAGGAGGCCAGATCGGTGACCGATAGGGTGAATGCCGTGGAAGTGATGCTGTTGCAGGCACCTGAGACCACGACGGAGTAGCTGCCCGCTTGTGCTGCGGTGACATCGGTAAGGGTAAGGGCAGCGTTGGTCTGTCCCTGGAGGAGATTTCCGTTTTGAAACCACTGGTAGTTGAGGCTTTGCTGTCCGGCGGCCGGGGTGCCGGTGGCGCTGACGGCAATGGAAACAGTGGCATCTGCACAGACGGCCGAGGTGGCAACGGGCTGCTGCGTAAATCCGGCAAGGGTATTTACCGTTAGGCTGAACGCTGATGAGGTAACGCTGGTGCAGTTGTCAGTGGCCACGGCGGCATAGCTACCGGCATCGTTGGCGGTGAGGCTGCTGAGGGAGAGAACAGACGTATTCTGCGGAGTGGAAAGCGGTTGCCCGTTTCTGAGCCATTGGTAGGCAACGGTGCCGGTGCCACTGGTGGAGGCACTTACAGTGAGCGAGAGGGCACTGCCCACGCAGAGGGCTGAGCCGGATGCGGGCTGTTGTGTAAACTGCGGTGGTGTGCAGGTAATAACCTCTACCTCCAGAGCTCCCATATCGACGCGGCCACCCTGGATCCGTGAGTTGCCGGCGAGATCGGTGGCAGGCAGGTTGGTCGCCGAATAGGGCGGACTTGCTACGGTCTGACTCTGTGGATTCCCGGCATCAATAGCCTGTGAACCAGCCGCGAGGGCGATGCTGTTTGCCGAAACAAAGGGTGAGGTGTTGGTTGTGAGGCAGTTAGTTTGGGTAATCTGTCCGCCACTGACGGATGATGCTTCAAAGAGGCTGTAAGTTGCGTTGATATTTGCGCTTGGCGAACCGCTGGTTATAAGCTTGAATGTATTGCTTGTGCCATTCCCGAAAAAAACAGATTGGGCTAAAGTTATAGTACCACTGCTACAATAAATGGCTCCTCCATCGCCCACTCCGGCATCGGCCAGATTACCTGAAAATGAGCAATTAACGAACGTTGGGCCACTGCTCTCGTTCTTAATAGCACCGCCGTTACTGCCTGCTGAATTATTAAGGAATACACAATTGAAAAGGATTGGGCCACTACCGAGGTTCAATATCGCACCACCGTCCTGGTTAGCCGAGTTATTAAGAAAGCTGCAATTAATCAAGGTCGGTGAGCCATTTTGGTTATACATACCCCCTCCGTAGGTAGCTGAATTTTCTGAAAAAAAGCAGTTACGGATAGCTGGCGAGCTATTATAGTTATACATACCCCCTCCCTGATCAGTTGATTTCCCGCCTGTGATCACAAATCCGTCGAGTACGGCAGACGCTGTAAGACTCAGGCTCTCCGGGTTGTTGATAACATGAGCACTGTTAACGCCCCCGCCCAGATCACCGGTAAGGGTCGTGCCGGATGGCCCTGACAGGTTGCGGTCGCCGGGGCTGGTCTGGCCAACGGTAAACCCGCCGTAGATGGTCACGTTATTGGCCATTGAAAAACTGCTTTGTGCGGTGGTACCGGGTTTGTATAGACCGGCCGCTACCCACACTTCGCCGCCGCCGTTGGTACTGACATAATCAATTGCCCCCTGTAGGCTGGAAGTGCTGCTGGCCCAGCTGCTGGCGGCCGAAGGGGTATTGTTGCCGGTAGTCGTTACAAAGCGGGTAATAGTAGTGGCCTGCGGGCGCGTCGTGGTGGTAGCCCGGGCACTCGTAAAGGCCACGGTCAGCAAGAGCAGGGTTGTAATCCAGCGCAGAGGCCGGCTGTATGGCATCATACTGAGAGTGTACAAAAAGCCCCCCGGGGGATCAGTTGAGGTAACCGTGTAGACGATCGTATACCGATTCTTAACCGGGCTCTGGTCCTTGCGCGGGTATAGTGTATTCATAAACGTTTTTGTGAAAGAGATGAATGATGATCAGCGGTTAGCGACAGGTTATTGATCAACCGGAATTACCGGGCCGAAAGTAGGTGGGGCAGGCCGAAAAAAAACTACCCATATGGGTAGTTTTAAGGGAGTAAATGCATTTTTTTGCCTACCCATATGGGTAGGCATGGTATTTTTATGAGTCTAAAAATGTACTTTTCCGATAAAGAGTGATGATCCTTGACATGCATGTATATCCGGCAGAGCGGATTGCGCTGGCAGCGTTTTTACGAAGACACCTGCAGCATATCTACGTTACGGAAGCCCGGAAACTGACGATTGAGGTATTGGTATTACAGGATTATGCGCAGCAGCGGGCAACCTGGCATCTGGATAGCTGGTACCGGAAACCACACAACAAACGCTTCCGGTTCAGGATTAAACTGGTAGTGGCTAAAGTGCTGCATCAACTCATGCAGAAGGTACCGCTTTCGGCGGCCGAACAGTCCTTCCTGAATCAGCTGGATACCGCATTGATCAATATGAGTAGTAAACCGCTAACTATCTATCAGCTAATTCTGAGTCAGTTGCCGGTGAGCGGAAGTACCCAAAACGCCGGGGAGTATCCTTATGTGGACTTACCTGCACACGAAGAGTAAGCACGTCTCAGCTCCGGCATAAAATACAGGTATGACCGCCACAAACGGAAGGCGCAAGGGCGCAGGCGAAAGCAGGCAACCGAATGGCACTGATAGTGCAGGGAAGTCTGCCTGAGGGATAAAAATAAAAAGCCCCGTCGGGTGACGGGGCTTCTCTGGTGATCCGGCTGGGATTCAAGGTTAAAAGAGAACGTATTGATATAGACCGATATACATAGCGTTATACTATATATATATTACGACGTAACCGCGCATGTACCCTCAGTGCTGGCAAAAAAATAGCCGGAGCTATTTTTAAGCGATCTGGTAGTCATTTACCTCCTCTTCGCTTTTTCTTGCGAAGGCAGGATGGACAATAATCTTTGGGTCGTCATGCCGGTCATCTGCTGCTACGTCGTTAGACTTTCCCACTAGAGCGTCAATGGTTCGTTGCATACCCTCAAGTAGCTTATCCTTATTTTCCAACTGTCTATCTTTATTTTCCAACTGTCTGTCTTTTGCCAAGAGTTGTTGGTTTTTTTGATTCAACTCTTCTTTAAAGACCTTTCTAAGTTCGTCTAAAACTTGTTCCCCGAAAGCCCCTCCGTCGCCCGATTTTCTTTTATATGTATTAGAGGGCTGATCATAAAAGAAACCTACCTGAATCTCAAAGAATTCGGCAATTTTAGCAAGCCTGATTGCCGAAAAGGAGTTCTGCTTCATCATGTTATCGAAGCCTTGTGCAGTCATTTCGAGAAAGTCATACAGGCTCTTTTTTGTCTTGCCTGACTCTCTGATTAATAAATCGACTTTTTCAGAAAAGTTGTAATCCATTGTTAATCAGGATATTTATAGTGAATACCTAATTAAACTTTAAAAAAATTACAATTTAACTTGCAATCTATTTAAAGTTAACATTATATTTGCTACTGTAATTGCTACAGGACATGTAACAAACGTTGTAACAAATATTGCAGCAATATAAACAGAAATAGCAAGATATATGCTTTAGCGGTCGAAAAAGCCTATGAGCACCTTACAACAACATTATGAACGGCTCCGCCAGACCGACCGGGAGAAGTGGAATAAAATGAATGCCGCACTGGCCTTTCAGGGATTACACGGAAGTAATTGTCTGGTGAATTTTGAAGGAACGATTCTGCGGAAAGAGCGGGCGCATCCGGAGAAGCTTGATCTCAGGGTGATTCCCTTTCATATTGCCGATGTACTTGTTGGTTTTCTGGGTTTTACATGGGACGATATCAGGGCAAACCGTATTCCGGATCTGGCAGATGGTGGTGATATATGAAAAAAGCCAGACAGTTGTAGCTGTCTGGCCGGATTCTCCCCGGACTACTAGTGTTCGTAGACGACTGGGGCACCTGCGAACCAGTGGGATCTAGGATCGTAACGATTTAGCAGGGCCACCGGAATGTCGAACGCTAAGGGTTTTCCGGCTGAATCAGAACCGGAACAGGTAGCAAGAGTCTGATCTTCAGATAGTTTTTCAATTCTGAAAATCAGGGTAGATAGTGTAATCTCGTCTCCTGGCTGCATAAATAAATGGTGTTATGGTTTCTGTAATCATAACCGTTGTGATTACAGTTACGGTAACGCTTTTAATTTCCGAATTGTTGCATGTGTTATTTTTTTTGACAATGAGCACCTTACAACAACATTATGAACGGCTCCGCCAGACCGATCTGGACCGATGGAACGAGATGAACTCGGTACTCGTCCGGCAGAGTCTGAAAGATGGTAACTGCCTGATCTACTTTGAGCGGTCGGTACTGGGTAAGGAGCGGAAGAATCCGGAAAAGATCGACCTGCGTGTATTGCCCGGCTGGATACTGCATTGCCTGGTTGGCTTCCTTGGCTTTACGTGGGAAGACATCTGGAGTAACCGGATTCCGGAGCTGGAGCAGCTGGAGCTGGAAATTGAAAAAGCCGGGTAGCAGGAGCAGGATGCCCAGATACGGGAGCTGGTAAAAGCCGCCTATGAGCGGGTTCTGAGTGAAACGGGTGCAGAGATTTAGCTGAACAACCATGAATACAACAGGCTGCGGCAGATGTACAGCAAGCTGCGACAACTGCCGGCTTTACGAGACGCTTGAAAAAAGGACCGCCATGTTGATATGGATGGTGTATCTGAATATGCTGCTCACTTCGGTCGCAATAGGTTTTTGCTGGCCTTAGGGGGAGTGGTTGACGAGTCGGGTATGGTTGATGTTTTTGCCGGAGTGGAAGGGCTTGTGCATCTGGTTGCCAACTGTGTACCATAAATGGTTGCCAAAATGCCCAGAAAGGCAAACAGCACATTGGTGTGGTTAAGATACCGGTCAATTTTCGCGTTCCGGTTGAGGCGTTTTTGCAGCTGCTCCTTTTCCTGTAGCCACGTATCAAGACCGATCCGGGCAGCCCTGCGCCCTTCACTGGTCAGCTGTCCAGTGAAGTCTTCGCGGACAATCAGGCCATCATCTGCCAGTCGGTCAAGGATTTGGCTGTAACAGCTGACCCTCTCAAAATGAGCCATACTGTTGAAGGGCGATTTGGAGAACAAGAAATTACCAATGTTGCCGGAGGGGTCAAATCCTTTGGCGAGGTAAGCAAGGTAGTCGGCATCGACCAGCCGGTCGCCCGGATTGCCGGAGTAACTCATAGATATTGAAGGAGGGGGTTGTGTGTATTGGATTTTGGAACCTAAACATAACTCCCGACTTCATAAAACGCAAAAGACTATTGGAGCTGGAAATTGAAAAAGCCGGGTAGTGACAGCTGCCCGGCCTTTAATAAAGTGCTGATTTAGTTAAAGCCGGCTAAATACCGGCGACCATGTGCGGTCAGTTTTGCGCCGTAGGGGGTAAGGAAAATGAGACCGTCGTCCGAAAGGCGGTATAGGATAGCCCGGCCCTGCTCAATGAGCTTAATGTGTTCGATGGGGTGGATGCGGTAATGTATGTACAGGAATTCGTACACTGAGCCACCAGGGGAGTTACCTTTCTGAAGAAAGTGTAAGTATTCAGTGTCAAGCTTGCCTTGTTCACTGGCATTGGGAGCCGCAATGGGCTCACGGATCGGCTCTAAACCGATCATGTGTTTGTAGGACATGTTTTTAGTAGTCGGAAGGTGTAGATATGTTCCGACTACATTACAACGCATAGCATTATCATTTTAATACATGGCTCGCCCAAGAAAAAAAATCGCAGGACAAAAGAATGCGCTCTGGCAATTGTATCTGGAGGCAAGTCCCATGCGTCAGCTTGAGCTTCGTATAGAGCTAAAAAGGGTTGACCTCCTGAGGCATTGGCAAGGTAGTGCGAGCGTAGAAGGGTACAATATAAAACATGCACCCTATCCATTACGGGATTTATTTGTGCGGCTCTTCCCGGAGAGCGCCATTTACTTTCCGGAAACAGATGATAAGGCTAAATGGCAGACAGGATAGAAACGCGTACAGGAAAGACAAAAAACGCCCTGTGGAAACTATATCAGGAGGTTGACCCGCTGATTAGGATGGAGATATTTCTGGAGTTAAAGAAAAACTCCTTAGAGCGCCACTGGCGATCTGTTGCAAGCTATAGCCATTATGATCTTCGCCATGCCCCGTGGCCACTGCGTGATGTATTTGTGCGGTTAATACCAGAAAGCAAAGACCTGTTCGAAAAACACGATGAAGACAAAGCGACTCAGTAAAACCAAACGTGATCTGATTCTGTCGGTCGAGCGTGAAGTAGCCCGGAACAAACGACTCCGGAAAGAACTGGAAGAAACGGAACGGGCCAGAACCCTAAAATCGGTTTAAATATGCCAACGTGGTATCAGGGTAGTATCAAGTACCAGAAGGAAGAGATCGTGACTGACCGCCAGGGCGATCAGGTGAAGATGAAAACCATCACTGAATTTTACCTGCTGGATGCGGTGAGTTACACCGACGCTGAAGCGCGTTTGTATCAGGAGGTGGCCGCCAACACACCGGAGTTTACGGTGGGCAAAATCAGCAAATTGAAACTGGCTGACGTCTTTTTTATCGACGAGGGCGGTGAGATCTGGTATAAATGCAGGGTGGTTTTTTTCAACGGAGGATGATAAGGGCCGCCAGAAGAAACTAGTCAATCTGATGCTGATTAACGCAGAGTCAGTCAAACAGGCCTATGAACGGCTGGAGGTGAGTCTGAAGACAATTCTGATGCCTTACGAGATCACCGACATTAACCGCACGCCCATACTGGATATTTTCCCGTACGAAGAAAATGGAGAAGGCAATTCAGATGCTTAGCCGGCTGTGGCTGGTGTTCGTCGAACTGATCTATCCGGCACCGCCGGGATTGTTTGTACTGGGCGTATTCATTGTGAGCCTGGTCCTGATTCAGCTAGGTCAGCTGCTGGTAGCCAAAGCCCAGGACCGTAAACGACTTAAAGACCTGTAACGTATATGCGTACCGTTGAGCAGATTCTGGCGTTGGATAATCCAAATGTATTCACTCACGAAGAATGCTGCGTGATTATCGAAGAAGCTGAGCATCATATTGATCGCCTCCAGTACTCACTGGCTCATGTGCACCCTGGTAATATAGCCTATGTAAATATGAAGTCTGTATTGCCTGCACTTCAAAAGAAACTGGCCTTGTTTCATCTATGGGGTGCGGCAACGGCAAGGTTCGGGGAGATTGGTCTTAAACGAAGCGCATAATGGTACCGTCCCGACGAGCCGCTGCACTGACCCGAATGGAGGAGCTGATGCAGCGCATGCACGGCGCCGCCGCCGGCGACGAATCCATGCAGCGGTCGATTCTGAACCTGCTGGGCATAGCCGCTCATAACGCAGGGGTTGCCGTCGGAGACTGGCTACAGGAATATTATACGAAGAAATCAGGAGCGGGCCTGGCCGGTGGTCCATCTGCGAACGGGAATGCCGGGGCTCATGGAAAAGATGGTGCGTGTGTGTACCCGCCTGCACCGGTCGTAAGGGAAGCGCCGGCCGCGCCTGCTCCGCAAGTACTGCCCGCCAGCGGGCTGGAGTGCCCCAAATGCGGGAGAGTCTTTGGTTCACCGGCGGCCCTGAAGGGTCACCAGAAAAAACACCGGTATGAATGAGCTTCGTCTGGCATATCAAAAGTGGCTGATCAGGAAGCAGCGGTCGGAATGGTTCGCCGGTCTTCCGAAATGGGTTTACCGGCTGCTGGGCGGTCACGTAACCTACAGTTTTCTCCTGTTTTGGGAGGATATGGCAGAGGCTGATTTTCTGGAAATTGAAATGAGTTATCACTAATGGAAACAACCGTTACGTTCAGGTCACTAACAGCGCTGTTCCGGCCGGAGCAGTGCACAACAGAACCGAAAGATTTCTTCGGGGTATCGGCCGAGTATGACCAGAAATTAACCGCCTGCATTCAGGAAGCCTCTAATCGTGCGTTCCGTCGCTTTGCAGCCAGGACAGATAATGCTACCTGCGTTCAGACGGTCATGCGTGACCTTACGGCACTGGTCGATGAGCAGTGTCCGCCGGCAAGTGCCGCCGAGCTGGCGCATGTATTTTACCTTGCCGGTATGGCTACCTATCACATCAACCGCACAATTGATGACCGGCTGAAAATGGCCGCATTTATGCAGGAACCTGGCCGTCCGGAGCCAAACAATAACATGGCAGGGTGGCATAAAAATGCAGGTCTGGCCTGATACCATTGAAGGCCTCTGCCAGCGGATCAGGCACATGATCCTGGAGCGCGAAGCCGACGCCATGAGCCGGCGCCGCCCTTCAGCGGCAGACATTCAGGAGGCCGACGAGCTGAAAAAGATATTACGTCTGGTACAAAGGGCTTATGTACAGGCTGTGCCGGACTGGAAGAGCGAATAGGTAAAGGGTTAAACGTAGTTTAAAACGGTAGGTAAATCAGGGCCGGCCATCTTGAGCCGGCTCAGGATTCTTAACAGTTCACAGGAGTACACGGAATATAGCCGGTCTGCCGGCGGAATCCGGTTCGGTTCAGCCGCGCGTCAGGATTATCTGGCCGGACAGATTTTTTACTGCGGGATAGGGTAGGGGTAGCCCGGGAGTATGGTCCGCCATCGCGGTCATAAGCTCCAGGTCGCCGGTTCGAGTCCGGCTCCCGCAACCAACCCCATGCGGGGTTTTAAATGGTGTGGATATAGTCGTACTGCCGGGCCGGAATCGCAAAGGCCGGTCCGGTCAGTATAGTCCCGCCAAAGGATTTGAACATGCTTTTATACGTCAGGTCTGGACGGGCCGTTTCGGCCCGCTCAGCTTCAGAATAATACTGCCGTATGGGCAAAAGGTAAGGTAAGGGTTTAAAATTACAAGACGTAGTTTGGATAGGCCGGGATCACTGGTCCCGGTTTCATCTCTATCCGGATGCCATCTATGGAGAAGCAGCTGTCAGCTGCCGCAGCGGGTTCGACTCCCGGAGCATCACCACCGAAGTAGGCCACAGCAGACGCTGACTATTTCCGGGCCTGTCCCTCCGAAGGGGACAGGCCCATATTCAACGACCTTTTCCGTATAAGTATGCGTAAACCAGTACGTTTACCGATTTCACAGGGCGATATGCTGCTGCGCTGGCACAAACAGGTGCAGCAGCTCAACGATGCGGTTCCGGTGCAGTATTATTCGACTACACGCCGAGGCCGGCCGGTTCAGATTCCCTGGCAGCCGAAAGAGGTTTCTGCTAATGTCAAGGCCACCGGCGAGCGGCTGATCAAGGACTACGTAACCTACTGCGAAGGCCTGTTCATCAAGGCTGGTAAGGCGGCCTTTCTGGATACGGCCGGTAATCCGCAGCTGCCGCCGCTGTTCACCAATTCCGTCAAAATCGGCGAGCGCCGCTCACTCTCCGACCGGCAGGCCCGCGATCACGTCAGAAAGCTGCAGAAGGTTGGCCTGGTAAGCTTCTATAAGTGGCACGGCTCGCGCTCTGATTACGAAATCCGGATCAATGAGCAGGTGCTTTTCGGGCCTAAGCAGGCCGAATTCTGGCAGCTGGTCGGTATTGCACAATTGCATGTGGATAGTACTGTTTCTCAGACAGAAATACCGCAATTCGCTCAGTCATCAACGGAGCTTTCCTCCGCATATCAAGTCACTGTAACATACAGAGACAAAGAAACTGAAACATACAAACGTGGGAATGTGCACAGCGACAGGCAGCATACGAACCTTATGTCTGAGCACAGCGACAACTACAGCGACACCGAACGGCCGCAGCAGGGGCAACTGACAGAAAGTCAGGCCCAGCCTCCGGACAGCGCCGGCAACGGAGACAAGGGGCCGGGGGGCGCGCAGGCGGTGGAAAACGCGGTGGAAAACCCTAATGGGGCCGGTGCCAGGCTGAAAGCGAAGCTCACGGGCACCCGGCGGCCCCGGCCGTCGATGAGCGATCAGAAGCGGCTGGAAATGCGGGAAGGCTATGTGCGCAGCTTCTGGGCGTATGCCAGACAGGTGCTCTACACCGCCCGGCGGTGGTCAGAACAGGAGGAACGCATTATTCTGCGCAGCATTCTCTACGGCGTGTACGGCAATTTCCAGTCGCCGCTCACCGAACGGGAATGGGAGAGTTTTCAGGATAAGCTTTTCAAACGCGTGGATCTGGTGGCGGCTTATTACCAGCGCCATCCGGACAAATGGATTCCCGAGCCGTATGCGCAGGTTAAATCCGGAACGGGCTACTTTGACTGGGAGAACCTGCGGGGCTTCCGGGCAACAGCTGACTGGATCGACGAAAACTACCGCCATTACCGCCAGTCGTACGTTTCCCAGCGGGTGAGTCTGGCCATCCGCAACCTGCGCCGCCACCGGGTAGGCCGGGCCCCGAAGCAGCTCCAGCTGAAGACCTACATTGAGGCTTACCGGTTCCTGGAAAACCAGATGACCCGCTACGGGGAAGCCGCCCTGAAGCGCTTCCATGAACTGGCCGTCAGTGCCGGCGTGGATATGCGGCTCAATCAACCAATGTAACAATTTAAACCAGGTATAAATCCATGACAATGAACACACACGCCCCCGCATCACCCAAACCGCAGAATCCCGGCGCAGCCGATCCGCTGAAGCAGGAGGCCTGCATTCAGGTCGTCGTCCGGTTTGTGGACGGAAACTCAATTCTGCGTTACTCGTACGATGTGCAGCACCGTGGAAAGAAGATCTACCAGAACGTCGGTTACTGGACATCGCTGTGGCAAAAGAAAATCGAATTCGAAACGCCGCCGGGCTGGAAGGGGAGAGTTGAATCTGCGGCGATTTTCCACAGCTTTGACGGTAACCGTGGGGATAAGATCTGCCAGTTTGAGCGCCGTGCCGGCTGGACCTGGAACCGTAATAACTAGGCCGGCCATGACTATTGAACTGCATCTGTATCCGGCTGAGCGCCTTGCGCTGACGGAATTCTTAAGCAGACACCTGCCGCAGATCACCGGTGTCGGGAGAGGAAAGGAGACCGTCGAAATTCTGGTTCTGCAGGAATACGTACAGAACCCGGCGACGTGGAATACCGACAGCTGGGCGCGCAGACGAAGCAATAAGCGGTTCCGGTTCAGGCTCCGCCACGTGGTCGCGAAGGTGCTGCATCAGCTGATGCAGCAGGTAGCTCTTAGTCCGGCCGAACAGCTGTTTCTGGCACAGCTGGATCTGGCGCTGGTCAACCTGAGTAATCAGCCGGTGGGCATCAGACAGTTTCTGCTCAGTCAGGGAGCCCGTCTGCTCAGTACTCCGGAGCAAACAGCCAAATCATCGTTTGAAGGTTTTACTCCCGAAACCGTATTCATATTCCAATGATTTATCCCGTTTCCACTCACCTGTACGCCTGGGTTAATGACAGCGCCGGCAACCGGATGAATATCTGTAACCGGATCGAGTTCTGCGCAAACGGCGAATGTATTGCGGCCGTATTTTCTCAGAAACTTGATTTCCACTATTGGGTAGACGGTGCATCACTGCTGATCCTGCCGGCAACCCGGGTAATTGTTGCCGACGGTTTCCGGGTCAGCTACAGCTCGCTCAGTCAGGAGCGGGATCAGCCGAATCCGCAGGGGCTGGGTGATCCGGTTAAGATCATACTGAGTACCTACAGCTGGGTTGGTCTGCTCCGGCATCTGGCCGGCCATACGGACTGGCTGGTGGATGGAATCTGGAAACAGCTGGAGCCGGTCAGGAGCCTGACGGCTGAACGGCTGGCGGCCGTGATGAAAGCGGAAGCCTGCTACGATTACGCAACTTAATTTTTTTTCCATAAAAAAAGCCCCGGGTATCGCTTCCAACAATTACCCGGGGCCAACTTCAAAAACCATGACAAACGTACGGAAAACAACGCAACCGGCCAAAGCCGATCAGGTCGCTGTGTACCTGCTGGCGGCAAAAGGGGTTCTTTTAGCAACGGGACAAAGAATTACGCTAAGGAATTTTGATCTACCCGCTCCGGCGCACCGGTTCGGCCCGTGGCAATCGGTTTAACTTCCACCCCCGCATAGCGAAGCACTTTGTAAAACGTCCGACGACTGCCAATCCCAAAGTAACTCATAATCTGCGTCGTCGATTGGCTATCCGACTCGTAGAGATTTTTAACCGCTGGGGCGATCTTCTGGTATTTCACCGCTAGCCCTTTCGGACGACCGCCCTGGCGACCCCGTGCCCGGGCCGACTCTAATCCCG
>CBDFHU010000077.1:0-7898 GCA_965247375.1 Arsenicibacter sp.
CCTCTCCCGATAAGCTGTTATCGAATCCCTGTACCACACTAACCGAACCGTCCTGGCGGTAAATGTAAGCGGTTTCGGTTTTCGGAAAGATAAGCCAGCCAAGCAGACAGCCGTTATCCATATATTCCAGCATTTTTTTCCGGCCTTCTGCGAGGGAGTCTGATTCTGAAAGCAGCTCTACCAGAAAGTCAGGGCATAAAGGCGGAAATTTTTTACGTTCTTCAGGGGTCAGGGCATTCCGGCGGCCGGCAGAGACCCATGCCGCATCCGGCGACCGGGTAGCACCGTTGGGAAGCCGGAAACCCGTTGATGAATCATAGACAAATCCTGAACGCGTTCTTCTGTTCCATAGTACAAGCTCTGCATTTAACTCACTGTTTCGCTCGCCGGTTTCGCCACCTGTTTGTCCCATAATATCAATATTACCCAAAGCATCCCGCTCAAACTTGTAGTCAGGATTATCCTGGCAGAAATAATAAAATTCATCATCCGTCATCTGTCGGATTTCCTCGGCCAGACGATGGTGATCGCCTGGCTCAAGCTGAATCGGTAATTGTAACTGAATCGTAGGCATGACCGGATGCAGGTTAGTTGGTCAAATATAAGCATTTAGCCCTTCATAAACCGGACAAGGCCGATTTCGAGCAGCAGGAACCCAAGGGCAGCCAGCAGGAAATACTTCCACAGACTTTTACCGAGGTTTTCCTGTTCCAGCACCTGCACAAAATCATTATCGGTGATGCTGTCGAACACCTCGACATTCGGCTGCCCGCTGAAGGCCTGCCGCAGTTCATCGGCCGAATAAAAGTTCATAGCCGATTCTTCGTTACCGTGATTAAGCGCCAGTAGCCGTTCGGTTTTGCCGTTACTGTCCTGTAGTTCGTAGTAACCCGCTTCCACATCCTGACCCGCTGCCAGCTGGTTGCTCTTCGGCATTTCCAGTACCAGTTGGTTCCCGATAATCCGCTGTACCGGAATAATTTCCAGTTTATCTTTTTTCAGTTTGTAAACGGCCTTTTCCGAAGGATTGGCGACCGGAATGGTTATGACGTTTTCATCGAACGAATAGGCACTTCGCTGGGCCTGTACACTGAGCGCCGCAATTTTGTACATGATCGGGACAAACAACGCATGCTCGGCCAGATTACCGTACTGGTTGCCCAGCGGATTGGCAAATACATACACCTTGCCCTGACGCCCGTTGGTAGCACCAACCGTATTCTGGCTCAGAAACGGGTTGCCGTCGCGGATGGTAAGCAGCCGCTGTCCGGCATTCCAGCGCCAGACCGGTAACGCTCCCGGTAAATTCAGCGGTTCTGACTGAAAGCTTTGCTGAAAGACATCGGCAAAGAACGGGTTACGGCGGTCCGGATCATTTAAGGGCAGCGACGGTGCATTCGCAGCCGGCGGAGTTACCTGTAATCCGGAGATCCCCAGGCCCGCCAGAAACGGTCCGTAGCTGTTGGCGTCAGGCGTCGGCGGCGGAATCACGGCCAGGCTACCGCCCTGCCGTACGAACCGGTCGAGTTCAGTGCGCAGCGTTCCGGCAATCTGACTAACACCTTCCAGAACAACCAGATCGGTTTCTTTCAGCTGCCCGACATCAAAGTTCTGGGCCGAAAAACTCCGGCGGACAAACAGGCTGTCGTTCGAATAAACGGTTGATACATAATCGACGCCATTACCGCCTGCCCGCTCACCGTACAGGTGCAGAACCCGGATTGAGGGTGACGCTTCAATAACAAAGTAATATTCGTTATCAAACGTAATCGGGTAGTCTTCGAACACAATCCGGCCACGGTGATACCCTTTCGACGTGACATTGAAATTTAGTGAAATAGTCGCACTGCCCTCACTGTCGAGGTTTGCCGTACCGGTTGAGGTCTGGGTATTGTCGATATAAAGCCGTACGGGTAGATTCTTCACAGATTCGCGGCCGCCGTTATTGAGCTTAACGTTGATGCTGTTGTTCTGCATCTCGCGGATAAACGGCGTGGCCAGCCATACCGAGTCAACATAGACGTTTTTGGTCTGTTTGGCGTTCATCGGGACCAGGAACACGCGGTCCGATGTATCGGTTTTGAGGCGCGAGAGATCACCGGCCGTACTTTTCTGAAAATCCGAAAACCAGAACAGCTGATTCCGGCCACCGGGATTCAGCGTGGCCATGAGGTTACGCTGCCGGCGGTAAACGGCTTCGAGCGCGCGGGGTGTATGGGCAAACCGTACCGACGTTACCCGGTCACGGATGGCTTCGGCACTGCCCGGCCGTTGCTCGTCGGCCGAAAAATCATTGGTGATGAGCTGGAGAGAAGTTGCATTGCGGAACAGCGTGAGCAGCTCATCGAGTTTGCCGATAGCCATATCCAGGTATCGCTTTTCATTCTGTTCGTTCTGCATACTGTACGAATTATCAATGTACAGGCTGGTAACGCCCTGACGGGACAAGCCAAGCTTACTTCTACTGGGGATAAACGGCTGGGCAAACGCCAGTGCCAGACACGCCAGAAACAGGCAGCGCGCCAGCAGGATCAGCAAATGCTTCAGCCGCCGGAACGACTTGGTTTCTGTCTGTACATTCTTCAGTAACGCAACATTCGTAAACAAAACCCGGCGTGTCCGGCGAAAGTTGAACAGGTGAATGGCAATGGGTACAGAAACGGCCAGCAGGCCAAAAAGAAACTGAGGATATAAAAAGTTCATCAGGTTGCCTTGAACGAAAACAGCTTACAAATGCGGTCAGTAAGTGACTAAAAGCGTAATATAAACGATAAACCCAAAAACATCTAACGTTTTCCGGACCTAAATTAGTGATGTCAGGGCAATAATCGTGCAGAATCTGCCCTGATTAGTGTCCCAGCAAGCCGGAAACTGTATTAATGGTTAACGCAACGATCAGTGCATTGAACACAAATGACAATAACCCATGTAATAAGGCCAGCCGGCGCATGGGTTTCGATGAAATCTGTACATCCGATACCTGACTGGTCATACCAATCACAAACGAAAAATAGGCAAAGTCCAGATAGTCCGGTGCCTCGTCATCCGGAAAGTCCAGTCCGCCGGATTTGCTCTTTTGCGTACTGTCGTAATAGACATGGGCGTAGTGAATTGTAAACAGCGTATGCACCAGAAACCACGAGCAGGAAATGGAACACAGCGACAGTACAATATGCCCGATGATCTTGTCCTGCGGTTCGTTCTGTACGGAGCTGATGAGGTACATCACGGCAAACAGACTAACCATGGCCGCTATGACCACCAGGGTATAGATAAGAGACCGGTTTGAATCCTGTAGCTGTACCCGTCTGCGGATATCGGCCGGATGCGCCTGAAAAATGGTAGTCCAGGTCAGCGAAAGGGCCGTACCTGCATAGGAAATCCAGGCAATGACCGCCTGCGCAATCCACGGTAAGCTCCCGTGAATCACCAGCAGGGATAAGCCTGCAACGGCTAAACCGATCAGCAGACGCTGATGGGCGTCGAGGTGGATGATAATATGCCGGAGCCGGTTGGTCGTATGCATATTATACCCTTGGTTTCCACGCTACCTCTTCACTGCCCAGCTCCTGTGTCATTTTACGGCTGAGAACAAACAGATAATCCGACAGCCGGTTCATGTACTGAATCACCGGCTCATCAACCGGACTCTGTTCGTCAAGGTGAATCACGAGCCGCTCGGCACGGCGGCAGACGGTCCGGGCCAGATGGCAATACGATACCGAGGCATGACCGCCCGGCAACACAAAGGCGCGGAGTGGCGGCAGGCTCGTATCCATGTCGTCCATCGCCTGCTCAAGTAAGGTAATGTCGTCCTGAATAATATCAGGAATCGGTTTTCTGACGGCCTTTTCCGGATCGGTAGCCAGCGTAGCTCCAACTGTAAAGAGCCGGTCCTGAATTTCTTTCAGCAGCTCTTTTCTGGATTCATTAACAGGCTGATCCCGTAACAGGCCAATCCACGAATTCAGCTCGTCGACGGTTCCGTAAGCGTCAATCCGCAAATCGGCCTTACTGACCCGCCGGCCGCCAATGAGTGAAGTCTGTCCCTTGTCTCCTGTTTTCGTGTAAATCTTCATCAGTCAATTATACTCCTTAATCCGGCCGTAAATATGCGGTTAAATACAGACAAACTCAGGCTATCTATAAATATCTGTGTAAAACCGGTTAATCTGTGGCTAACTTTGCACCTCAATTAACTGAACCGATGCATGTACATCCGGCCGATGCAGGACAAACACCGTATACGGCCAGCATGTTTGCCGGATGGCAGGTCTTGAATTATTATGAAAGTAGGAACGTTTTTTGTCCGGGTCTGGCGCTTCGGCTCCATCCTCGGCGTAGCTATTTCACTCATCAGCTGTTACATAGCGTATCCGGCCGAAGTGGCTGTATTGTTCAACGAAATAGGCCAGGCAACGAAGTATATCGATCGTGAAACGATTTTTTACGCCAGTGTTGCCCTGTTCCTGATCAATAACACGTTGATTAACTCAATCGCGCGTCTGTTTCCGAAGCTGCCAAACGACCGGTTGCCGTTTGCCCCGATCTGGATTGCGCATCGTGACCAGTTAAATGAAGTTATGCTGAACTGGTTTTATGCGCTCATGGCGGCGATCAACACGATTCTGGCCCTTGCGCTGTTTGTACTGTCGATGCTGAACCGGTCGGATATTCAGAACGACAGCCTGAATTACAGCTGGCTGTTGCCGTTAAGTACCGCCATTATTGCAATTGTATTTATTTCGTTGCCGGTGCGGATTCTGCTGATGAAGCCGGATGCAGAAGAGGTCCTCAGCTAAGCGGGCAGGTATATAAGGATATGGAGGAGTTGAGTAATAAACAGTTTCTGTATAACCTGCCTGACGAGCGTATTGCCCGTTTTCCGCTGGCTGTGCGGGATCAGTCGAAATTGCTGGTATATCAGGGAGGGCGGATCAGCCACGAGCGGTTTTACAACCTTGCAGAGTGGGTGCCGCCGGGGAGTTATCTGGTCTTCAACAATACGAAGGTAATTCCGGCGCGTCTGTTGTTCACACGGGCAACGGGGGCAGTCATCGAGCTTTTTCTGCTGAATCCGGTTCCGGCCGACCGCTCTATGAGTGAAGCTATGCAGGATACGGCGACTACGGTCTGGCAATGCATGATCGGTAACCGGAAACGCTGGAAAGATGATGAGATACTGCACATGCAGATTCCGTCCGGAGAACAAACGATTACCTTGTCAGCCGCGTGGGACAATAAGGAAGCGTCGCTGATCCGCTTCCGCTGGGACCCGGCGCAGGAGGTGTTCGCGCGGGTTATCCAGCTGGCCGGACAGATGCCGTTGCCGCCGTATCTGAAACGGGAGGTTACCAAGGCAGATGAAGATACCTACCAAACCGTCTATTCAAAGGAAGAAGGGGCGGTGGCAGCGCCAACGGCCGGGCTACATTTTACGGACCGGGTTTTTGCCGCGCTGGCCGAAAAAGGAATCGGCCACGATTTTCTGACGCTGCACGTAGGAGCCGGTACCTTTCAGCCGATTAAAACGGATAACGTGCGGGAGCATGAGATGCATGTTGAACAGGTGGTATATACCCGCCGGAACATTCAACACCTGATCGCTCATGCGGGGCACCTGTTGCCGGTTGGTACTACCTCCATGCGTTCGCTGGAAAGTTTATACTGGATGGGGGTAAAACTGATCCGGCAGGAGGCTGATCCGTTTCGTCTGGATCAGCACTATGCCTATTCCGTTCCTGAACCGGAGCGACCGGCAGTGACTGATGCCCTGGAGGCAGTATTGACTTATATGGATAATGCACACAAAGAGCAGGTAATTGCCCATACGGGTATTTACATCATGCCGGGATACCGGTTTATGATGTGCCGGGGCATCATAACCAACTTCCATCAGCCCAACTCAACACTTATTTTATTGGTAGCTGCGCTGTTGGGTGAAGATTGGCGTAAAGTATATACGGAAGCACTGGCAAATGACTACCGGTTTCTAAGTTACGGTGATTCCTCCCTGCTTTTACCATAAACTACTATTTTATGAATTTCATTGAAGAACTACGCTGGCGGGGTATGTTACACGACATGACTCCAGGCACTGAAGAACAACTTTTAAAGGAAATGACTGCCGGCTATATCGGCTTTGATCCGACGGCTTCATCGTTGCATATCGGTAACCTGGCAACGATTATGCTGCTGGTGCATTTGCAGCGGGCCGGTCATAAACCATTCGCACTGGTAGGCGGCGCTACCGGCATGATCGGCGACCCGTCCGGTAAAGCAGCGGAACGGGAGTTCCTGTCTGAAGAAACGCTCCGTAAAAATCAGGACGGCATCAAGGCGCAGCTGGAGAAGTTTCTGGATTTCGACTGTGGCGCCAACTCGGCTGAAATGGTAAATAATTACGATTGGTTTAAGGACATCTCGTTCCTTGGTTTTTTGCGGGAAGCCGGCAAACACATTACCGTCAATTATATGATGGCAAAGGATTCGGTGAAAAAACGGCTGGAAACCGGAATTTCATTTACCGAATTCTCCTACCAGATGTTGCAGGGGTACGATTTTCATTGGTTGTATAAGCACAAAGGTGTACGGCTCCAGATGGGGGGCTCTGATCAGTGGGGAAATATAACCACCGGCACCGAGTTGATCCGCCGGATTGATAATGCAAACGGCGGTGAGCAGGAAGAAGGCAAAGCCTTTGCGCTGACAACACCGCTGGTGACTAAATCAGACGGCACAAAATTCGGCAAAAGCGAAAGCGGAAACCTGTGGCTGGATGCGGGCATGACAACCCCTTACCAGTTCTATCAGTTCTGGATTAATGCAGCAGACGAAGATTGCGGCCGGTTAATCCGTGTGTATACATTATTACAGAAAGACGAGATCGAGGAACTGGAGCGTCAGCATGCCGAAGCGCCGCACTTACGGATTCTGCAAAAAGCGATTGCAAAAGACGTAACAACCCGTATCCATTCGGAAGCAGGCTATGAGCTGGCCGTAAAAGCATCTGAAGTATTGTTCGGGAAAGCAACTCTGGAGACATTACGGTCTATCAAAGCCGATGAGTTTGAGGTGATCTTTGACGGGGTTCCACAAACGGAGATTACAGAGACGGAGCTGGCCGGTGCACTGAATATAACAGATCTGTTATCTGTAGCGTCAAAAGGTGAAGTTTATGCATCGAAAGGGGAAGCCAGACGGGCAATTACCCAAAATGCCGTCAGTCTGAATAAAATAAAGGTTTCAGATCCGAATGCAGCACCTGATCTGGAGTGGCTACAAGGCAAATATCTGCTTATTTCGAAAGGTAAAAAGAACCACCTCTTAAAAAAAGTTTAAAAAAGTAGACCGGTCAATCTGCTATAAACCAGTAGATTGACCAAATTGTTTTTGTTTTTGAGAACTTTTTTCAGAAAAAAGCTTGACAAGAGGGTGAAAAATGCCCTACCTTTGCAGTCCCAAATGAGGGAAACGGCTGAGAAAACAAAGCAAATGCTCTGACTATCAACCAATTGTTGACAGGAAGTTCTTCGAAACGGTTTGAAAAAAAAGTTTAGAAAACACTTGACAACGAATTTGAAAAATACTAATTTTGCACTCCCAAATGAGGGAACGCAGCCGACACAAAAGAGTAATCCTGATACGGCGTTTGACAAGCTGAATTTCAAAATAAAAAGTAAAAAAAATATTTTGAGAAACACTTGACAACGAATTTGAAAAATACTAATTTTGCACTCCCAAATCACGGGAACGGTTGAAAAAGAAAAAGCCACTACGGCTTCAACAGTTTAACCACCATGCCGGCACAACGGTTCCGGCAAACGTTCTTTGACAAATTGTCAGCAACAATAGCTTACCGGTTCTGATACAGAACGGTTGAAAAGCACGACAACATA
>CBDFHU010000078.1:0-75137 GCA_965247375.1 Arsenicibacter sp.
ATGTAGTGTGTTTATTCTCAATGCAGGAGCAGGTTGTAGCGACAAAAAAGCGGATGATCCGCAACCTGCCCAGGTTAAATTACTGGTCGGCGGGCTTTGGGAGGTCACGAGAACCTATACGGTTACGGCCAGTGATAAAATCACACTTATACCAAAAAAGGGAGCGCTGGGGCTGAAATTTTACAGTGATGGTAGAATTGAAAGCTGCTCGTCCGGGGTCTGCGGACAGCTGGGCCGCTGGTCCTTTCAACTGATCAATAATTCGGCCGGGACGGGTACCTTAACCGTGTTTGTTGAGAATACGGACATTCAGGCGGTGTATGGTAAGAAGCTGGAAGGGGCGCTGGATATCAGTACAGATAACTTCATCCGCTGGATCATCAAAGGAAAATCCGGTCATCGGCGAAACCGACGCGTCAGAGATACAATGGACCATGGAACGGACACCATAATGAGGCAATTGCTTGAGTTAAATGCTTCTGTCCGGCAATATTACTGCCTTATTTGGCTGGCTATAAGTGTGTTAATCGTGTCGTCTGTAAGTGGTCAGGCACTGCACCTTAACCGGCAGGGCGGAACGGTGGTGATTGGTTCGGACGGCCAGCCGCCGAATACAACGGCGGCTCTGGAAGTAAAAAGTACAACCGGCGGGGTGTTGATGCCGCGAATGACTACGCTCCAGCGGACAATGATCAGCTTTCCGGCGGTGGGATTATTGGTGTACGATACCGATACGCAGAGTTTCTGGGTCCGCCAGACGGGTTATTGGTACGAGCTCCGGAGCGGCAGCGAAACCTGGCGGCTGAACGGGTCAACGATCACCAGCGCCAATAACGGCAATGTGGCTATTGGTGTGGACCAGACAGTCTATAAGCTCCATGTGGGCGGCATCAGCCGGTTTGATAATTCCATCTATGCCCGTGGCGAAATTCAGACCCCGATGGGCGAATTTGCCAACTTCGGTACGGGGCCTGCCCTGACGGTAAACAGTTTCAGCACCGACTACTCCCTGAAGACCGAGAACAGGGGAGCGGGGCCGGGGTTTATTGCCACCACGCAGACCGGCCTGTTTGCGGCTTTATTCAACGGGCGGTTACGCATTACGGGTAAAGATAATCTGGCACGTTCGGGTGGCATCGAATTCCGCAACGACCCGGAGCAGAACAGCCTCGGCTTTGTGGGAATGAACGGCGACAATGAGATGGGTTTCTGGAGCTACCCGCTCGGTGACTGGCTGTTGCGCCTGAACATCAATACCGGAACGCTCTGTTCGCGCTCGGCCATTACGCTCTGCTCCGACCTGCGCCTGAAACGGGATATCCAACCGTTGAACGGTTCACTGACAACCCTGCTCCGGCTGAACGGAATGCATTATGTCTGGCAGGACAGCGGGTTCAGAGGGCTGCAAACCGGTTTTATCGCGCAGGATGTCCAACCGCTTTTTCCGGAACTGGTGCACACTGACGAGGCGGGATTGCTGAGTGTCAACTACGTCGGGTTTATTCCGCACCTGGTCGAAGCGGTTAAGAGCCTGGATGCGGATAACCGGCAAACGGTCGAAGCCCTGACTGCCGAAAACCGGCGGCTGAGGCAGCAGCTGGAACAGATTGCTGACCGGCTGTCAGTGCTGGAAGCGGGGAGTCCGGTGCACCGGAACCGGCGTAACCGCATGCGATAAACCGGTGGCGGGACTTCTTTTCCGGCTTAATGAACTTCTGATACGCATAATGAAATGACAACGACTACGTCACGGGCTAAAGGCTGTCTGCCGGTGCTGGCAGGCCTGGCCATTCTAACCATTCTGTTTACGGCCGTCCGGTTCTACGGCGGCAAATGGCTGGACCAATACGAGCGCCCATGGGCTTACAGCACGACAGAGCCGTTGCTGGTCGGGCAATGGGAAGGTAGGTTTAAGGATCCCGACGGGGTAGCGAAAACCCTCCGGCTGACCATTGATCTGCCCGAGACCGATGAGGAACGACTCGAGCGGGCAAGCCGCAAAAAACGCCTGCGCAACAGACGAAACAAGGGTGGTTTCGATGGCTCTGCAACGGTGACAAGCCGGCTAGGCCGTGAGGACTACGAAGTGTACGGGGCCGTAGACCGGCAGAACGACCACGTATTCAGCCTCAATTTCGACGCAGTAGACGGCCGGTTTGCCATTACACCTAATTTCTACATCCACGATACCGACAAAAACCGGAAACCAGTGGGCAGGCAATCAGCTGGATGTCCGGCTGGAGTTTGCCTATCACCTGCCCGGCCGCACCTGGTCGAGCAGTGCCGACCCACGATTCAGCCGGAAAGTCCCGGTTCAGCTACATCGTGTACCGAAACAGTAAGCGTTTAACCTAAAAAACAGAAGAAAATGCAACGCCGTGATTTTATGACAACTCTGCCGCTAGGCCTGTTTGCCGGTCAGGTACCGGTCATTGCCGCCACCGACGACAAGAAACCACTGGCTCCGTTCTATATCGGGCCGGATGTCGAACCGTTGACCCCCGGGCCAACGGGGCTCAACATCCGGACGCGGGTGCGCTCGGCGCAGACCAACGGACAGTTTTCGTGCGTTGAGTTTGCCGTTGCCCCGAAAAAAAATGGGTCCGGCCCCGCACCTGCATAAAGAGCTGGATGAACTGATGTACGTCATCGAAGGCACGGCCAGTGTGCTGGTCGGCGATACGGTCTATCAGGTTGAAGCCGGTGGTTGGCACCTTCGCCCGCGCGGCATTGTCCACACGTTCTGGAACGCTACCGACAAACCAATACTGGCGATCGACTGCTACTTTCAGCAACCCTTTGAAGAGTATCTCGAAGCCTCGTTCCAGACCATTCCGGCGGAGGCCCGCAAACGGGGTCTGGCGATGGATTCCCCCGAAGTCAGGAAGATGTATAACGACCTTCAGGCCCGTTTCGGTATGGTTGGCTTTCCTGAAAAACGGCAGGCAATTGTGGATAAATACGGTTTGAAGTAAAGCGCTTTTGGTGTTTTATGCTTTTGGTAATCAGGCGTATGACGAATCGGTACCTTCTTCTTTTCGGGCTCGGGCTGGTGGTTGGTTCTGCCACCGCCCAGACATTGCAATTGAACCGCACCGGCGGCAGCGTGGTGATTGGCTCCGACGGCGGGGCGGCCAACGCGTCGGCCGCGCTGGAGGTCAAAAGTACGACGCAGGGCGTGCTGCTTCCCCGGCTGACCACGGCGCAGCGGACGGCCATCAGCAATGCGGCCAACGGGCTGCTGGTGTTCGATACCGATACGCAGAGTTTCTGGGTTCCGCCAGAACGGGGCGTGGGTTAATCTGGTCGGCGGAGGGAGTTCGGGGGCCGGTGTCGGCTGGCAGCAGACCGGTGTCAATATCAGTACTACCAACAGTGGCAACGTGGGCATCGGTACTGCCAACCCGCTGGCAAAACTCAGTGTCGTGGGTAGTTCACGAAATGCAACGGGTACTAACACCGCCGATTTCGCCAATACGAACCTTGGCCCCAATGCGAGCTTTATCCATCTGGGCAGCAAAGGGCACTGGCTGATCCGGTCGGCGGCAGACTCAGGCAACGTGGTGATGCAGGATATTAACCGCGGCCGGGTCGGTATCGGCACGGCTTTCCCGAACTCCACGCTGTCGATTGTAGGGCGGCAGGCGACAAACGATGCCACCAACACCGTTGACATTTCAAATACGGCTGTCGGGCCCAACGTGAGTTTTATCCATTACGGGGCAACGGGCGATTGGCTGATCCGGTCGGCCGCTTACTCCGGTAATGTGATTATGCAGGATTTCATTGGCGGACGGGTTGGTATCGGCACTGCATTTCCCGGCTCCACACTCAGTGTGCAGGGACGACAAATTAACCTGTACGGGTCGAATACGGCTGAGTTTTCCAACCCGTTGCTTGGTCCTAATATCAGCCATATCCATTACGGGAGTTTCGGGGACTGGTATATCCGGTCGGCTGACAATGCTGGTCAGGTCATTCTACAGGATGTCAGTGCGAATGGGCGTGTTGGTATCGGAACAAGTAATCCGCAGGCAAAGCTTGACATCAACGGCAACACCATCATAGGCGGGCCGCTGGCAGTGCGGAGTGATATATCTTTTACCAACGCCCTGACCAGTTCTGCCTTGCCGGGGCTGAATCTGCGGCCTGTCGGCATCTTTGAAATTTCTGTTTTCGGGTATGAGGATGGCCCGCATGAACCGGTAATCCGGCAGGTGCCGGCCAATCTGTTTACCGGCCAGCTGGTCGGCAGTGCATCCTTTGCGGTTCCGGTTGACCTGACTATTAACCCGGCGCTTGTAGCCGGCGCTAAGGAGTTATATTTTGTAGGAGGTATCCATGTGGATTTTGCAGGGTCAAGCAGCATTGAAATTGCGGGCCTGAGATTCGTTCGCGTGTATGCTGATTTCAACGGAAGCGACTATGCCGGTCTACGCGCAGGCGGAATGATCTATGCCGTTTATTAGCCACTGATTGGCAAAATACCGGTCAAAACCGATGCGCAGGGCGGAAAGTCATGGGGGAAATATCATTTTACGAAAAAATAGATTGCATTCAGACGATTACAGTTCTGTCATCAGGTGTATGGTGAATCGGTACCTTCTTCTTTTCGGGCTCGGGCTGGTGGTTGGTTCTGCCACCGCCCAGACATTACAATTGAACCGCACCGGCGGCAGCGTGGTGATTGGCTCCGACGGCGGGGCGGCCAATGCGTCGGCCGCGCTGGAGGTCAAAAGTACGACACAGGGCGTGCTGCTTCCCCGGCTGACCACGGCGCAGCGGACTGCCATCAGCAATGCGGCCAACGGGCTGCTGGTGTTCGATACCGATACGCAGAGTTTCTGGTTCCGCCAGAACGGGGTATGGGTCAATCTGGTCGGCGGAGGGGGGGCGGGGGGCGGTATCGGCTGGCAACAGTCGGGGGCTACCCTGAGCAACACCAACACCGGCAACGTGGGTATTGGTACCACCAACCCGCTCGCAAAGCTCAGCGTGGTTGGTAACTCGGTAAATGCTTCCGGCACCAACACAGCCGATTTCGCCAATACGAACCTTGGCCCCAATGTGAGCTTCATCCATCTGGGCAGCAAAGGCCACTGGCTGATCCGGTCGGCGGCCGACTCGGGCAACGTGGTGATGCAGGATATTAACCGTGGCCGGGTCGGTATCGGCACGGCTTTCCCGAACTCCACGCTGTCGATTGTAGGTCGGCAGGCGACAAACGATGCCACCAACACCGTTGATATTTCGAATACAACTGTTGGCCCCAACGTGAGTTTTATTCATTACGGCCGGTATGGTGACTGGTATATCCGGTCGGCGGCTAGTGCGGGAACCGTGGCCATTCAGGACATGAACGGTGCCCGGACCGGTATCGGCAACGGCTTGCCGGGCTCAACACTGAGCGTGCGGGGGCGTCAAACGGGTACAGAGAGCAATACGGCCGATTTCTGGCACCCGGGGCTGGGGCCTAACCTGAGTCATATCCATTATGGCCTGAAAGGCGACTGGTTTATCCGCTCGGCGGCCAACGACGGCAAGGTGGTGCTTCAGGATGTCGGGGCAACGGGGCTGGTCGGGCTGGGAACGACTTCGCCGACTGCCAAGCTGCACCTCTCAACTACCGGTGAAAACGCCATGCGCGTCGATGGCATAAATCCCTACATTCTGTTCCGGAATGTAAACGACGCAGCCCGGACGGATAACGGCCATGAACTGGGCTTTATCCGGACCTGGACCACCAATCCGTTTAATCCGGCCGGTTATTACGGCTTCGAAATCGGGGTGCCGCCCGCCGCTGCGGCTCAGCCGGCCAAACACCTGATGTTCTCCACGTCATACAACCTGCGGATGGTTATTCTGGACAACGGTAATGTCGGAATCGGTACGAATAGCCCCACCACAAAGCTGGCGGTGAACGGTACAATCCGCGCCAAAGAAGTGATTGTGGATACCGACTGGGCCGATTTTGTCTTTGCCCGCAGTTACCGGCTCCGGCCGTTGCCCGAGGTGGAGCAGTTTATTCAGACCCATCGCCACTTGCCCGACATTCCGTCGGCCGCCACTATTTCCGGAAACGGGGCGGGGCTGGCAGAGGTCACCACGAAAATGATGCAGAAAATCGAAGAACTGACCCTGTACGCGATTCGTCAGGATAAGCAGATCCGGGCACTACAGCGTCGTTTACAACATGCCTCTTCTCGCAAACGCCGTTAATATGAAAAAGCTGTGGTTTTTCTGGCTGCTATGTTGCTCCGTAACGGCTTTTGCTCAGGTGGTTACCCCGCCGAATGTGACGGAACCCGTTTTTCGGTTCGGGCAGCTCAATACGCCCGGGCAGCGTGTTGGCCCGGGATTTGGGTGCGGCACCCGTCCGAAAAAGCCACTCGCTCCCATACCGTCTGACCGGCAGGCGCGGGTGGCTCAGAAAAGCGGTGTGCTCCCCTTTTGCGTCAAAGTGGTGCTGACGGTGTTTGCCGATAACGACGGCTCTAACCGGGCATCGACCGATGCCGATCAGCTGCGGCAGTTCAATGCGATGGTTAATTTCTACCGGCCACATAACATTTGCTTTGTGTTGATGGGCATCCGGCAGGTCAATAACAGCGACCTGAACATTCAGGACAGTTCGGAAGAAGACGAGCTGACGCCGTTTCTGCTGGCGGGAGTCTTTAACATCTTTACGCACAAAGAGGTGTATTCGGATGGTAAACGGCTTGGCGGAACTGCCTATGATATTCCGAATACGGGAGCGTATGTGAGCCTTGATCAGGGAAATGTTTCGAGCGCCAGCGATAACAGCACGATGGCCCATGAAGTGGGTCATGCCTTCGGGTTACTGCATACGTTTGCGCGGCATCCGGGGGACCCGCTGCACGGTACCGAAAGTGTCGAACGCAATCCCGACGCCGATTGTTGGGATTGTGATGTCGACGGTGACTATGTCTGTGATACCCCCGCCGATCCGGATCAGGATGAAGAGGGGGTAGTCTACCTGCTAACGAACACCACCGATCCGGCAAACGGGTGCCGGTACATGGGAAACCGGCGTGATGAATGTGATGTACCCTATGTGCCGCAAACCAATAATATCATGAGCTATGGCCGGCCCGACTGCATCACCCTGTTTACCAACGGGCAGGGCGCACGGATGCGCTATTACTTGTCGGAAGAAGCTGATTTTGGTTTAGTTCTGGCGCCGGAAGCCTTGTATTTACCCCTCCTGACACCGCAGATCTTTTCGGGCGGTTTGTTTGTCAGTGTCTCCCGTGATCTCTATACACTCGGCGAGTACTACCCGTTGCGCGTACAGCAGACCGCTGTTTTCACGCTCTATTCAAAACGGATTGTTATTAAGCCGGGCACCCGGTTTTCGCCGGGAAGCGGCGGACGGGTGCAGCTGACCGGAAATCCGAACTGTCCTTGATGTAAGTTTTCATTTAGATAAAACAGGTAACAATACGCATGCCCTATCCGGACTTCTACGCTAAAACCTACGTCTGAATGTGTCGAAATTTGTTTTGAAAGCAAGTTGATTAACAGGTGTTTAACAAGGTTTGTGTATGAAGACTCTATTTCTTTTTTTACTGGTACTAATCGTTTTCAGCTGTAAAAAAAGCGGCGATGAGGCAGGGGTAGCGGCGGCGAAGAAGCCGGATGATGTGGTGCTGACACTGAAATCGCTGAATGTGCCGATCAGTACGTTTGATATCGGCAATTACAGTTTTCAGTCGGTGATGGTCGGCAATGATATCTATTATGCCAGTTATTCCAATACGGCGAAGGCGCAGTTTTTTGTCCGGTATAACGTAAACAGCAATTCGTTTTCGCCGGCGCTGGCGAAATCAGCCAATGTCTGCGGGTGCGGTTACATGAACCGGCTGCTGTCGGACGGCACTAATATCTACTACATCGCCAACGATGCCACGAAATATGTGGCCTCATCGAATGCCTGGCAAACCCTGACTTATCCGTCCACGGCAAAAGACAATGGGGGGGAAGCCGGTTCGGTGTATTATAACGGTAACCTGTATTTTGTCGGTGGCCGCACGGCTTCCACCATGTTTAAATACTACAATATCAGTCAGGATAAGTGGTTCACGGTGCCGAATTATCTGTATCCGACAAGCCGCAGCGAGCTGGCAGTATACAAAGACCGGATCTATGTGCTGGGCGGAGACGGGGCTAAACGCAAATTCGCGTGGTTCTCGGTGGGGAGCAACAGCTGGACGGCACTGCCGGACACACCGTTCGACGTGTCGACCTCCTACGAAGGGGTGTACTCGGCGGTGTTAAACAATTACCTGTTCCTGCTACAGTCGAAAAATATCTATGTCTACGATCTGGTAAACGATGTCTGGGCGGCCGCGCCCATTGCGTTGAGTGAGGCCCCCGCCTATGCCAATCTGTTTTCGAACGGGCAAAAGTTGTACCTGGCCGGTAAGAACAGTGCCAACATTCCGGTCGCCTATGAACTGACGATGTCGTTTAAACCGTAAGGCCACCGGAGAAAACTGACCGGTTTTGGCGGTTAACTGGCAATCGTTTCCGAACTTTACGGACAGAAAATACCTTTTGAGAGAAAGACTGAGGTTGCTATGATCGAACTACCTGTCATCCCCTCCACCGAACAACGGAAAAAACGTCCTGACTGGCTGCGCGTGAAGCTGCCGATCGGGCCCGAATATGCCAAAGTACGTAAGCTGGTCGACACGTATAAACTGCATACCATCTGCGAAAGCGGCAATTGCCCGAATATGGGCGAATGCTGGGGCGCCGGTACGGCCACGTTTATGATTCTGGGAAATGTCTGTACCCGCAGCTGCACGTTCTGTGCGGTAGCGACCGGCCGCCCGAATGAGTACGATACCGACGAGCCACGCCGGGTGGCCGAGGCCATTGTGCTGATGAAAGTAAAACACGCGGTGATTACGTCGGTAAACCGTGATGAACTCAAAGACCGGGGCGCCGAAATCTGGTATCAGACGGTGCGGGCGGTGAAAGAGGCTTCGCCGGAAACGACCATCGAAACACTGATTCCGGATGTGAAAAACAACTGGGATGCCCTCATCCGCATGATTGAAGGCGGTCAGGAAGTGGTGTCGCATAACATGGAAACCGTCGAACGGCTGTATCGCCGCGTGCGTCCGCAGGCAAAGTATGAGCGCAGTCTGGAGCAGATCCGCCGGACAAAAGACTACGGGCAACGTACCAAGTCAGGCATCATGCTGGGCCTCGGCGAAACCAACGAAGAAGTATTCAAAGCCATGGACGACCTCGTTGTCAATGGCCTGGATATTCTGACCCTTGGCCAGTACCTGCAGCCGACAAAGATGCACCATGAAGTGATTGAGTGGATTCACCCCGATACGTTTGCGATGTATCAGGAGGAGGGACTGAAGCGTGGGCTGAAATATGTGGAGTCCGGTCCGCTGGTGCGGTCGAGCTACCACGCCGAACGCCACGTTCATGTGTAAACAGTAATGAGTGGTTTGTGGTTAGTGATGTAATCAAGAGCCACCAACCACAGACTACTCATTCATGAAAAAATACGACTTCATCATTGCCGGTGGCGGGATGGCGGGTCTGAGTCTGGCCTATCACCTGAGTCAATCCCCGCTTCGCGACCGGTCAATTCTGATACTGGATAAGGAAGAAAAAAAGCAGAACGACCGTACCTGGTGCTTTTGGGAGCAAGGTGAGGGGCCGTTCGAATCCATACTGTTCCGGAAATGGCAGACAGTCGAATTTCACGGAACCAGTTTTGCCGGCCCGCTTGATCTGGGCAACTATCAGTACAAAATGCTGCGCGGGGTTGACTTCTACGACCATGTCCGCAGCCACCTCGCCCGATTTCCGAATATTGAGATCCGGCAAGCGACCATTAACCGCGTGAAAGAAACCCCGCAGGGTGGTTTTGTGATTGCCGATGATGAGCCGTATATGGCGAACTATGTATTCGACAGTACGTTTCCGCTGAATCTGAAGGACCCCGACCGGCATAATCTGCTGCAGCACTTCAAAGGCTGGGTCATTACGACCAACAAGCCCTGTTTTGATGTGAATCAGCCCCGCATGATGGATTTCCGCGCCGATCAGCAGGGAGATTGCCGGTTTGTGTATGTGTTGCCCTTCAACGAAACAACGGCCCTGGTCGAATACACGATCTTCAACGAACGCCTGCTGCCTGAGGCAGATTATGAACAGGCGCTTAAGCAATACATCAATAATTTTCTGGATACGGGCGGTTATCAGATCAGTGAGACCGAGTATGGTGTGATTCCGATGTCGGATGTACCGACGAAGGAGCGCCCGTCGAAGCATATTGTCCGGATCGGAACCGCAGGGGGGCATACCAAGCCCTCAACCGGCTACACCTTTCAGCGTACGCAGCGCGCCATGCTGGCCATGGTCCGGAGTCTGGTCAACCGGGGCAAACCCCGCCGACGGCCTTCATGGGTGCGCAAACGGTTTAAGCTGTATGACAGCATCATGCTGAACGTGCTTGAACAGGGCCGCTATCCGGCCGATGATATGTTCACGCTCCTGTACCAGGATAATCCGACGCCCCTGATTTTTAAATTTCTGGACGAGGATACATCGTTGGGTGAAGAGCTCCGGATTATCAATTCAATGCCGAAAAAGCCGTTCACCCTTGCGCTGTTTAATGTGTTATGGCGCCGCGCGTTCTGAGCGCCGGCGCCTGTCGGCGGTTAGCGGGCCTGCTGTGTTTTCGGCTGCGTTAACTTAATCAGTTGGCTGTCGATCCAGCGGGCAGCCTTTGTAATGGCGTATGGAACAGGTATCATATCGGTAACATGAATTTAAGCGTTAACTGATGTGCAAATAACGACAGGAGACCTGCCAATATTCTGCCAATCAATACCCCAATTCTGCCAAATGCTTTTTTTTATTCATTTTTTTTGCCTTCACTGTGAAAGAGTTAGTAAAATAAGGTAAATGGTAACTCAACAGGCGGGCTTTATTCGGATGTTCGTATAACTGTATATTGTTTGCACTAATAGTTAGAATGGTAACTAAGGCTGAATGAATGATAATGGGATGAAGATTTAAGTAGTTTTTTTAGGTAACAGTAGTTTAATTAGAAGCCGATTTGTACTTAACAACCATTGACTTGCCGGATGCGCGCCATTCTTTTACTGTTGGGAATATTGTATGCATGGCCGGATTTTGCCCAATCGTCAACTATACAGAGCCCTTACCGTGTTACGGTCCGGCATATCGGGGTTGATCAGGGGTTACCCAACCGCACGGTTTTAAATGTTGGTCAGGATAGTGAGGGGTTTATATGGATCGGTACTATCGATGAGGTATACCGGTTCGACGGCCAGCAGGTTGTGCCGTTGTCTGTTTTGGATTCTTCAGCCAGGCATGTCAGAACGATCAATATACTTATATCAGATGAATTCGGCAATCTGTGGCTGAATGGTGGTGGTACGGGTGATGAACGTAATCAGTATGTCATATTGAAAGGGCAAAAGAAACCTGAAGTTATCCAGGATGCTTTTAAAGACGCTCCTTTCACTAAAAACAGAATTAATATTTTTGTTACTTCGCCCCATAACTATGTCCGGTATCTTCGTACAAAGGATGGTACGATTTGGCGTCAGATAAAACCCGGAAAGTTCAGGGCGATATTCCGCCATCCTTATCTGCGGAATAATTTCAAAGATGGTTTTTGCGAAACCGCGCAGAAAACGCTGCTGATTGCTGTACCATCGGGACCGGGGCAGTCCTCCGGTACGTTGACCGAAGTCGATACGAATGGCCGTGTACTTCGTCAGCGGTTTATGCCAACACTCATTAATCCGATTTATCAGGCCCCTGACGGAACCATTTACTGCAACACATTTATTGATTATGCCAAGGCTGCCATGATGCCGGTGGGTGAGGCTGATGCTGTTTTGTACCGCCTCAAGCCATCGGGTGCGCTCGAAAAGGTGATTATCCCGTTCATCCGGGATAATAAGGACCCGGTACTCAATACGATGGCCGGGGTAAATTCAAGCTATGATCCCGTGCATGGTCTTTTCTGGCTTTGTGGCCCGAATAAGCTCATGGCGTGGCACCCTCAATACGGTGTAGTGTTCGATATCCGGACTACCAATTTTCCGTCGGCTACTATCGGCGAATACCGGAATGTATTTATTGACCGTACCGGCGCCGTCTGGATATCAACGTTGAATGGGGTAGTGCTGCTGACCCTGGAGGAAAACCATTTCCGACGCTTCCTGTATCTGGACGAACATAACAAAAACGGGGAGAAACTGGCGATCCGGGGCATCCTCCAGAATGGCCGCGACTTATGGGTGAATGCCAACAGGCCTTATCTGGTTAATCTGCAAACCGGTTCCGGCCGGTTTGCACTGAATGAGACCGGAACGAAAATGGCATACACCCTCAACCTGTATCCGGTGATCCGCGATCCGAAAGGAAACATATGGGCTTCGTCCGGTGATATTATCAAAGTCAACCCGACTTCGTATGCGTTCGAAACCGGCCGCCTACAGCTTGATAACAGTAGCATGAGCCTGTGGCATGACGGGCGTAAACGGATATGGGTGGGTCATCTCCGCGGTCTGTCCGTGTTTGATACTGAGACCGGAAAAGATCAGCTCTTTACAGGATATAACCAGTTCAACACACTCGCCGAAAGTCAGGTTAACGGCTTCTTCCCGGACAAGCGGCTCAGAAAAGTGTGGCTGGCAACCAATACCGGACTCTACCTCTTGGACACGCTCAGAGGAATTGTTGATCACTATAGCGTGGCTGGTAAAGACGTACATCATCTTCCGTTTGATAACATTACGTTTGTGTATCCGGACCCGGACCAGGCAGACCGATACTGGCTGGCCACGCGGGGCGGCGGCCTTTTTTTATGGCACAGACCATCGGGTGTCTGTCAGGCCTTTACCCAAAAAGAAGGTTTGTCAGATAATACCTTGTATGCGATTTACGAAGATCGCTATAACCGGCTCTGGCTCCCCAGTAACCGCGGACTGATGAGTTTCCACCGAAAAACACATCAGGTGCAGATTTATCATACCGCCGACGGGATTACCGAAGAAGAGTTTAACCTGCTGGCCCACCTGCGTGGTAACGATGGACAGTTATTTTTTGGTGGTCTAAACGGCGTGACTGCCTTTTATCCGGACCGTATCCAGCCGCAAAAGCCGTTGCTTGTCCCGTTCTTAGTGACTAAATATCAGAAGCTCAACACGGAAAACGGCGCCCTGGAAGACCATTTTGCGGAATATGAACGGGAAAAGGCCGTACATCTGTCGCCGGCCGACCGGTTATTCAGTCTGTCGTTTTCGCTGCTGGATTTCCGTCAGCTGGGTGTCAACCGGCTTTGGTACCGGATTGAGGGCTGGCAGGATAACTGGGTGATGCAGGAAGCGCTTGATTTGCGCATTAACGGGTTGCCGGCGGGGGAATACACGCTTCAGGTCCGTGCGCAGCGCGGTAATGGCGACTGGGCCTCAGGCGTTATCAGTATTCCGGTTGAGGTAGATAAGCCGTTTTATCTGCGGACCTGGTTTCTGCTGTTAACGCTGGTGCTTACCGTTACCGGCGGGCAGATGCTGTTCCGGTGGCGCAACCGGCAATTAGTAGCCGAAAAAATCCGGCTGGAACAGGAGGTTGCCCGCAGGACGGCTCAAATTGAACGCGACAAGGCTGTTATTGAGCAGGATAAAACGATTATCGAAAAGCAGGCGGCTGATCTGCGCGCCAATGACACACTGAAATCCCGCTTTTTTGCCAACGTATCGCATGAATTCCGGACGCCGCTGACCCTGCTGTTGGGGCCGATGCAATACCTGTCACGGCAGGTAGTTGACCCGGGCGCCCGGCAACTGCTGGGGACAATGGAGCGAAATACGCAGCAACTGATGACCCTGGTTAATGACCTGCTGGATCTGAGCCGGCTGGATGCCGGTAAGCTGGTACTTAACGAGAAACCGGGCGATTTATCGCTTAGTCTACAGCAAATTGTGGCCAACTTTACGCCTGCCGCAGCGCATGAAGGTGTCGGCTTGTCCGTTACCGGTGCGGAACAGCCTTGCTGGATGATGCTGGATGTGCAAAGGTTCGAAACCGTAATACGGAATCTGCTGAGTAACGCTATCCGATATACGCAGGTTGGCGGTTCGGTACGCATTCAGCTTACAGTCACCGTTCACACGGCAACGGTGACTGTAACCGATACCGGAGCGGGTATTCATCCCGACGACTTGCCCCATATTTTTGACCGGTATTTTCAGACCAAACAGGTTGATAAGCCCCTGCGTGGCGGAACCGGCATCGGCCTGGCCCTTTGCCTTGAGTATTGCCGGCTCTGGGGGGGGAGTTTGTTGGTAGACAGTGAGTTGGATAAGGGTAGTGTGTTTACTGTTGTCTATCCTGTCCGGCAGGTTGACGCGCCTGAATCGGAAGAACACACGGTGTCGCCGGTAACTGGGGCGGCTGAAGGTGTGACTGAACCGGCTTTTCCGGAAGAGTCAGCGGAGGAAGAAAGCTCTGAACCGGCGGGGGTAGTAACCGTGCTGGTCGTTGAAGATCATGCCGATCTGCGGTTTTATATCAAAACGATTCTGGCGCCTTATTACAGTATCCATACGGCCAGAAACGGGAAAGAGGCCCTCGAATGGTTACAGGCCTGTCAGGAGGGTGATCTGCCGAAAGCCATTGTTTCGGACATTATGATGCCTGAACTTGATGGCCTGACGATGAGCAGGCAACTGCGGGAGCATGAACAGTGGCGGCATATTCCGATTGTGCTCCTGACAGCCCGTGCTGATCTCGAAAGCCGGCTTCAGGCCCTCCGGATGGGCGTTGCCGATTATCTGACCAAACCGTTTCAGGAAGCTGAGCTGATTGCCCGTGTCCGTAATCTGCTGGCCCGCGGCGAGGAGCAGGTAAACTGGAGTGCCTATGCAGCTGCTCCGGAAGTCGTCTTCGTGAGTGAAGCAGAAAGCGGCCAGCCCGACGCCGGCCTGATTAGTAAGGTACAGGAAATTATCAGAGAGAATCTGGGCAGTTCACTGCTCAATGTTAAATTCCTGGCCGAGGCTGTTCACATGAGCGAGCGCCAGTTTTACCGGCAATGTAAAGCCCTGACCGGAATGTCTCCTAATCAGTTGATTCATGAGGTGAGGCTACAGGTGGCGCACGACCTGTTGGAAAAAACGCCCGATGCATTGGTGAAAACCATCGCTCTGGAAGTTGGCTATAGTAAGTCTTCTTATTTTATCCAGCTTTACCGCGAACGCTTCGGGGTTGCGCCCGGACAGTATCAAAGCCAGGGGTAGTGTAACGGATGCTGAGTCAGCAGTATAAACACCGCTGACTCAGCATCCGGCAACTTACTTACAGGCGGTACCGGTTACGACATACGTCATGGTGTCGGTACTGACTTCGCCGCAGTTGTTCTGATAGCTGACGCTGAACGTATACTCGCCTGGTTGCTTCACATTGAGGCCGTTGATGGCGTACGAACCGATCCTGCGGTAGACGGTACTGAATACATAGCCGTTGGGACCAGTGATGGTATAGCCGGTTCCGAATCCGGTGCCGGTGAGCTGCACGGAGCAGTTGTCCGGGCCGAGGGCGGTGGTCTGAGTGATGGAAACGGCATCGGCGATGATGGTCTGATCGCACGAAAGCGAGACGGCGGCGGTTGCGATTGCCGTGCACTCGCCGGTAGTACCTGTTACCGACAGGGTTGTGGCCGACGTAACGTTGGTCAGGACTACGGCCGGACTCAGCACCCCGCTGCTCCAGGTATAGCTGTCTGCTCCGGATGCCGTCAGCGTTACGGAATTACCGGGGATGACCGCAAGCGCCGGCATAGCGGAAATACTCACTGGCGGAAGGGCATTAACGGTAACGCTGACTACGTTGCTGCTCACGAAGGCATCAGTTGCATCGTAGACCATTACCGAAAATGTTTGTCCCCCGGTGACGCCGGTTGAGACAGTGAGCGAATTCTCCGACGCTATACTCATGGCTCCATCTGGCTGAATCCAGTCATACCGATACGGAGGCTCTCCGCCGCTGGCAGTGGCTGATACCACAAAGCTGGTGTTAGCACAGACCTGACTCTGGCTGGCCACGACTGTAGCACTCAAAGGAGGGGCAGCCATGTTTACTGTTGCAGTAGCCGTAGCTGAACACTGGCCGGTCACGCCGGTAACGGACAGGGTGGTTGCCGAGGTAACATCGGTTAAGACGAGACTTGCACTTTTGACGCCGGTACTCCAGGTGTAGCTATCGGTACCCGAGGCAGTCAGGGTTACGCTGCTGCCGGACTCGATGGTCAGGCCGGGCGTGGCTGAAATGCTGACCGGAGGACATAGAATGGTGAGGGGGCCGCTGATCTGCTCGTGCGAAAAATCACGGTTTGAAATCCCTAACTTCCGGTTAGTACCTGTAGCGGCTGATGTAAACCCTATGATCCACTGGCCCGAGGTGGTTGTTTCGCTCCAGACTACTGCGTTACCGGGGTTTTGTACACCCTGTACCAGTAAATGCTGCGAAATATCATTGGCGTCCGAAACCGTCCCGTTGTAGAGAGAGGGGTAATACATTTCACCGACAATACCTCCGGTCATAGTTGCTGTAACACTCTGGCCAACGGTATAGCTGGTTGAGTTAGGTGAATAGGTAACGTTCAGTGTCGGTTTTGGCAGTACGGTAAATCCGCTCAGATCGGTATCGGCAAATTCAGAAGCCTCCAGACTCCCTACATCAAAAACCCGGTTACTGCCGGCTGCTGTAAACCGCACCACAAACCAGACCGATGTTTGCCCGCTTTGCCACGAAACCGTGTTATTGGTGGTACCTTCGCTGTTTTTCGATGAATGTAATGTCAGACGTTGGCGTACCTGTTGTGTTGGGATCACCGTCATACAGCGACAAGGTATATTTCCGCGAGCTGGTTCCGCCCGTCACCGTTACCGTAACGCTTTGCCCGACAGTATAGGTGGCGGAAAGCGGGGAGACGGAAACCGACAACGCTGTTGCGGCCGCGTTTTTCGCCGGGCTGTCGTGAAAACGGGATGTGTGGCCCGCCAGACTAGCTGTTGCTGTGAATAGTAAGACTACAAAACAAGAAAGTATACCTGACTTCATGGAGGGTGAAGTGATTAAAATACGTGATGATTGAGACATGAGATCGGAATCGTGAAGGCTGTTTACGGGCAACTACCGGTAACCTGAAAGGAAGTGATAAAGGGAGAGGTCCCCGGGTTGCCGTATACGACGATATAGTAGGTGCCGGCTGTCCGCAGGTCGCCGACGCCGAGGAGCCGGTTGATTACCGGATTCCGGAAGCCACGGATACCGAGGTAGTTACCGGGACCGGTTACCGCGAACCATTGTCCCGTACCGGTAAATGTAGTCCGGCCCGGGCAATTGGCTCCGCCCAGAACCACCGAAGCCGGTGGGGTAGCGGTCAGAGAAAGAACACCCGTACAGATATTCGATGAAGACACGCCGCCCGGCGCCACCCAGTTGGACGTACTTCCGGTCAGGTCTGAAGTTTTTCAGGGTGCCGACGTTCTGGGTATTTGCCAGATTGGTCAGGCTGGTGATCTCTGTATTGGTTCCCCCGTCATCTCCCTGATTGAAGTTATAGTACGCCCGTAAACCGGTCTGCGTAGCCGGATTGAGCTGGCAGGCATAATTCAGCGCAATTTCATAGTCTTCGAGGGCGCGGTCCCAAATCCGTACCTCATCCAGTGTACCTGCGAAAGAGCTGTTTATGGCTTTGCTGATCCCGAGATAAATTTCATCGCCAACCGTACTGAGGGTCGTCAGACTGGCAGGCAGGGATTTGACTTCCTTCAGAACGCCGTCAATATAAAACGAGACCGCTGTGCTGGCTGACGGGTTTGTACTAACGGCAACATGGTGCCAGTTTCCATCATTTACGGCATAGCTGCCGGTAACGTTACCTCCGCCAAAAAAAACAGACAGGTATCCCGTATTGCGCATCAGAAAACCCCAGCGGCCACCCGTACCGGTAGTTCCCCAGTCCATAATGTAGGAGTCGGTGGTTGCCGAGGTTTTAATCCAGGCTTCGACCGTGCGTGCCGAATTCCCGGAAACCCCGTTCTGGCCTGTTGCGATATAACTGCCGCCCGCAAAGTTCAGCGCCGCGCCTTTGGCCCGTACGGTGACGGTAGCTGTTGCGGTTGCCGAACAGTCGCCGGTCGTGGCTGTTACAGAAAGGGTTGTTGTGCTGGCCGGAGCCACAACTATTTCTGTACTGGTCTCGCCGTTACTCCACAGATATGAGGTTCCCGTACCTGTCGCGGTGAGGGTGACACTTTGGCCGGAGCTGATTACAGAAGCGTTAGGGCTGACGCGGACTGACGGACTTGACAAAGCACCGCAGCCTACCGTCAGATAGGGCGATCCCGAACCGGACCAGCCGTCACAGGGAAGAAAAGATGCTGAATCCCGTTTTGTTCGTTGCCAGTACAGTATTGCCGATATTCCGGAAAAATCTGCCACTCTGTACCGGTCCACTGAATAATCTGGTTATCCATTTTCCACGAGGGGGCACCGTTAATTGTACCGTTGACGAGGTAGGAGCCATTATAGTTGTCATAACTAAAGCCGTATACGTCCATCCGGGTGAGTGTGACTGCGCACGATGAGGTCTGTAGGCTAGCCGTGTTGTCTGCCATACGGGGAGTCACAGGCTGGTTCGGGACTATGGTTTGCCGCTGTGCGAGCGCAATCCGGCTTCCCGGTCCTGATACAAGGATCAGTATAAAAACTGAAAGCTGCATCATGTTGACTAGTGCGGTATTGCTGCGGGTAAGATGTTGAATGAGATAATAGATACTGTTAATTATGGTCATAAAGTCTGATCCCTTGTTTGATTCGTAAAAATGTTGTGCAGCCTCTACGGTGGCCATGTTGACGTCACTGAGGTCCTTTATTGAACACAGGACCTCAGTAATTATCGGAAGCAAAAGATTTATTTACAGGCCTCGCCTGTGGCAACATAAGTCATGGTGGCGTCGCTGGTTTCGCCGCAGGCATTTGTATAGCTCGTCTTGAGTGTATAGGTTCCTGGCTGAGTCACGTTTAAGCCGATGATGGTGTAGCTGCCCACCCGCCGATAGACCGCACTGAAGACGTAACCGCCTGGGCCGGTAAAGACGAAACCTGTCCCAAAACCTGCACCTTTCAGGGCTACGGAACAGTTGTCTGGCCCGAGCACGGCCGTTTGGGTTACCGATGTAGCCTTGGCCGTTATTGCGGGATTACAGGTGACAGACACCGTTGCTGATGCCTCGCCAATACAACCGTTTTGGTCCATGCCTAAAACGGTATAAGTGGTTGGTTTTGAGGGAGAGCCGGTTAATACAGTCGTGTTCGATCCGGTGTTCCAGGTATACGAAGCGGCTCCGGAAGCCGTAAGCGAAAACGTATCCCCACCCGTAATGGTCGTGGCAGAAGGATTTATCGTAACGGTTGGTGATGTGTTCACCGTGATGGTTGCGTTTCCGGTCATGGTTGAACTGCAACCGTCACTTGTTCGGGCAGCCTCTACAGTGTAGATACCGGTATTGGTCTGGCTTCCAAATGAGATAGCCGAATTGGTTCCCTGAATCGCTGTACCTGAATTGGTGTTGCCCAGCTTTAATTGGTATGTGACACCCGACTCGGAGTTTGATAAGCCAATCGCTACACCACTGCCGTCAGTACAATAACTGCCGCCACCTGTAACGGTGTACTGCGTAGGCGGGGCGCATAGAACGGTGACGGTGGCCGAGGCCGTGCCGGTACAGCCATTTGAGGTGCCGGTAACTGAGTAAACGGTTGTCTGGGTTGGTGATACACTTACCGTTGTGTTGGAGCTGGCGGGGGAGATATCCCAAAGGTATGTGTCAGCTCCGGAAGCTGTCAGCGTTGCCGACTGACCACTTATAATGGTTTGTGAAGAAGGAGATATACCGACAACCGGCGCATCAGGATTTACCAAAGACCCACACCCCCCGCTGAGCGTAAGTGCACCAAATCCACCCCAACCCGATACAAGGCAGGTTGGTTATTGACCCTGAATTGTTGGTCGCAAATGTTCCGTACTTGTTGTAAACAATTTCCCACTGGGATCCCGTCCAGCGGATGGTAAACAGTTCTCCCTCTCCGGGCGTTCCGGGGCTGGTCCATTGGGGGGCACCATTATACGTACCCGCAGGCGTGTAAGTACCCGTTGCATTTGCGGGTACTTCAGTACTGGACAACACGATGTTCTGAGGTACAAACGCACACGGAGATTGAGCGTTCACCGCAGCGAACGCGATGAGGGTAAGAAAAAATGCAGTTGCTACTTTCTTCAGTAGTAGCCCGGTTGTTAAATAATTAGTTGTCATTTTGCAAAAGGTTAAACTTAGTTTGACAGTATATTGATTACTTACAGGTTTTGCCCGTGATCATGAAGGTCATGTGTAGTCACTGATTTCGCTGGAGGCGTTCTGGTTAAGGAGCAACCAGAACGCCTCCAGCTGCAAATAATACCAGAGTGCTTGGGATTACAAAGTAACATCATGTGTACCTGGGATGGGGGAAAAATCAATACCCGAATCCTGCCAATCAATACCCGAATCCTGCCAAAAGTGGTGTATTTTGGTGATGGGTTACTTCTGAGGGTAGGTTTGCCAGTGGGAGATGGCAATGCAAGTTTATCCTTTGTGTAATTGTAGATAAGATAAGTAAACAAGAGTTAGGAGGTGGAATCATCAAAAAAAGCCGCGGTATCCTGAGCGGTACCACGGCGTTGAGGAGCCTGCGGAAGTAATAACGTTGTCGTGTTTTCATGGGTGTTGCCGGTTAGTCGAGCGCTACTTTGCGACGGTTTGCTTTGAGGTCCCCGCGCTTTTTCTTGTCCGTTCGCCGTTCTTCCTGCGACGCGCGGGTCGGGCGGGTTGCCTTGCGGGGCTTCGGTACCTCAAACGCCTTTTCAATCAGCCGGAAGAACTTCTTCGTTACTTTTTCCTTGTTGGCCAGCTGTGTCCGTTCGGTCTGGTGGGTCAGCACGAGCTCGCCTTCGGTAGTCAGCTTAGCAGCGAGCTTCTCCAGCAGAATGGTCCGTTCGTCGTCGGTCAGTAAGGCAGAACCTGTAACGCTGAAGCGCAGTTCAGCTTTGGTCGAGACCTTGTTGACGTTCTGCCCGCCCTTGCCGCCGCTACGGGCGAACTGGTAAGTAACATCGGGGAGTAATTTTTGTATGTCCATAAACAGTCTGTTACGGGAGGACAACACCGTTAGCCCTGCAATATGTTTCAGAAAGCACCTGAGCCCTTACTTTTTTCAGTTCAGGCTACCGGATTGACGGTTCAGCCGCGAGCCCGCTGGTTGTTCGCGGACTATACCCCAATTTTGACCCGTCAAACAACAAATACTTTCCTCTTTTTGCCATGAATAAGTTAATCGGTCTGGGCGTGGCGCTGGCAGCCACGTGGTTGATGGCGGCCTGTTTAGCCGACGTATTGTCAGACACGGGTGTTACGATGGATAACGTCCGGCAGGGAACGCTGCAGAATCTGACCGAAGAGCGTTGGTTTCGTTTTAAACAGCACAGCAGCCATGCACCAGCTGGCCCGCCGGATTCCGGAAGATTCCCGTGCGGCGGCGGTCCGGGCGCTCGGCAAGGTAGTCCGGTCTTATTGCGAATCCGCCGCGTTTAAGAAGGAGTTTCTGGAGCGGGTAAAGGAAAAATATCCGTATGATGACCGGTACAGTGACGCCAGTATTGCTTCGCAGGAACAGGCTGTCGGGCAGATGGATGGCATGGTGAGCCAGCAGCTGGGTATGATGCTAGCAGGCGTACGCGCAGATCGATCCGGCCATGTTGCAACAGGTTATCCGGACACAGCTTCAGCAACAGGAGCAGGAACTGACCTCGCTTGAAGGTGATGAACGTGCAGCGCTGGCAACCGAAATCAGCGATGTAAAAAAAGATACTGAGCACTACGGCCGGTAAACCGGCCGAGTTTAAAAAGCAATATCTGGCCTACCAGAACCGGAAACTACAGAAAGAAGCCGCCGGCCACATGGCGGGCGAAAAAGAGAAAGTTGCGGATGCAAAGGCGCAGAATGCAGTGTATCACCGGCAGAAAGCCGCCTTCGATGCCCATTCAGATTACCGTCCGTTGCTGAAAAAGCGCCTGAACGAATTCATTGCGCTCTGTAGCGATGTGGACTTCGGCGCTCAGACTGTGCAGAAAAACTACCGTTCTCAGCAGGAGTTTACGAATCCGGCCTATCAGCGTAAACCGGCGGAGTGGAAATTTCTTTACCGCCTCGGTAAAGAACCGGTAATAGGAGGCCAACAGCTTTTGCGCAGACATGGCTGGCTGATTTAGAGCGTGTACGATAAACGATTTTTATTTTCATAGGTTAGGGAGTTTCTACAGCCCGTCGACGCTTATCGACGGGCTGTTTTGTTTACTCTACTACCCATGTAGTCATTTGCTCGGAAAGGAAAACAATCGCCGGCGAAGCAGGTTCTGACTGCATAAACAACAAAACAACGTTATGACCCCGAATCCACATACAGGCCAGCTGGTAGACCGTACGGTCGAGGCCTTTAACGGAGATGTAATTGCCGTTTCGGCGCAGGATGGCATCTCCCTGATCGATAACTGGATCAGCTTTCTGCACAGCGGTGACGCATCGACAAATCCGGTTGCAAGCCTGCTGAGCGAGCTTAAACTTGAACTCCAGCGCGGAAATCCCGACAGTAATCATATTCAGGACGTGTTGCTGCAATTATCTGACCGGGCCTATGATGCTGCTAAAGAGCAGGAAGAACTGGCCCAAAATCAGCTCAAAGAACTTAGCGCAGCGTTGCGGGAATTCAGCCGGCAGCTGGGCGGTGAACGTGGCGATGCCAATACCGCAGGCCGTGCTCCGATGACCAGCACCGTTGGCCAGACCAGCGTTGCCGGTGTCGCCAACATAACGGCAAATGATTCAACACCGACCAGTACACTCAGCGATCAGTACCGGACACAATCGGATGCGGGCAATACACAGGCAACGCCCGGCGATGATGACGCCATGACCGAAAATACGCAGGGTGGCGGAGCGTATGGCTCCGGATATGGCACCGGCTCTTCGGGCGTAGAAGATGATGAGACCTCGGGCACGGGACGCGGAACGGCCGGTGATATGGACGATAATACCAGTCGTCAGCAGGAAAATACTGAATTACATGGTAACGAATAAACGAAACGGCAATGGGCTCTAACAATCTGGAACAAAGCATGCTCGACGATACGCTGACCCTGTTCCGGCAAAACGAATCATCGGCGGTCTCACCTGCGCAGGGCGTTATGATGATTGACGGCTGGTTGCAGGCGCTGGATAAGGACCCGCACCTTGGCCATATCAAAGACGATCTGACGGAGCTGCGAAATCAACTCAATGCCGGTCACCCTGATCCGGGAAAGGTCAGGGAACTAATGGGTCAGCTGGCTAATCAGGTTGAGGATGTGGCGCAGGGGCCTTATTCGCAGGGACAATGGACCGGTGGCTTACAAAGCATGGCCCAAATCATACGCCAATTCGGGAATAGCCTTTAATTTGGGGCTTCGTATCAACCTCCCGAATAGATGATTGTCACATTAACCCTGAATCCTGCCGTCGACACCAGCACGACCGTCGGGCAATTTGTACCGGAGCAGAAGTTACGCTGTGCCACACCTCGCCATGATGCGGGTGGCGGCGGCATTAACGTATCAAAAGCCATCCGGCGGCTGGGCGGTGAGTCTTTGGCTCTGTTTACCTCCGGTCGTACACAAGGGCTTCTTTTACAGGAGCTGGTAGAAACCGAAGGGATTACGCACCAGATCATCGGCATTGAGGGCAGTACACGGGAAAACTTTATCGTGACCGAAACCTCGACCAATAACCAGTATCGGTTTGGTATGCCGGGACCGGTATTGACCAGTGCCGAAACTGAAGTTTGTCTGGCGGCCCTGCGTACGCTGAATGGAGCAACGTATGTCGTTGCCAGCGGGAGTCTGCCCGAAGGCTTACCGGCGGAATTTTATGCCGTTATTGCCAGTGAAGTGAGAAAACTGGGTGCACGGTTTATTCTGGATACGTCGGGTGAGCCGTTGCGGGCGGCGGCCAATGAAGGAGTTTTCCTGCTGAAACCCAACGTCGGTGAACTGGCAAAAATGGTCGGTACTGATAAGCTCGAACTGAGTGACGTAGATGATGCGGCTCTGGATATTATTCACCGTGGCAACTGCGAGGTGGTAGTGGTTTCGCTCGGACCGCAAGGGGCAATGCTGGTTACGAAAGAGGGCTATGAGCACATTCCTGCTCCACCGGTGAAAAAACTGAGTACCGTCGGAGCAGGAGATAGTATGGTAGGCGGCATGGTGTATGCTTTGTCGCAGGGAAAAACGTATGCGGAGATGGTCCGTCAGGGAGTCGCCTGCGGATCGGCCGCCACAATGAACCCCGGCACCGAATTATTTAAAAAAGACGATGCGGACCGCTTACTGGCCTGGATTAACCGCAGTAACTGATTACCGCATCTGCTGATCATTGAGGGAGCGCCGCGCCTTGTCCGACAAGGCGCGGACACCCATTAGCAGCCCCGGCAAAGCGCGGGTCGCTGGTCAGTCCTTTCTTATAGCGGCTGTAAATCTGCTGGAGCACCACACTGTTTTTAAACAACCCGAACACATAATAATACAGTACTCCCGACACATCGCGGCCGCTTTTTTCGGCATAGCGGTCGGCAAAGGCCTGACGGGTCAGGTTACCGGGCAACCACGAGATGTTAAATCCTTTTTCAAAGTCCTGATCGGTGGCTTCGGCCCAATAGGAGAGGGTGGTGCCGAGATCCATCATCGGGATCGCCAACCGTCGTCATTTCCCAGTCCAGCACGGCTTTAATCCGGGTCAGATCCTGTGCATCCAGCACTACATTGTCGTATTTGTAATCGTTGTGAATCAGCGTGGGTGCCTGTCCGACCGGTATGTGCTGCTGCAACCAGTGCGCCAGTTCGTCCATGATGGCGATGTCGTCGGTTTGTGCGGCCTGATAGCGTTTGTACCAGCCCTCGACCTGCCGTTGCACATAGCCGTCCGGTTTCCCGATCTGAATCAGACCGGTTGCCTGAATGTCGATGGCGTGTAGTTCGGCAAGGTTGTCGCACAGTGCTTCAGACAAGTGGCGCATGGTATCCGCTGTCAGCGTTTGGGCCAGTTGTCTGGCCTGATGGGCACGGAGAATAACCCCTTCGACCCGTTCCATGATGTAAAACGGATACCCAAGTACGTCTTCATGGTCGTAATACAGCACCGGCGCCGGGATTTTGTGGTAACCGGTCTGTTGCAGGGCTGCCAGAATCCGGAACTCGCGTCCCATGTCGTGCCCGCCTTTGATGGCTTTGGCACCGGCGGGTGGTCTCCGCAGGACATATTCCGTTGCATCGGACCGCAGAAAATAGGTCAGGTTGGAATAGCCGCCCGGAAACTGGGCTACCGATGTAATGGGGCCGATAGCCGGTGCCGAAGCGGCAAGGTACTGGTTCAGCCGGTTAAGATCCAGCTCTTCGCCGGTCCGTACCGCTACTGGTTGATCCACAGAAAGCATAGCGTTGATTTACGGGTTCGGAGCCTTAAACTGTTTCAGAATCGTTTTGGCCAGCGCCATTTTATGGACCTCATCGGCACCGTCGTAGATGCGGGCTGCCCGCTCGTGCGAATACCAGAATGAAAGCAGAATATCGCTGGTCATGCCGAGCGCCCCGTGGGTCTGAATAGCACGGTCAACGACGCGCAGCATCATGTTGGCCGTAAAGAACTTAATCATCGAAATTTCGCCACGGACCGCAGCCGCTCCCAGTTCGTCGATATGTTTGGCCGTACGCAGCACCAGCAGGCGGGCGGCATCAATCTCGGCACGACTTTCGGCAATGAATCCCTGAATAAACTGCATGTCGCCCAGGAATTTATCCTCCGTCAGGCGGCGGCTCACGGCATACTGACACATCAGCTCAAAACTCCGCTCGGCGATTCCGATAAACCGCATACAATGGTGAATGCGGCCCGGACCAAGGCGCTCCTGAGCCAGCAGAAAACCGGCCCCTTCCGGCCCGATGAGGTTTGCCTGTGGTACCCGCACGTTTTCGTAGCGCAGTTCGGCATGGCTGGCCCAGCTGTCACCGGCATGACCCATCACCGGAATATTCCGGATAAACTGCACACCGGGCGTGTTCATGGGCACCAGAATCTGGCTGGCGCGTTTGTGCGGAGCGGCCTCCGGATTGGGTTACGGCCATTACGATGGCAAAGGCCGCGCCGTCGGCCGAGCTGGTAAACCACTTATGGCCGTTGATGAGGTAATCATCACCGTCTTTTACGGCCGTTGTGCCCATCATGGTTGGGTTGGAGCCCGCAAACTCCGGCTCGGTCATGCTGAAACAACTCCGGATCTGTCCGTCCATGAGCGGATGCAGGTAGGCTTCCTGTAGGTGGGCGGGGGCGTATTTGTGCATGAGTTCGGTATTCCCGATGTCGGGAGCCTGCGTATTAAACACAAAATGCCCGAACGGACTTTTCGCCAGTACCTCGCTGATTTGCCCGAACTCGCAGAGTGTCAGGCCGATGCCGCCGTCCGCTTCGGGCAGGTGCAGGCCCCACAGACCAGCCTCTTTGACCAGCCTGCGATTCTGTTGTAAGACAGGTTCAATGACCGAAAAATTATGGGTCAAATTTTCGGGTGTTTCGAGAGGGTAAAGCTCCTGCTCAACGAAGGCCTTGATTTTGGGCAGCAGCGTTTGCAGGCGGTCGGTAAGGAATAGGGTTTCCATATAAAAAATGGCTTTTAACGGGTCATATTAAGTTTAAAACCAGTCCGGCTGCATATCCAGCGTAACGCGGTCGGCACTGTAAAGGCATTGGATCAGGGCATCGGTTTTGACCAGCTCGTAGACAAAAAAGTAGCGCGCTGTCATGATCTTTCCCTGATAGAAATTCCGGTCGGCCGCATGGGCACCGGCCAGCGCCTGAGTGGCCGTAACGGCCTGCTGCAACCATTGCCAGCCAATGGTCAGCAGCCCCATAAGTTCCAGATACAAGGTCGCATCGGCCAGAAACGCTTCCGTATCCTGTCCGGCAAGTCCGAGCAGATGACGGGTTACGGCCTGTACCTGTTCACCGTTTTTCTGCAAGGTATCGGCCATCGACGCTAATTCCGGCAGTTGTCGGGCCGCGCTGATGGTTGTCTGTACTTCCTGAAAATAAAGCTGTACGGCCCGACCGTGTTGCAGGCTGATTTTGCGCCCCAGCAGATCCAGCCCATGAATGGCGGTGGTGCCCTCGTGAATCGGGTGAATCCGTGCTTCGCGGTAATACTGCTCAACCGGAAAATCGGTCGTATAACCGGCCCCGCCCAGAATCTGAACGGCGGCGGAGGTGGTCAGACAGCACATTTCAGACGGATATGACTTGGCAACCGGTGTCAGCAGATCGAGCAGCAGTAAGGCGTTTTCGCGGGCTTCGCCGGTTTCGACGTGCGCCAGATCGGCCAGGTAGCTGCAATGCAGCAGCAGTGACAGGGAGCCTTCGACAACGGATTTCTGGAAGAGCAGCAGCCGTTTGACATCCGCGTGGTTGATGATCAGCGTTTGCGGCAGGGCAGGGTCTTTTTCGGTGATTTTACGCCCCTGCGGCCGTTCATTGGCATAGGCGAGCGACGCGTAATAGGCGGCCGTACCAATGGCGGCAGCGTTCATGCCGACACCTACGCGGGCTTCGTTCATCATCTGGAACATGTACGAAAGCCCTTTGTTGGACTCGCCCACCAGATAGCCTTCGCAACCGCCGTTGCTGCCCATGCTCAGGTGGGCAATGGGAGCTCCCTTATAGCCCATTTTGTGATAGATACCGGCCGTCAGCACATCATTGGGTTCCAAGCTGCTGACCGGCACCGATGCGTTGTTGGGGTACCACAAACAGCGAAATGCCCTTGACGCCGGCCGGTGCGCCGCTGATGCGGGCCAGCATCAGGTGTACCACAATCTCGCAGGCACTCATGATCGCCGCAGGAGATAAAGATTTTCTCGCCCCGGATGTGATAAATGCCGTCCCGCCCGGTTGGGATGGCTGAGGTTTTAATATCGGAGAGAGAACTGCCGGCTCCCGGTTCGGTCAGGGCCATGGTGCCCTGCCAGTCGCCGGTATACATGAGCGGGGTATAGGCATCGATAAGCGCCTGCGAGCCGAAGGTACGGATCAGGTTGGCGGCTCCGGTGGTCAGAAACGGGTAAACACTGGCCGAATAATTAGCCGCCTGAAAAATGAATCCGGCGCTGTTCTGGATGGTTACCGGCAATTGCTGCCCGCCTTCCTCATAACTAAAGGTGGCATTGATCCAGCCATCGGCTCCGAACTGCTTCATGATGGCTTTCATACCCGGATGCACCCTGATTTTTCCGTCGGTCAGCTGCGGTTCGGCGCGGTCCATTTCCATGTGTAACGGATACAGCAGTTTTGCGGCAATCTGATCGGCGGCGTCCAGTACTAGGTCGAATGATTCCCGGCTGTGATCCTGAAAGTAAGGATAATCCAGGAGCGTGTTAACGTGTCGTACTTCGTATAAATGGAAACGGAGGTCCCGTCCGGAATAAAACATGGCCATACCAAAAGCGTAAACCATAAAGGTAGTATGCTTGCATACTTAAGTAAAGCCAAACAGAGATTTTTTGGACTTTACGGCCAAAAAACTAAAGGATACGGGGAGCAGGCACGGTTAATTCTCGTTCCAGTAGATGAGCACATTCAGGGTAGCACGGCCCGACGCAATCAGGTCCAGATCACCGTCCCCGTCCAGATCGGCCGCCTGAAGGTCTTCGCAGGCCATCCGGACACTGTCGTTCAATACTTGTTCGACCCAGCGGCCGTCGGGTTGCGGCACAAAGATCCGGATACCGACCTGCTGCGCGGCGTTGGGGTTTCGCCAGCCCACCACAATCTGGTCGCGTTCCATTTTCAGAAAGTCGCCGCAGATGAGGGCATGTCCCTGATTGAGTTTGTCGGTAATCTGCGTCGGGGCCTGAAAGGTGGAATCGTCGTCCATTTCGATCAGCGGCCCGTCGGCATCGTCATCGTGCATGGTCTGAATAAATTTAAGCTGGTTGCCGTGCATCGGCATGATGGCGGCAATGCCTTCGTCGTAGATTTTTACCTCCCCAACGCCCTCGCCTTTGAAATAGTCGTCGTTACTGTCGGCGCGGTTCCATTGTTTATTCCGCCATGCATACACGGCCGTTCCTTCTTTTCCGCCGATGATGAGGGCGGGATGGGGTAAATAGTCCTTTTCCCAAACCTCAAGATTATGGGTCATGTGCATGGTCGAGTCGATCAGGTGGCGTGGCCACGGCCCGCGCGGATCTTTGGGAAACTCATAGCCCCAGATGCGGACACCGGCGCCTTCGCCGTTTTTGTTGTGGCGGCCGTGCAGCGGAACCACAATGAGCTGGTAGCTATTCTTCCCGAGCTTTGCCCAGCGCATGCGGTGAGTGGTCACCTCGTGCGGGAGCCGGATGGCTTCCCACTTTTGGGTCGGGTCGTTGGGGCGGTTGAGGTAAAACACGGCCCCCGATTTGGTCGTATCTGACGTCTCGGCCGGATTCCAGCCCGCACCGACGGCCACCTCTACTTTCCCGTCGCCATCGAGGTCGCGGGCCGCAATGCAGACATTATCCTGCGGGGTCAGGTTGCGCGCCATGATGTAGCGCGCCCAGTTGCCGTTTTTATTGCCCGGATTTTTGTACCAGACAATGTCTTTCTGATCGGCCAGCAGAATGTCAGGGAGTTTATCTCCGTCGACATCCCCGATGGCCAGCCCATAGCCGATGTCGATCTTGTTGTCAACGACCTGAATCCGGAAGTTCGGCGTTTTCGGTTGTGCCAGCGTCAGGCAGGGCAGCAGCAGGAGTGCGCAGAGATAGGCTTTCATGGTTTTCGGGTAACGTCTGTGGCGGAACAGGGCGGTCTGTCTTTCTGTTTTGGTTCAGAAAGTTAGTGATTATGCCTTATTTATGTGCAAGTGCCTTTTCTAATTCCTGAATAAGTAATTCTCCTTTTGAATGATGCGGAGCTTTCGGGGATACTGAGTAAAAATTCCCTTTACGGTCAATGATGAACGTAGTCGGGACAGCATTGATGCCATAACTCTGCATGACGTTACTGTTTTTACCTTTATCGGAAATCACATGTGTACCAACAAACTGGTGTTTGCGTATGGTGGCCAGCCATTTAGGGTGGTCTTTCATCTCATCAATAGAGACAGAAAGAAAGGTCAGATCCTGACGCTGCTGAAAATGTTTTTTTACTTCCTTCAAGTGTTCCATATCGACCATACAGGGACCACACCAGTGGGCCCAAAAGTCAAGGTATACAATTTTGCCCCGGTAATCAGCTAATTGAACGGACCGGCCTGCTGTATCAGGTAGTGTAAATTCAGGAGCAGGGCTGCCAATCTGAATTGTGTTTTTGAAATTCAGCTTTCTTCTTTTGTTCTCAGCCAGTAGTGAATCCGCAATCTTTTCCGGGCATTCCTGCTCGATTTGTTGCCGGATAGAAGCAGGAAAATTATCGGTAATCATGTCGGAGTGGAGGCCGGTTTTTGGATCATACCAAAATCCGACAGGAGGTAAAATTAGCTTGAAGCCTGTATTGCCGAGGTCGATATTAATAGCGACAGGCCACTGCTCACGTTCCTCCAGAGGGATTAATCGGCTCATCAGTAATTGGTCTGATGGTTGCACTCTGGCTTTATCATATGCAATTATATTACCCCAAAATCGTATGATCAAACCTTGTTCATCACGCTCGACATGAGGTTTAAAACCGATTCCGTATGAGCGTAACGCATTGTTGATCTGTAGTAAAGTGCTATCGCTGGTAAAAGGGGAAATGGCCCAGTAAACCATATTGTCGCGTTTAGCCACGTAAGCTGTAGGTAAACTGTTCTGGCCTATAGTAACGGTTGACACTAATAATAGAAGGATCAGGATGCGGTATAGCATGGCAATTGTTTTAGTGTGAAATGGAGCGGAAATTTAACCAAAAATGGCTGACAGTGTGTAAATTGTGTAAGATACGGCTTATTTTTACGGGATGGCACACTCTAAGCGGACATACATAAACTGGCTTTCGGGCATTGCCTTGCTGATTGTCCTGTTGCTGGCTTCAGATTGTTATGATCCGGCCACCAGTCCGTTTGTGCCGCAAATCCGCACAGAACAAGGTATTGATCGTGTGCAGCGGTCATCTCCTCGGGGCTATGTATTAGGCCGGACGTATAAAAAGCACCAGCGTTTTTTTGGGTTTAGTCGTAAGCCCTGGTCAGTTCGTGCGCTTGCACACTATCATGAGTTGGCTATTGTATGCGAAAGACGCTGCCGCCAACAGCCCGTTCCTCAACATCATCTAATCTGCTTACCGCTCCGAACCCCGCCCGCTGAGCCCGAAAATCTGCCTGACAACATGCTTCCGCAGCCGGTAACGTGCTGATTCACTCCTTATCTCTTCACTTTTCGTCATCGGCAGATGACTCATTCACATGATGAAACGTATAAAAAAAGCCCTGCGCCTGGCAGGGTTGGTTTGCCTTATTATTTTGGCACTCATGGGTATCGGCGTTGGCGGCGCTGCTCCGATTCTCCCCATAAAACGGGAACGTTATGTCGACGCTACTCCTAAAACAGAACTCGTGGAGTCTGCCGGTCCCGGACGGACTGATCATTCATTAACCCGTACCCCGAAGCAATAGATGTCGCTTTTCAACTTCCCGAAAGTTTTAAACTTTCGGGAAGTTATACCGCTGTTAAGTGCGTTAAAGGGCCAGATCGCGTTCGCTGACAATCGTCAGCACCTCCGGGTCTTTCAGGCGTTGGGCCAGACCGGGGGTTTTGGGCACTTCGTAGTGGAAGTAAAACTTCATCGTGTGAATCTTGCTCTCATAGAACGCCAGTTCTTCGCCTTCCGGATTGTGGGTCAGCAGCGTGTGTTTGGCGACAGTTGCCTGTTTCAGCCACTGCCAGGCTACGCACACAATACCAAACAATTCGAGGAATAACGTGGCATCGGCCAGGTAGCGCTCCGTGTCTCCGGCCATGGCGTGCGGTATCAGGGCCGCCATTACCTCCTGAATCTGTGTCAGTTCACCGGCCAGTTTATCGGCATAAGGTTTCAGGTCGTCGTGCGTGCTGGCTTCGGCAATGGTCTTGCCAATCTCGGCAAAGAGCAGTTTGGCCGCCTTGCCACCTTTCATCGTCATTTTACGCCCCAGCAAATCCTGCGCCTGAATACCGGTGGTACCTTCGTAAATCGGTGTGATCCGGATGTCACGGTAAAGCTGTTCGACCGGGAAATCCTCGGTATAGCCGTAGCCCCCGAGCGTCTGCATACTCTGACTCACCGACTGCACCCCCATTTCGGACGGGAACGTTTTGGCCACCGGCGTCAGAATCTCCATCAGCAGGGTGTACGTCTCCTTGTCATCGCCCTCGGCTACCGATGCGAGGTCGAACAGGCGGGCGGTCTCAAGCAGAATCGACAGGGAGCCTTCCGTAACCGCTTTCTGGAACAGCAGCATCCGGCGTACGTCGGGGTGGTTGATAATCGGCGTTTGCGGTGCATCCAGCAGGTTTTTCTCATTCAGGCGGCGGCTCTGCGGGCGTTCTTTGGCATATTGCAGCGCCAGATGATAAGCGGCCGTGGCGATAGCTGCCGCCGTCATGCCTACCCCGATACGGGCTTCGTTCATCATCTGGAACATGTACGACAGGCCGTAATGCGGTTGTCCGACAAGGTAGCCGATGCAGTCGTCGCGTTCGCCCATGGTCAGGTGCATGGCCGGTACACCATGCTGACCCATTTTGTGGTAAAGACCGGTTGACGTAACGTCGTTGTCAGTGAATGCACCTGACTCACTCCGGTATTTGGGTACGACAAACAGCGAAATGCCTTTGGTACCTTTAGGCGCACCGTCGATACGGGCCAGCATCAGGTGAATGATGTTATCGGCCGCGTCGTGATCACCGGCAGATATAAAGACTTTTTGCCCGCGGATTTTGTAGACGCCGGCATCGGCATCTACCGGCGTAGCTGTGGTAATGACGTCGGAAAGCGAACTACCGGCCTGTGGTTCCGTCAGGGCCATGGTGCCCTGCCAGACACCCGAGAGCATGTTCGGAACGTAGGCCTCCTGCAATTCCGGTGAGCCGAATGACGTAATCAGGTGGGCGGCTCCGGAGGTGAGGCCGGTGTACATCATACCGTTGTTGGCCGCCATCAGAATAAAGCCGACGCTGGAACTGATGAGTTCCGGGAGCTGCTGTCCGCCGTGTTCAAACGAAAAACCGGCTCCGATCAGCCCGGATTCGCCCAGTGCTTTCAGATAGGGCTTGATTGCCGGATGAACCTTTACCTGTCCGTCTTTCAGGACCGGCGGATGCTGATCGACGCTTCTCAGGTGTGGATACATCAGGTTTTCAGCAATATAGGTGGCCGAGTCGAGCGCCATGCTGAACGTCTCGCGGTCGTGCGCACTGAAGTAAGGGTATTGCGCCAGTTTTTCGGCCTCAAATACCTCATGCAGCAGGAATTGCAGGTTACGTTTGCTAAAAAAAGTAGCCATGAAGTAGGGTTAGTTAATCGGGGTCTGTAGTAAAAATACAGGTATTTGTCTGAATTATACCATTGGGTCAGGAATTATAGCTTACTTTATGACGTTAATGCAGCGTTAAACAAACTAATTTCTACCATGAGAAAGCTAACTGCTTTTATCCTTGTATTCTTATCAGCCTTTTCATTTGTGATGGCGCAAAACCCATCAAGCCCTAAGATTACGGCCGAGAGCCCTAACAAAAACATTAAAGTAGTCTATGGTCAGCCGTCGAAACGCGGCCGTGTTATTTTTGGAGAAGAAAGCTCGAACAGCCTGGAAAAATTTGGAAAAGTATGGCGTACGGGCGCTAACGAAGCCACCGAAATCACGTTCAAAAATGACGTCATGTTTGGCGGCAAGCACGTAAAGGCAGGAACGTATACGTTGTTCACCATCCCGAATCCGAAGGAGTGGACGGTTATTCTGAATAAAGAACTGGGTCAGTGGGGTGCGTATGACTATGACAAAATCAAAGGAAGCGATGCCGCTCAGGTAAAAGTACCGGTAACAGCCAATAAGGCTACTGTGGAGAAACTGACGATTACCCCTGCCAACAATAGCGTGGCCATTGCGTGGGATAACGTAAGCATTTCCGTACCGGTGATGGAGCACGGCAAGTAATACACCTGAACTTCCAGGAAGTCTTTAACTTCCTGGAAGTTAAATAAAAGATTTATAAATGCACTACCTTACCGGTTTTCGCCGATTCACGGGCGGCCGATAGAATCTCAACCACGACTTCATTCACCGGAAACGACGATAGGTCTTTCTCCGGTTTCAGTTCACCCCGCACCACCGCCGCCAGATAGGCAAACACATTCGACTGCGCATGCGGCAGCGGCTGTAAATCAAGCCAGGTTTCTTTCCCGAAACGTTCGCCCGATACGTATTTCATTTTAGCTTCTTTATTGGCCACCAGAATGCCTTTTGTGCCGTAGACTTCAGTGTCTTTCCGGTCGAAGGGCCAGTTCCACGACGCCTGAATAATGGCCTGGCAGGTTGGATAGGTCAGGATAATGGTTGCTTCGTCATCCACCTTCGGATATATGTCCGGTTTCAGTTGCTGGGTAACCGCCATGACCGAGATCGGGCGCTGTCCGTCCATCAGCCACGTCATGATGTTAGCCCCGTAGCAGCCAAAGTCGATCAGGGCACCGCCTCCGTTCTGCACCGGATCAGTAAGCCAGCCGGTGAAATCGCGGCTACACCCGATCTCAATCGGGCCGCGATGGCCGTCCATAATTACAACCTTGCGCAGCGAACCGAGGCTCTTTTCGGTTTTAACCATGTCCCACACCTTCGCGTGTGACGGATACCAGGTCGTTTCAAAGTTTGTCAGCAGGTGAATGCCGTATTTTTTCTGAAGCATCCGCATCTGATTCAGGTGGTCAACACTGACCGCCAGCGGCTTTTCAACAATCACATGGACCCCTTTCGGCGCGCAGGCTTTTACCACGTCGAGGTGTTGGTAAATTGAGTTGAACGCGCAGACCGCTTCGGGTTTCGTTTGCTGAATCAGCGCATCAAGGCTGGCAAACCAGAGCGATTCAGGCAGGTTGTGCCGTTTCAGCAGGCGCATGGCCAGTTCCTTGTTTGGTTCGGCAAAACCAACAATCTCCACATCGTCGGGGTGACGCATGTAGTCGAATACCAGATTGATGTGGTCGTGGGTCATACCGGCCACACCGACACGGACCGGTTTGGCATAGGCAAGACCGGTTAGCAACAGACAGCAAAGAATTGACAGTACCGTTTTCATGATTCCGTATCTTCAGGCTGGTTTTGCTGATAGGCGTCAATAATGGTTTTAGCCTTGTCGACGTCTGTTTTTGACACAATTACCTTAACGGCTCCCATGCCGCCCGGCGATGCCCACCACGGGGCCAGGGTTCCCAGAAATTCGTCTTTCAGGAACGCGTTGATTTCTTCATTTTCCAGCAGGCTTTTCACGACTTCGGCCTGCATGATGCTGCCGGCAAAAACCTGTACAAACTCGATGTTATTCGGTGTTTCCATATATTGTAAAACGGAATGTTATGGTCTTCTACTTATTTCCGGACTTCGGCGATCACAAACGGTTCGAGCGCCGAGGCACGCGTTTCGTGATTCAGGAAATTACCTTTCAGCTGGCTGACGTGGAAGTACGAAAACGACTTCAGTTGCTTCACTGTCCAGCCCTGTTGTTGCAGCGAATCCAGCCGCTCCGGTCGGGTAAAGATGATCACCGGCTCCACTGATACTGACGCTTGTAACGTATCTGTGTCGCGCCAGTAATGCAGGGGTTGATCGAGATAGAACTCAAACGAATAGGAATTGTCGCGGTACATGCCGACGGGCTGGTTTTTCCGGCCGGCCTGGTTGAGGTAAAACGCCGCTTCGCCACCGGCCTGATAGGGGAGCAGATCAGGGAGAAAAAACAGGTTATAAAACCCGAAGGTCAGCAGAGAGGCACCAACGGTTCGACCCACCAGTGTTGACAGCATACTGGTATGACCCCAAACCGGACTGATAGCACCGGTACGGAAAACAACGAAAATAACCGCCAGAAAGAGCCCGATCCAGAGGGCCGCACCGGTCAGCTGCGAAGGCTGGAAAAAGAACAAAAGGGCCACGGCCACGGCCGCCAGCAGGAAGGCAATGCCGGTCTGTACCCACAGCCACCGGCGCAGGACCAGTTCTGAACGCAGTTCCGCCAGGTAAGAGGCCGTCAGAATGGCAAAGAACGGAAAGACGATGTTCATGTAGTGCGGCAACTGAAAACCCGACAGCGAAAACAGCAGAAAGGTCATCAGCCCCGAACCAAGCGAAACATACTCGGGCAGCGGATTTTTGCGGCGGACCAGCCCTACGATTACTTTCCCGACACCGGCATAGAGCAGCAGCGACCACGGCAGAAATGCCCATAACAGTGTATGGACAAAAAAGAGCTTATCGCCCTGGCCTTTGATCGGACCGGTATTGAAAAAACGGCCGAACTGGCTGTCCCAGAAAAAGAAGCGGATACCCGAAACGCCGGTTTTACCGAAAACGATTTTCTCCGGATGCCGGTCAAACTGTTGGTAGAGAGTGTAGAGCTCCGGCAGTGTAAACGCAATGGTCAGGACAATGGCAGCATACCACCGCCATTTCAGCAGTTCTTTCCAGTTGCCCGTCAGAAAAAAGTGGATTACCAGTCCCGCCCCGATCGGGACGAGTACGAACGGGCCTTTGGTCATCAGTGCACAACCGGCCCAGAACGAACCCATCAGCAGGTCGGTCAGGTTAGTCTTGGGACGCAGGGACATGCGGTAGAAATGGAACACACTGCCGATAATCTGTCCGAGCAGGAAGGGCTCCGCCCGTACATCGTTGTTCGACATGATCAGGTGCATGGTCGTCAGCAGGATCAGTACCGAGAGTTGGGCGACGAGGCGGTTGTAGGATAACAGCGCAAACCGGTAGGTGTACCAGAGACCGATGCCGAAAAAGATCAGACCCGGCAGTTTATAGGCAAATGAATTGATGCCGAAGAGTTTATAGCTTAATGCCGTGATCCAGAACGGAAAATGGGGTTTGTCGAGCCAGTCATAGCCTTCAACGTACAGGTTGACAAAGTCGTTGGATTGGGCCATGGTTTTGGCAATGGTGGCATACAGGGCACCGTCGGGTTCGAGAATGTACGAGCCCAGCCCGAGCATATTCAGGACGATGCCCGACACGATGAGGCTGTAGAAAAGCCGGTTGGGAATAGGGTCGGAATGGTTAGTCATTTTTGTTATCGTTGACGTATGGTTTATCCGGAATGTATTCCGGATTTTCAAAATCGTTCTGCCCGGCGTTCAGACCCCGCCCTGCTGACTATCGAAATTCAATCGCCTTCGCAAAGTTTGGTGGTTATGCTGGAAAAAACAGCAATCTCCTTCCATTTTGGTGTAAAATCGTGTTATCGGGTGGCCTTAACGAAGCTGCCGGTTTGCCATAACTTCCAGGAAGTTCTAAACTTCCTGGAAGTTATGGCAAACCGGCAGCTTCCTGATTAAATGCGTTGCTGACTTACGGCTTTGGTTCCGCTGGTTTTGCGGCTTTGGCCGGTGCCGCCAGCGAGTTGATCCATGCGGCAATCTTCAGCGCATCTGCGCGCGGTACCTGTGGCATCGGCGGCATTTCCGTTGCGTAGTCAGGCCAGTTTGCCGGTTTCGGATTATGAATCAGCTCCACAATCTGTTCGTTCGTGTACCCCCGTTTGGCTACGTCACGGTAGGCTGGGCCCACCTGACGTTTGTCGGCCTGATGGCAGGCCAGACAGGTATGGCGGGTTAACAGGCCTTTTACTTCTTCGTAGGTCGGGGCTTTGGCTGTTGCTGCCGCTGACACTGTTTTAGGGCGACCACTTGGGGTGGCCCCTACGGGGGCGGTTTTGTTGCCTGGTTTGGTGGCCGGCCGTACGGGGGCCAGTTCGCTGACAGGCAGTTTGGCGCCGTCGGGGATGTTGTTCAGTGTGTAGTAGGCAATCGGGTGAACCAGTGAATGGGAGCCCTCAACCGCACGAACACCGTCGATCGTCAGCTGATGGATGTAATACTGGCGCAGGTTATCGACCACCAGACGGGCCTTCATGCCGTCTTCGGATACTTTTATCCCTTTAACTACGTGCTTTTCCTTGTTGATTGTCGGGCTGCCGTAGACCGGATGGTATTTGTAAATAAAGCTTTCGACGTTGTAAGAGGCCGGATCTTCGGCTGATTTGCGGTCAACCGGTTTGGTGAATTCTACCTCAAACCCATCCGGCATCGCCCGCACAGCGCGCATTTCAAACGGTGTCTGTCCGTTCCAGACCAGGCGTTGCAGGCCTTCGTTGGCTTCACCGGCAGAACCCCAGCCGCGGTTGGTTTCGCCGACAAACAGCGAGCCGTCTTTTGCCCATGCCATCCGCAGTACACCCGACTGGAAGCCATTCCGGAATTCGATGGCGGCACCCTGGTACTCGCCTTTCACTTTTTCCAGGAATACCCGTGAAATCTTGCTCATCCCCTGATCACCGACCAGCAGCTGACCGCCGAACGGCCCGAAGTTACCTTCCGGAATGGTCAGGATTTCTGAATTCGAAATACCCAGGATACCGTGAGGCAACCAAACCGCCGGCAACTGCACTTGCGGGATTGATTTTTTTACCTCAAACAGCAGATCCGGCGTTTCGTTAACCACGTTCTCCGGCTTGATGTACCGGCCATTGGCGTCTTTGTTCTGCCGCGGGCTGACTTTTGCATATAACTGCTCCGTTGTCAGGTTCAGCGGTGAGCCGGGCATGTTCGTCCAGCGCAGACCGCCCGGGTGACCGGTAAACGCGCCCTTCTTCACGTGGATGATACCGCCCGAACCCTGCCAGTCGCCCTGGTTATCGGCATAGAAAAACTCACCGTCAACGATACCCAGACCGCATGGCGAGCGCATACCCGTTGCCCACGGCTCCATTTTACCGTCTTCGCTGATTTTCATGGTCCAGCCACGCCACGGGACACGACTTTCGCCCCGCCACCACTCTTCGTCGCCGAAAGCGACGTTACCCGTTACGAAAAACGTACCGTCCGGCGCAATTTTAGGGCCGAAGCTATATTCATGGTAATGGCCCGAAATCGGCCAGGCATATACTGTTTCAAACACATCGGCTTTACCATCCTTGTTGGAGTCAACGAGTTTGGTAAGCTCGCCGCGCTGCGCGCAGTACAGCGCACCATCTTTGTAGACCAATCCCAGAATCTCGTGCAGACCGCTGGCAAATTTGCGGAAATACGGCTTGCGGCTTGTCGGGTTTTCAACAATCCAGATATCGCCCCGGCGGGTGGCTACACCCAGATCGCCGTTTGGCAGCACCGTCAGTCCGCCTACTTCGAGCAGGGTGCCTTCGGGAGCCGTTACTTTCAGAATTTTAAAGAAATCTTCCTCTTTCGGAGACTCCTGCGCAACGGCCGGCAGCACCAGCGCTGACGCCAGGCAAGCGGCCAACAGGAATTTATGTAGTTTTTTCATGGACGTTTAGAACAAGAGTGAGTAACTAACCTTACCGCCCGTTACCGGAGCAATCAGCTCCTGACGGCCGTTGACGGTCCGGATAACCGGCGTTGTACCGGCATCCGGACGGATATACCAAAGTCCGTCGATCAGATACAGGCCGTTGTCGAGTTGTTTGATTACACCGGCTTCGGCAAGGCGGGCGGTCAGGCCGCTGCCCCCGTTTTCGATGGTCACAACGCGCTGAACACCCTGACCGTTTTCCAGCGGGCGGACAGCGTCGCTCACCAGCGAGCCGTTGGTATAGTACCGGAACGTTGGCTTATCGTTTGCGTCGAGCACGTAGCCTTTCGGGCGATAGCTGCTGCCGGTCGTATCTTTCGGCCATTCGGCCTGATTACCCGCCAGCTTTGCCAGGAACAGCGACGGTTTGCCCATGTGCTGTACCATACCCAGCGGCCGTGATGAGCCATCACCACGGTCGTGCCACATCGGTGTGGAGTCCAGAAACTGACCGCGCCACACCTGTACCAGCGCGCCGTTGTCGAGGTCATACGTATAATACACCTGCTCCGGTCCGCTTACAGAAACGGCATGTACCACCCGGTAAGGGCCGCCTTTCGGGCCCTGAATGCCCGGCAGGTCCATAAAGCTGCGCAGAATTGGGGTTTGGTTGGCATCGACAATAATCGGGTCGGTTTCCGGCTCTTCGCCGATGGCACTGCTCATCACATACTGACGGAAGCCCGGACCGGATACGGCCAGCCGCATCGATGGCGGAAGCCAGTCAACGGTTTTGGTGTAGGTCAGTTCAAACGGCAGGTTACCGGCCGGCAGGGTAGCCGTTCCTTTTCCTTCCCACTGGAACGGTTTTACGACCGTTTGGTTGTTGATTTTGAGGTTACCACCACCGCTGTGCAGGGCCAGGTCGAACGCATAGTTGCCCGGTTCGGCTACCTTCAGTATGCCTTTGTATTGTACCACAAAGTCGTTGCTCAGGTGGCTGACCGACGGAGTCAGCTCCGGCGCGGTGCCTTTTTCTTCGAAGGCTAGTTTGCTGAGCACCGGCTCCTGATCAAACTTATCGAACCGGCCTTTGTAGACCGAAAACGAAATATCGGACAGGTCAGGCCGCACCTTGTCATACGATGTGTACTGAATGTTCCGGAAGGCTACCGAACCGTGATCGCCCTGGAGCATTAGCGGACCAACGGCTTTTTCGTCGGTAAAGGCTGCGGCGCGGGTCGGGCCGTAGAGTTCAACGTTTTCGTGCAGCAGTACGCCGTTCAGCTCAACACGCAGCATGCGGGCATTCGCAATTTTCTTACCGGAAGCATCAAAGCGGGGCGCCTGAAAAGAAATTTTGAGATGTTGCCACAGGCCCGGCGCGCGGCCGGCGTTCTGGTGGGCCGGATAGCCTTCAAACCCTTTGGTGCCTTTAGGCCGCGATTCGTCCCAGCGCTCGTAGATCGATCCGTTGTCGGTAACCGTCGGATTTTTAACGCCCCAGCTATCGTAAAGCTGGACTTCGTAACGTCCCTGCAAATAAACGCCTGAGTTCGATCCTTTGGCAATCATGTAGTCGAGCTCAATGTCCAGATCCCCGTGTTCCATCTTGGTCAGCAGGTTATACTGATCGCCGTAGGTCGGCTTCGGCATCTGGTTGGCCAGTACGTTATTACCTGGCTGTGCGATCAGGGTGCTTTCCTGGTAGGGATTGGCAGTGACATCACCCACAACCGACCAATTGGCCTGTGCGGGCCGGAAGGCGCTGAGATCGTTGAGTGGTAAACGTGTTGGCTTCGGTCCGGTCGGCTGGGCGCTTGCCAGGCCTAAACCCAGCAACCAGCAACTGACGCTTGCAAAACGTAGCAACATTGTTATAGGTAGTAATGAGTAAGAAAAGAAAAAACAGGGTTGAAATTATCGCTTTTCAACGAAAGAGCGGCTACATACCGATTAGAATTTGGTTACGATTCGCTTATTTTGGAGCAAAATCCAGTCAAGAGCGTAATGAAAAAAGTAACGACAACCCTATTCCTGAGCCTGTGTGCCATGAGTTTAGCCATGGCGCAAACGCAGCCGGCCAAACAAACCCCTGAATCAAGCGAAATCTGGGAACCTGTACCACCGGTAATTACCCCCGGTACAACGGGCCCGAACGCTTCCGGCATTTCGGCACCATCGGACGCCATTATTCTGTTCGACGGTAAAAATTCGGATGCATGGGTAGCGGCCAGAGGCTATTCACCGGACAGCCCGAGCATCGGCCGCCTCGAATGGCCGATTACAGACGGTATTCTGTATTCGACAAAAGGCTCATCGGCCCGCACCAAGCAGGAATTCGGTGATTTCCAGCTGCATATCGAATTCAAAACACCGGAGAAAGTAGAAGGTAACGGTCAGGGCCGCGGCAACAGTGGTATCTTCCTGCAGGGCCGCTACGAGCTTCAGGTACTCGATAACTACAACAACGCTACCTACGTAAACGGTATGGTGGGTTCAATTTACAAGCAGGCGATTCCGCTGGTAAACCCAAGCCGTAAGCCAGGTGAGTGGCAGACGTACGACATTATTTACAACCAGCCTAAATTCAATAAGGCCGGTATGATGATGGAGCCGGCGTTCGTTACAGTACTGCTGAACGGTATTCTGGTGCAGAATCACGTAGCCATTCGTGGTACAACCGAGTATATCGGTTATCCGAAAGTGAAAGCGCACGACAAAGGCCCTCTGATTCTCCAGGATCACGGTAACCCGGTTGGTTTCCGCAACATCTGGATCCGCGAACTGTAGTCAGATCCCGTAACCCGCAATGGATAATGGACAATGGGTAATGGATGATGAATCTCGAAGAGAGCTTCTCGTAGCCGTTATGCATTGTCCATTATCCATTTATCATTATACATCATCGGCAAATTATGCGTTACCTACTGATTCTTTTAACGGGCATCTGCCTGACGGCCATGACGGATAAACCGGCCTATCAGCTTTACAACAAGAAGCTCAAAACCCTTTCGTATGCCAAACTGATACGGCAGGCGGCGGAGGCCGATGTGGTGTTTTTTGGGGAACTGCACAACAATCCGATCTGTCACTGGCTTCAGCTACAGGTGACGCAGGACATATATAATGCCAAAAACGGGCAGCTGGTCCTGGCCGCCGAAATGTTTGAAACCGATAATCAGCAGGCGCTGACAGACTACGTACAGGGAAAAATTACCGACAAGGAGTTTGCTGAAAAAGCCCGTCTCTGGAAAAATTACCAGACTGATTACCGGCCGCTGGTCGATTTTGCGAAGAAAAACAACCTGGTTTTTGTGGCCTCCAACATACCACGAAAATATGCCAGTCTGGTGGCTAAACAAGGGCTGCCGGCACTGGATGCGCTGCCGGCCGATGAGAAAAAACTGATTGCCCCCCTGCCGCTTGAGGTCGATCTGAATCTGCCGGGCTACAAGGCCATGCTTGACATGATGGGCACCCACGGCGACAGCAAAGCCACAGCCCCGGCTGACCCCGCCCAACACCCCGCCGCTAATTTTGCGCGGGCACAGGCGGTTAAAGATGCTGCCATGGCTTATTTCTCCCTGCAACAGCTGGCGCCCGGCTCCGGCAAGACGTTGCTGCACTTCAACGGCGATTATCACTCGAAGAATTTTGAAGGCATTAGCTGGTACATGCGCAAGCAACGGCCTGACCTGAAGATCTTTACCATTTCGTCGGTTGAGCTCGAAGACATGAGCAAACTGACGGATGAATGCCGCAACCGCGCTGATGTGGTGGTGACGATTCCGGCCGATATGACGAAGACCTACTAAGATGCCGGCACCCGTTACGCTCAGTAACAGTCAGTTGCTGGTCATTGTCGTGGCACAGTTTGCCGGTACCTCGCTCTGGTTTGCCGGCAATGCGGTGTTGCCTGACCTTCAGCCACTATTGCATTCGCCCGGCCTGAATGGCTGGATTACCTCGGCTGTGCAGCTCGGGTTTATTGCCGGTACGCTTACCTACGCTTTACGGGCCATTGCTGACCGCTTCCCGACAACCCGCGTTTTTTTTATTTCTGTACTGATTGCGGCGCTGTTCAATAGCCTTCCGCTGCTGTTGCCGCTGCATGCCGGTGTGGTGCTGCTGAGCCGCTTCGGAACGGGCTTTTTTCTGGCTGGTGTGTATCCTGTCGGTATGAAAATCGCGGCCGACTGGTTCAGGCCGGTGCTGGGGCGGGCAATGGGCTTTCTGGTCGGAGCCCTGGTACTGGGCACGGCTTTCCCGCACCTGATTCGTGGATTGGGCACGGCCTTGCCGTATCAGCAGGTGCTGCTGGCGGTTAGTTTGCTGGCGGTTTCGGGTGGTATATTGCTGCTGGCCTATATTCCGTCGAAGCCGGTGTCCGGCGCGGCCATGCGGTTCAGCATGCAGGCGTTCGGGGTGCTGATGAAGCCGGGCGGTCTGCGTTCGGCGGTCTTCGGCTATTTCGGACACATGTGGGAGCTGTATGCCTTGTGGGCTTTTCTGCCGGTCTTGCTGACCTTGTACACAACGGCCCATCCTGATGCCGGTATCAACCGGCCGGTCTGGGCCTTTACCGGCATTGCGGCCGGTTTTGTCGGTTGTGCGGCCGGAGGCTTGCTGGCCCTGCGGATTGGTAGTCAGCGCGTGGCGGTCGGTAACCTGATCGTGTCAGGCTGCTGCCTGTTGCTGGTGCCGGTTACATTGTCGATGCCACCGGCCGTGTTGCTGTTGTTTCTGATGGTATATGGCATGTCTCTTGCCGGCGATTCGCCGCAGCTAACCACGCTGGTATCGGTGTATGTCCCGAACGATATTCGCGGAAGTGTGCTGACACTGGTCACCTGCCTTGGCTTCTCAATCACCATTGTGTCGATTCAGGGGTTGGCCTGGTTGTTAGACCAGACACATCAATCGGTCTGGGCCTTTTATCTGCTTCTGCCCGGGCCGGTGCTGGGCGTCTGGAGCTTATCAGGAGGCAAAAAATAGTGTATAGCCTGTCAAAGCTGTTTATTTATTCGGCAAACAAAGCCTTCAGGTCAAGGTTGAGGCCAGGCAGAACGGTACTGGTAAGGGCGTAATCTTCGGTTACCGGGCGCAGCCCGATAAACTCGCCGTCGCGTAATACATACACCAGCAGAAACTTGCTGACGGGTTCGATTACCCAATACTCAGGAACACCAGCTTCTTCGTACAGCCGGAACTTAGTATTCATTTCTTTCTGCGTATTACCCGGGGACAGAATTTCGATGATTAGATCGGGCGCGCCCAAACAACCCCGTTCGTCAAGTTTGGCTGGGTCGCAAATGACGCATAGGTCGGGTTGTACTACTGTACAAATATCACCATCGAAGCGTGGCTTTCGCTGGCTGTCGGGTAAGCGCACATCGAAGGGGGCCGTAAACAGCTCGCAGGATTTGCCCGTGAGATAGTTTCCAATTTGTAAAGTTAAACGTGCTGACGACCGCTGATGCCGCGTATTTGGGGCCGACATAGGAAAGATTTTCCCCCGCAGGAGTTCAATACGGTCTTCAAACCGCCATTTCAGATAGTCGGCATAGGTGTAAATACCAAGTGGGTCGAGCTGGGTAAGACTGGTAATCGGCTGGTCGACGGTCATACGTATAGATACTCAAGCATTGTGTTAAACAAAAATAACATTTTTTCGGGCTTACAGTGTTCTGTCGATACGCAGAGTGATGTAACGGGGTTGGAGTGTAAACTGCTGCTGGCTAATGAGTACGTTGCCGATGTCGATAAAGCGAAGGGTTTGGTTGTTGAATAAATTAAGACCCTGTACCTCAACTTGCCATTTAGATTGTTTTGGGGTGTAGCGTACCTGAATGTCGGCAAAGCGGGTGTTCCCGTTTGGTTTACCGGCATTGTACCAGGTGATCTGCTCGCCGGAAAGGCGGATAAGCCAGGCCGGTGAAGGTTGGTAGCGTAAGACAAACCGGGGCTTTACTACCTGTGTCCGAAAGGCCGGAATGTCGCCTGCGCTACGGGTTGTGATAGTCACCTGGTTGAATTGACTCCCGACTTCAGCATTAACTGGGCCATAGAAAGCCGTACTGAGTGAAAGGTTGTTGTCTGCTGAGCGGTATAGGCTTTGACGCAGGACATCGCCCGGAAGCCGGGTGAATAAGTCAGACTGAGCGAGCAGGCCCTCATAACGCACCTTGGTAGCTAACCTGGTGAGTAGTTTGTCAACCTGTACCATACCCAGCCACTGCCGGACACTGTACTGTTCGGGCTGGAGAGTCCGAAAACTAAGGACGTTCGATATTGCCACCTGATCCAGATACGGGCCCCTGGTTTGTGCATATGACAGTGTAACTGTACTCCATAAATATCGCCGGTTATTGATTTGCTGATAGCCGAGACTATACCGGTTACTGGTTACTATATGCAGGTTGGGTAAAGCCCTGTAAAACGTCCGGTAGTCTGAGAGCAGATAGCGGCCGGTAGTTTGATAGATGTCGGGGAGTTGCTGGCTCCGGTTGTAGCGTACTTGTAACGACCCCGGCCTGCCTAAAAAATAGGATGCGCTCGCCAGCCCATTCACGAGCCATGTCCGTCGGTTGAGAGGAGTAGCTGGCTGGGTTTGTCGGGCCGTGGCATACGATAAAACCCCGTCGGCCTGTATTTTCCACTTGTTTTTTTGGAACGTGTACCGCCCGTCGGTGTAGAGATATGTTTTTTGCAGCGATACATCCGGACTGACTCCGCTATCCGGAAATGCTACTGTCGATGTATAAGACTGTAACGCCAGACTTCCATTGGCCCGTTCCCTGCTACGTAATACTCCGCCACTAAGTGCAAACGTACTGAACATACCGGCTCCCTGCCAGCGTACGTTAATGTTGCCACGTTGCTGTTGTTGCCAGACCTCCTGGGTTAGTTGACCGAACGCAGCCGGAAGCATTACATAGTCAGCATATCGGCGGCTGGTCCAGTTGCCGTTTTGTGGCAGGCTGTTATTAGACCAGAATGCATGAATAACAAGTGCCTGCTGTGCCCGGATCTTGTGGGTAAACTGTAGCTGATGCTGCCCGAACCGGCCCGTTTCGTTACCGGTAAACCGGATGGTTTCGGGTAGAATACGGTTTTCTGAAAATAAATCACGATGCTGGACCGCCCAACTAATTTTGCCGTTGGCTACATAGCGTAATAACTGTCCGGGATTCGGAGTATAGTCGATCTGGAGTTGTCCGGAAAGGGCCGATGGCTGATGTAGGGCAATTGTTGAGTCGCGTACCCGGATAGTCGAATCGTTCAGAATATACTGCTGCCCGACAACGGAGCTAAACCAATGCCGGTCGCGAACAGCATAGCCATAGCTTTTGATGGCCAGTTTGGCCGTGGGTTGGTAGTTGAGGGTGAGGCCCGCCAATCGGGCCTGATTGAAATTGAAGCGTTGCAGGGGTAAATCGGCCACCAACGGGCGATTTACCTGCATCAGGGGGCGGATTCCCGGCGTTACAAGCCGCGAACTGCTCACATCAGTCTGCGCTTCTGACTCATACGGGAGTTGGGCAATGGGGTCGTTGCCGAGGTTATTGGCGTTCAGAATCAGGCCAATCTTTATTGCTCCTGCCAGCGAAAATACGGCGGCGTCGGCCTGATAACGGCTTTGTTGCCCCGCTGCCAGCCCCAGATTGCCAAATGGCCGTCCCCGGGCCTCTGCATTGACGCGCAGATTCAGGACAGTTTGACTGGAGTGGTCTACACCTTTCAGCAGCGGATTATCGCGATAGTTGTCGATGGCCTGTACTTCCTCAACAAGCCCTGCGCTCACGTTACGTGTAATCAGCTGGTATTTCTTTCCGAAGAGTTCTTCGCCTTCAATCAGGACTTTTTCGATGGGTTTGCCGTTGAGGGTTATTTTACCCGCTTCGTCAATTTTTACGCCGGGGAGTTTGCGAAGCATGTCCTCAACGGTTCGTTCGGAACCATCGGCAAACGATTTGACACGGTAGCTTGTAGTATCGCCGTTGACCCGAACGGGGGTAACGGGTTTTACGACTACCTCGTTGAGCTCGGTGGGGGCTTCGGCCAGCCGAAACACATGGGTGTATGAAGTGCCGGGCGATAACCCGGGTAACCTGTGTTGACTACGGGCGTAGTTCAGCGCTTTGACTTCGATAAAATAAGCTCCTGGCTGAGTAATCCGTAAAATGCAGGCTCCTTGTCCATTAGTAAGCCCGAAAACAACCATAGAGGTGTCGGGTTGTGAGCGGTAAATAACGACGCTCACAGCAGGGAGGAGTTTACCCGATAAGCTATCCTGTACGATACCCCGTATTTCTACAGGTTGTGCCAGTAGTTTATAACTAACCAAAAACAAAAGGAGTGCTATAATCCGGGCCATAATCCGCTAATGACCAGTAGTGGATAGTTAGTTTTCGGAATATATCTCAATTCCTTTGACGGTGAATCTGACCTTACCGTTTGCGTTTTCGGACATACTATTCACCATACGTTCGAAATTTATGGCATTTTCTTTTCGCCGTTTCAAAAATACTTGTTCAGTCAGGGAGGGTTTATTTAGTTTCAAGCGGGGCGGTTCAATCAGTATGCCTGATGGGGCCGGAATCTGCAAGGCGACAAACTCAAAGCGTACTTCCCCGGTGGCATCGTAGGCTTCCAGAATCAGACCGGGTAATCCGTAGAGTTTCCAGGGGCCGGTGCTGATAGGAATCTGCGGGCAAAACCAGGCGGTGTAGTGGCGCCCACGGGTAAAGGTCGTGGCGCGTTGGGCCTTCAGCTTGCCAAACCGGCGGGTGTCGGGGTGAATAGTCCAGTCGATGGGAGACATGCTGTCATCAACAATAACTAGCTCATTGTCAGCTTTTTGTCGTGATACCATGCGATTGCTTTGTAGGTTTTTATAGACTACATTTCGTTTGGTGGTATCCTCTTTGATACCCATCCGTATCAGCCGCAGGGAGTCTTGTATTGGCATTCCGCGAATAGACCCAAGCTGGTGCGTGACTGATTCGGTCTGACTGAATCGTAGTTCCTGCGGTATGCTTGTACGTTTAGTGGTGTCTGACAAGCCTAAGCTTTCGTTGTAACGCAGGATGCCCGTAGCAGTTGAGGGGGTTTGGGCAAGGGAAGATGAAAATAACCATAAAGGGCATAACAGTAAGCAGAAGAATTTCATAGACAAAAGGAGAGCTATCGTCATGCATAATGGTGGATTTACTAAAGGCTTACGAAAATATGTTTATAACAAGCTCTTCTGCAAAAGGTTTGTAAAAAGTAAGTACTATTGTTTTGTCATCAGGTAGCGCGCATGTAGTAAGGTGTTCGCACCGTAGATTGGTGTCCTGATGGGTAGTGTGGTTCAGAGGGTATATAACTCTCTTCAGGTTATGAATAGCAGCCGGAATGAAAGTGTAACACAAAGACGTTCAAAGGCATTTCAGCCTTCCCACGACAAAATACTCCGGTTCAGGTCGCGGAAGCCCAGCGACTCGTAAAGCTGTTTGGCGCGGGGATTATACGATTCTGTCTGGAGGTGGAGGGCTTGCAGCCCCGACTGCCGGGCTTTCTGCTGGATTTCTGTCAGGACGGCGCGGCCCAGACCGAGGCTGCGGTAGGTTTCGCGGATAAAAAACTCATCGACCAGGGCATAATGGCCCCCAAACTCAAAGCTGTAGCCGTTGGTAAGTGCCAGATACCCCGCCAGTTTCGTTTCGTGGTATACCATCCAGATGGCGCCGAGGGCAGGGGTAGCCAGAAATTCGGCCAGCATACGCCGGTGCCGCCCGTGTTCGTAGGGATACCCGAAAAGGTCGTAAAACTCCTTGACAATGATCTGTAGAGGTTCCAGATCAGCGGGGCCGGCCTGTCGGATAATCGGGGACATGTTACTGTAGCAGGGTTTGTAAGGCATTGACTGCACTAAAAGTAATACCTATCCGGCCTGCCTCACAAAGGATAGTCGATAAAAAATAGCCGCCTGTCGATTTATTGCGATGATTAAGAGGATGCTAATCACAAACCTGAAGGCTTGTAGGACTTTTATTGTATTTTTGACGGATTTACCCAAAAAGTGTTCATCAATGAAATACACAGCCTGGTCGCTTTTGTTTTTGCTTCCTGCTATAGCGTATAGTCAACAACAGCCTACCCCCGTTCAACGCGCCCTTCACCGAACCGAAACGGTAGCTTCTGTTCCTCAGTTGGGAGAGCAACTGAATCTGAAAGATGCCATTGCGATGGCCCTGGAAAAGGATTATCAGATTAAAGTCGCCAAAACCCAGGAACAGATTGCGCGCAACAACCGGATTCCGGGTAATGCCGGTCTGTTACCAACAATTACCGGTAACATAAACACCAACGGGTCACTGCAAAACCTGAATCAGGGCTTTCTGGATAACCTGCGCCCACGGCAGACAGCTAACGGCGTATTTAACCGGACGGGTGTGTTCGGCGTGAACGCAAACTATACCCTCTTTAATGGCTTTTCGAACTTTATTACCTACGACCAACTGGGCGATCTGGTACAAATCAGTGAGGTAAATACCCGCTTAAATATTGAGACGACTATTGCCAGCGTTGCTACTGCTTACTATGATGTGGTAAGGCAGCTTCAACAGATTCTGGCCCTCCGGCAGGCCCTGAATATTTCGCGGGAACGACTGGAACTGGCCCGGGCAAACTATGAAGTCGGCACCCGGTCGAAGGTAGATTTTCTGAGCGCCCAGGTCGATTACAATGCCGATAGTTCGGCCCTGGTATCGCAGGAGCAGACCCTGCGGAATGCAAAAATTCTGCTGAACAGCCTGATCGTCCGGGACCCGTCGACGGAGTTTGCTGTTCGGGACACTATTCTGGTGAAAACGAATCTGGTCGCCGATGACCTCCGGCAGTCGCTGTTCGAAAATAACCCGTTGCTGGTAAATGCCAAGCTCAATCGCCGTGTTGCCGACCGGAATACGCAGATTGCCCGTGCTTCCCGCCTGCCCACGGTCAACTTACAGACAGGGTATAACTATACCCGGATCGACAACCAGGGTGGGTTCGGTATCGGTAATGCCCGTAATACTGGTCTGACCTATAACATTCAGGCAGCGATTCCGATCTTTAACGGCGGAAATATCAAACGGGCTGTCGCCAACGCCAAAGCCAGTGAACTGATTGCTGAATACCAGGAGGCTGATCAGAAAGTTGTTCTGCAACAAGCGTTCGATCAGACCTATACCCAATACCGCAATAGTCTGACCCTGTTGAACCTGGAATTGACCAATTACCAGATTGCGATTCAGAATATCGACATTGCCTATGAGCGTTACCGCGTAGGGAACTCAACCGCTGTCGAGTTCCGTGATGTACAACGGAATGCAGTGGCGGCCCAGGCGCGTCTGATCAATGCCGAATATACAGCCAAAGCCGCCGAAATCGAACTCCTCCGTCTGAGCAGTACGATTGCACAGGGACTGTAATAAAGAGCGAAAGAGATAAAGAGTGAAAGAGCGAAGGAACAGGCAGAATCCTCTTCTTTCGCTCTTTATTTTTTTGCTGCGAACGCGGTCGCTCTTTCATTCTTCCGCTCTTTCACTCTTTGCTATATTATCTCTCAAAACCTCTGGCAATGAATTCCAGGGCGGCGGGCAGGCCGGTGCGCCAGTAGCTCCAGGTATGGGCGCCGTCGCGGGCGCGGTATTCATGCGGGATTTTACGCTGTAGCAGGGATAAGTGTAATTCGGCATTGCCCTGGCTGAGGGCATCGTCGTCGCCGCAGTCGAGGTACCAGCGCACCTGCTTCAGATCACCCTCCGGTGCAGATTTAGAAAGCGTCAGCGGGCTGTTGCGCTTCCAGTGAACCGAGATCCGGTCTTCGCCTTTCAGATCCGGCCCCAGCAGAACACTATACCGGCGGTTGTAGCCTTCATCATCCATCGCCTTCAGGGTTTCATCGCTCCGGACGGCCGCACTCATCGCCGCCGCCGCACTGAACAGTTCGGGGTGGTGCATCGCCAGCAGCAACGAGCCGTGACCACCCATCGACAGCCCCGAAATGGCCCGGAACTCACGATTGGCCCGCGTCCGGTACGTCTTATCGATATAGGAAATCAGCTCCTGCACAAACATGTCTTCGTACCGGTATTTATTCTGGTAGTCATTCATATACCACGTTTTAGCGGCGTCGGGCATCACAATGATCATCGGCGGCAGATGCCCTGTCCTGATTTGCTCGTCCATAATGCGGTCTACTTCGCCGAACTGAATCCAGCTGGTTTCATCATCGCCCAGGCCGTGGAGCAGGTATACGACCGGATAACGGCGGTTGGACGTGTAGTAATCAGGCGGTAAATAAACCGAGTATTTAACCGGCGCATTGAGCAGGGTACTGCCCATTGACATGCTTTCCAGCAGGCGGGTTTGCGGAGCGGTAACCACCGGAATCGGGCCGCTGGCGGGCTCCGGTAGTGAATTCCGCCGCCGCGATTGACCGCTGGAAATCGCAACAGTCAAAATAAGTAAGGATACGGTTAGAAAAATATGTTTCATGCTGATTGTAGACTATTGCCGGCTATGTGGTTAATTTTAGGTTGTTTTATTGTTAATTCATAAACCATGAGCGGTTTGCCCGCAGGTATAACTGCTTGTTTTAACGAAATTTGCTGTAAAACGCATATATAAGAAAACTTACGTATAGCTATTTCCGTACGTGTTCAGGCTACTGTAACTTATCCCATGAGAAAAAGACATATACTCGCTCTCTGTTCCTTATTATTGCCGGCGTATTGTTTTGCCCAGGTGCCGGACTGGGAAAATCCGCAGGTTATCAGCCGGAATGTAGAAAAACCACATGCCAGCTTTATCCCTTACCAAACCGAGGCGCAGGCCTTTGAGGGTAAAAACTCGCCTTTTGTTAAAAGCCTGAACGGCACCTGGAAGTTTCGCTGGCTTAAAAATCCGGCAGCAGTGCCTCCGAATTTCTACGATCCTTCCACGCCGGACCAGAACTGGGATAATCTGCCTGTACCGTCGAACTGGCAGGTCGTCGGGGCGCGGGAAGGCCGTCCGTACGATCGCCCGATCTTCACCAATATTAAACATCCGTTTCCGGCAACACCACCGCGCATTCAGGCGGATACTAACAGCGTTGGTTTGTACCGGACACGCTTTACGACCCCGGCCAACTGGCAGGATCAGGAAGTATATCTGCATTTTGCCGGTGTGCAATCGGCCTGTTATGTATACCTGAACGGTCAGCAGATCGGCTATCACGAGGATGGTATGACGCCAGCTGAATTCCGGATTACCGATCAGATACGGCCGGGCGGCGGCGAAAACGTACTGGCTGTCGAAGTCATTAACTGGTCAGACGGCAGCTACCTTGAGGATCAGGATTTCTGGCGGTTGTCGGGTATTTACCGTGATGTATTTCTGGTGGCTAAGCCCCGCCTGCACATCCGTGATGTGCAGATTATCACGGATCTCGATGAGCAGTACAAGGATGCTACCCTTAAAGTTTCTGCCTATCTGCGCAACCTGACCGGCCGCGCTGACCTGACGAACCAGTTCCGGATTACTCTCTACGATCCGGCCCGTAAACCGGTATTCAGTGAAAAACTGACGGCGGCCGATGCCGTAGGTACCGACATGGATAAAATGTTCCGGATTACAAAGCCGGTTACGGCTCCGGCACTCTGGACGGCAGAAACCCCGAATCTGTATACTTTGAGCCTACAACTGCTGAATGCCGACGGACAGACTATCGAAACCATTACGCAGCGCATTGGATTCCGTGAGGTGACGATGGGCCGCGGGCAACTGCTGCTTAATGGCAAGGCTGTGACTTTCAAAGGCGTCAACCGGCATGAGTTTGACCCGACGACCGGCCGCGTGATCAGCCGCGAAAGCATGGTCCGCGATATTCTGCTGATGAAGCAGCACAACATCAACGCTGTCCGGACTTCACATTACCCGAACGCTACGGAATGGTATGATCTCTGCGATGAATACGGGCTTTATGTAATTGACGAAGCCAATATTGAAAGCCATGATTTATGGGGTAAGGGCGTTATTCTGGCCAACATGCCGGAGTGGCGTGATGCGTTTATTGCCCGTGGCCGGGCGATGGTTGAGCGGGATAAAAACCACCCGTCCATTGTGATCTGGTCACTGGGGAATGAGTCAGGTATGGGCCAGAACTTTCTCGATATGGCCGAACTGATCCGCGTTGTTGATCCGTCACGACCTATTCATTACGAAGGCCGTGCGCCCTACACACCAACTTCGCTGTCGAATTTTGACATTATTTCGACCATGTATCCGTCAGTCAATGACATGCTGACGCTGATGGAGAAGGACCCGAACCGGCCGGTAATTGTCTGCGAATATGCACATGGCATGGGCAACAGCATCGGCAACCTGAAAGATTACTGGAATGCGATTGATAAATACCCGCGCCTCCAGGGCGGTTTCATCTGGGATTGGGTAGACCAGGGCCTGCGGCTGAAGAACAAGGCAGGGCAGGAGTACACCGCCCACATCAATTACATCGACGGAGCTAATGCGGGGGATGGTCTGGTGAACCCCGACCGTATACCGCAGCCGGAAATCAATGAGGTAAAATACGTTTATCAGTACATTAAGATCGGGACGCAGGGAGCTGTTTCGGCCGAGCAGCAGACCGATATCTCAGCCCGGATTACGCTTAAAAATACGTACGGTTTTCTGGGCCTCGATCAGTTTAAACTTGAATGGGCGCTGATCCGGAACGGAGAAGCGGTGCAGAAAGGTACGGTTGACAACCTGAATGCCCAGCCGGGACAAACCCAGCTGGTAGCCCTGCCGCTGCGGTTGCCGGCGGGTATGGACAACGGCAGCGAGTACTTCCTGAACGTGAATGTGGTTACCAAACAGGCAGCAGCCTGGGCGCCGGCCGGCCATACTGTGGCGTCGGAGCAGATTCCGATCCGGACGCGGCCGTCGGGGATGGTACCGATGGGCATCAGCAGCCTGCCACCGGTCAAAACCACGGTTTCGCCGGATAAGGTAGTCATCCGTACGAAAGACCTTGTGATGGTTTTCGATAAAAAAGCCGGCGGTTTGTCTGAACTCTTTTATTTCGGGAAAAAGGTAATCGAACACGGCTTGCAGCCGGACTTCTGGCGCGTGCCGACGGACAACGACGAAGGGGGCGGGGCGGCTTCATTTGCGGCCCGCTGGCGTAAAGCGGGTTTAGACACCGCACTGGCCACTCCGGTCGATATGCAGGTACTGGTCAATCAACGTCAGATGGTAACGATCCGCAGCACCAGCGAAGTGCGGCTCACCGAGGGTAAACTGATCCAGCAGACCGATTACACCGTATTCGGTACCGGCGATGTGCAGGTGTCTGCGACGGTTACGGCCGAGGGTACGGTGCCGCCGCTGGCGCGGGTAGGTACCCGGCTGGAACTGGCTCCTTCGTTTACCAACATGAAATGGTATGGCCGTGGCCCGTTCGAGAGCTACCGAGACCGTAAGGAGTCCGCACGCGTTGGTTTGTACAGCGGTAAAGTCGCCGATCAGTATTTTCCGTACATCATGGCGCAGGAAAACGGCAATAAAACGGATGTCCGGTGGGCACAGATCACAGAAGATTCCGGGCTGGGGGTACTGATTATCAGTAGTCCGGCCAGCCTGTCGTCGTCCGACCGGAATCTGCTCAACATCAATGCCCGTGATTATACCGATGAGGCATTGCTGGCGGCCAAAAATCCGGCACAGCAAACGCCGGAACGCGGTAACATTACGCTCGTAAATATTGATATGCAGCAAATGGGCCTCGGCGGCGATGACAGCTGGTCGCCGCGGACGCATCCGGAATATCAGCTGCCGGCAAACAAAACCTATACGTACTCATTCCGGATCCGGCCGATTGATGCCCGTACCAGCGTAACTGACGTGGTGGCGATGCCGTTGCCGCTTTCACGCTGATCAATCCGTAAAACGCATGAAAAAACTCCTTCTGTGTATGTTGTTCCCGCTGGCGGGTTTTGCGCAGTGGCAACCGCAGCAAAGCCATACGGATGCCAGTTTCCGGGCCGTATCGGCTGTTAGTAAAGAGGTCGTCTGGATTGGCGGCACCAAAGGAACGTTTGTCCGGACAACCAACGGTGGCACAAGCTGGCAGGCTGGTACCGTAAAAGGAGCCGAGGCCTGTGACTTCCGCGACGTCCATGCCGTGGACGCGCAGACGGCCTATCTGATGGCGGCTGGCCCCGCCGAACAGGGGCAGGCCCGTATTTACAAAACAACCGACGGCGGTAACTCCTGGCAGTTGCTGTACGAGACTAAGCAAGCCGGTGTATTTTTCGACGGCATCGATTTCTGGACTCCGAATGAGGGCATTGTATTCAGTGACCCGATTGGCGGTAAGTGGTTTGTGTTGCGCACACAGGACGGCGGGAAGACCTGGCAGCAGGTGCCGTCGGACAATCTGCCGGCAATGGCTACGGGCGAAGCCGCGTTTGCGGCCAGTGGTACGAGCCTGCTGGCCCGCTCGGGTAGCCAAAAGCAAGTCTGGATTGGTTCCGGGGGCGCAACAACCGGCCGTGTATTCCGGTCGGCCGATGGGGGGATAACCTGGTCAGTAGCCGAAACCGGACTGGCAGCCGGACCGAGTGCCGGGGTGTTTGGCCTGTGGTTCAGCAAGGATGGCCGCAAAGGCATTGCCATCGGCGGCGATTACAAGCAGGAAAAGCTGGTATCAGACAACGTCGCTGTTACACAGGACGGCGGCAAGACCTGGCAACCGGGCGGCGCTACCAATCCGGCAGGTCTGAAAGAGGCGATCGGCATGCTGACTGCCAACCGGCTGGTGGCGGTCGGGCCCTCGGGAACATGTTATACCGACGATTTCGGCAAGACCTGGACGCCCATTGATGAGTCAGGTTATCATGCCATCAGCTGTGCAGGCGGCGCTTGCTGGGCGGTTGGCAGTAAAGGTAAAGTCGCGATGCTGACCCGTGTTCCGAAGGCGGGGAAGTAAGGAGGATGTTTTTTTCATGATTGGTTTGCAACGGAAGGGCTGTTGTTTGGCGTAATGCCAGTAACTCCCTTGTAATCAGTTGAACCAATATGAAACCTGTCTTCTTAATTACGTTATGCCTCAGTATCTGTTTTTTTGTTTCCTGTCAGAAAACGGTTGATCCGGCCGGCGGATCGGGTAGTACCAGCTCTACCGATGCCAACCCTGATTGGACAACCGCTTCACACAGTAAAGACGCTGATCCCGATTATACCGTCGTTTTTCCCCAGACGCAGGTCAATACGCTTGAAATAACCATGACTGCCGACGACTGGACTGCCATCCGGACCGATATGAAAAAGATCACCGGCAGTGATTTCGGCGCAAATACCGGTGGCGTAGGTGGCGGCGGCGGCGCCTTTTCGACAACCGAGCCGGCATACGTAGCCGTGACCCTGAAATTCAACGGTAAGACCTGGAATAAGGCTGGCTTCCGGCTAAAGGGTAATTCCAGCCTGTCGTCAACCTGGCGGTCAGGTATTTACAAGCTGCCGTTCCGGCTGAATATGGACGAGTTTGAGGATACTTACACGGAAATTAAAGACCAGCGGTTGTACGGCTTTCAGGAGTTGTCGATGTCACCCGGCTTCAAGGATAATTCGCTGATCCGGGAAAAAGCCGGGGCTGATATTTTCCGTATGGCGGGCATACCAGCCGCTCAGACAGCGTTTTATAAAGTGTACATCGATTTCGGTTCAGGCAAAAAATACTGCGGGGTATACACTATGGTTGAAGTGGTGGACGATACCATGGTAAAAAAACAGTTCGGAGAAGATAAGGGCAATATCTACAAGCCCGAATCGACGTTTGCGACCTTTGTACAATCACAGTTTGAAAAGAAAAACAATAAAACCGAAGCCAATTACAGCGATGCTCAGGCATTTATCACCGCGCTGAATGCCGCAAACCGGACAACAAATACCGCTGAGTGGCGTACCAATCTGGAAAAAACGCTGAACGTCGATCATTACCTGCGGTATCTTGCTGTGAATAATACCATCGTTAACTGGGATGCGTACGGCGCAATGGCCCACAATCATTATTTCTACAATGCTCCGTCAAAGGGCCTGACCTGGATTCCGTGGGATCTGAATGAGTCAATGACGAGCAGTAGCGGCGCCGGGAAAGCCGTGTCGCTGGAAATGACGGAAGTGACCCGTACCTGGCCGTTAATCCGCTATGTAGCCGACGATCCGGTCTATTATGCGAAATACAAGCAGTATGTGAAGGAGTTTAACGATACGGTCTTTACGCCGGCCAAAATGAACGCGCTTTTCGAGCAGTACACAACACTCATTACGCCTTACGTAAACGGTACCGAAAAGGAGCAGGCCCCCTATTCGCATCTGACCAGCCTGACCAACTTCACAAGTGCGCTGGCGACGCTGAAGCAGCACGTAACGACCCGGAATCAGGCGGTTGCTGGCTTTGTAAAATAGTCGCTTATTTGGTGCACTCGGAGCAAACCCCCTGAATCAGCAGATTCATTTCCTTAGACTCATACCCCGTTGGCAGGGCCACCTGCGGAATCAACACCTGATCGAGGCAGGTGGTCTGCCCGCATGCCTGGCACTTAAAGTGAACGTGTTCATGGTGATGATGGCCGTGGGCGCAGGTCTCCCTGCAGAGGGCGTATTTCGGATTGCCTTCGTCGTCAAGAACTTTGTGCAGCAGGCCCTTGTCGAGAAATGTTCTCAGGGTACGGTATATCGTCACGCGGTCATGATCAGGGCCGAGACCCTGCTCAATATCGCCGTGGGAGAGGGCGTGGCCAGCCTTCAGAAACAGATCAAGCACTTCTTCGCGGCTGCTGGTGTGCCGGAGATCAAAGCTTTTGAGCATTTGTGCTGTAGTCATGGCTGTATATGGTTTGGGTACAGAGTAAGAGACAGTCACCTTACCCTGTAACAAATTTAATCAATCGTTTCGAATTGTAGCTTCACCAGGTTGGCATACAAGCCCTCTTCAAGGGCGGCTAACTCTTCATGTGTACCGGTTTCGGCAATCTGCCCTTCGCGCAGGACGTAAATTGTATCAACCTTCCGGATGGTTGCCAGCCGGTGGGCGATGATGATGGTGGTGCGGTTCTGCATCAACTCATCAAGCGCTTCCTGCACCAGCCGTTCTGATTCGGCATCGAGTGAGCTGGTGGCTTCGTCGAGGATCAGAATCGCCGGATCTTTCAGAATCGCACGGGCAATGGCAATTCGCTGCCGCTGACCGCCCGATAGCTTCACGCCCCGCTCGCCGACCATAGTGCCGAATTTTTCCGGAAACGACTCGATGAACTCCAGCGCATTGGCTTTGCGGGCTGCCTCCGTAATTTCGGAGTCGGTAGCATCAGGTTTACCATAAGCGATATTGTCGCGGATACTGCCGCCAAACAGCATTACCTCCTGCGGAACGATGGCGATGTTCTGCCGTAAATCGGTAATGTCATAGTCCTGAACCGGCTTGTGATCAACCGTTATGCGCCCACCCTGAATCGGGTAGTAGCGCATCAGTAACTGCACAATCGTCGATTTACCGGCGCCGCTCTGGCCAACCAGCGCGATTTTGCGGCCGGCTTCTACCCGCAGCGATACCCCTTTGAGTACTTCAATATCCGGGCGGGCCGGGTACGAGAACCGCACACCTTCAAACGCAACCTCTCCGTGCACCTCAAGCGGCAGAGCCGGCCGTGGTGTGTCAGCATCTACTTCCTGGGTTTCTTCCAGAATTTCCAGCACGCGCTCCGACGAACCGATGGTTTTCTGAATCTGCGCGTACATGTCGCCCATCCCGCCGACCGAACCGCCGATGAAGCCGGTATAGAAAATAAACGTAATCAGGTCCGAGAGAGCCATTTCGCCCGACAGCACAAGGCCGCCACCGTACCATAGTACACCAATAATGCCTCCGAAGAGGGCAAAAATGACAAAAGACACAAAGCCGCCACGGAACTTTGATGCCCGCAAAGCCACATTAACGACCCGTTGCAGGGCATTGCCGTAGCGGTTAATCTCAAAGCGTTCGTTGGTAAATGCCTTGACCACGTTTACGGATTGCAGCGTTTCTTCAACGATTACGTTGGCAGTAGCCAGCTCGTCCTGCGCCAGTTTTGACATTTTCCGGATGTACCGGCCAAAAACAATGGCCGAAATAATCAGGACCGGGAAAGTGGCCTGCATAAATAGGGTCAGCTTCCACGACACGTACAGGATAATGGCCGTACCGACAACCAGCGTGGCGATCTGACGGAAAAATTCGGCCAGCGTCAGCGACAGAACATCCTGCAACTGCGATACATCGGCCGAGATCCGGCTGGTCAGTTCGCCGACCCGGCGCTTCTCGAAAAAAGAAACCGGCAGGGTAATGATTTTGCTGTAGACCGCACGGCGGACATCAGCCATTGACCGCTCGCTAACCTGCGCGAAAAAGTAAATCCGGCTGAACGAGAAAATGGCCTGAACCACCAGGATACCCACAAAAAAGAGAATAATTTCGTTGATTGTGTAGGTTGATTTGCGTTCGAGTACCTTCGTTACCTCTTTAATAATCAGCCCGAAGCTCAGGGTTGTGCCGGTTGATAATACCAGAAAACCGAAGCCCAGGATGTACTGTAACCGGTAAGGTCTGATAAATCGAAAAATTCTGAAGGCCTTGGTTAAACCTTCGCGGCTGATTTTCTTCTTATCCTCGGGGCTTGCTTCACTCCCAAACCCTCTGCCATGCTTTGCCATTGTACTAAGAGACGGCAGGCTTGTCGCCTGACCAGTTTATGTGTTTATTCCTTTTCGTCGGCCTGACCTTTATAGCCCGATTGCTCAAAAAGCTGACGGGCGTTGGTCTGTGTCATTAACTCCTTTAAGGAAGGTTGTTTTTCGTCAAAATAGCGTCCTGCGATGCGCCAGCCCACCCAGCGGCCAATTGCACCGGGGCACCGCGCACCGATTTCGGCCGTAAACGGACGTTCGTTCATGTAACGCATTTTAACGGAAGGGCTGGTTTGGTATAACAATTGATTGTCAATAAAGTGCGCCCACACAAGATCCTGCGCATTGTAGGTCTCGGTGAGCTGCAGGTCGCTGTAACCGATCAGCAGGCTGTCGGCCAGTGGCTGACCGTCTGACCCGGGTAAAACGGATTTGGTAAAGACATAGCCTTTGCCATAATACACCATATCGGGCCAGCAACGTCTGATCCTGACGGTCCGTTGCATTGTATTTGTCAGAAATCCCGAACACTACGGCCGGAGCGATGTACTCTTTCTGGTAGCGTCTGAGGATGTATTGCGGGAATTCAGGGCCGCGTGGCCGGTAGGTGGCCTTCGGGCCGGCAAAAAAATCCAGCCCGATCACGATCAGGCTGTCAGTAATGACCAGATCGGGGCCCATAAAGCCGGTGACCATGGTCACGATGCGCGGGGGGCGGAAAATCCGGAAACTCCCGGTGAATGTTGGTAAAAGCCGTTGCCAGCTGTTCGCGCAGCTCCTTTGCCGGGCCGAACTCGTTTTGAACCTGCCGGTACAATACGTTGAGTGTGCTGTCGTTAATCCGGTTGTATAACTCGTTGACAAGGGCTGTATCATTGCCGGGCTGCTGCGGAGTAGTCGTGTTAAAATACAATCGGGCCACATCCGCGTTGGCATTTAGAAACGCCTGAATGCTGTCGCGCGATTTGGCTGAAAACAGGGCCTGATCGAGCCGATGGAGGGTAACTTCCTCACGTTTGGTACATGAGTTGATCAGGAGAATACAAAAAAAGCCCCATAGGGCAACCCGTAAATGCATGCGTGTAAGCAGGTTTTCTTTCTTGAAAACGTACAAAATTATGAAAAAAGTTGCAGCCCTGACCTTAATCTTTGGCTATTTCCTCTTACCCGGTATGGTTGCAGGACAAAAGCCTGCCTGGCAATCGGGTAACTACAGTACGTCGGGTACCGATGATTTGTCGCCGGTAACCAAACGACGCCTGAAAAAGATTCTGGGCACATCCTACGATCAACGTCAAACCGGGGCGCAGTCGTATGTCGACGACCGCGATGACCGGAAAGGGAAAAAGAAAAAGGGAAAAAACAGTACTGCCGACCGCCAGTACCAGAGCGAACTGCGCCGCCGGCAACAGGCTGGTCAGGACATCTACCCGGACTATGAGCGGCCAGGCCACCTGATTGAGATGAGCCTGCGGTTTTCGCCGGTTTTTAACATCAACACGGCCGAAGGGCAGGGAGCTTACCAGAACTTTGCCCCGAGCGGCCTGGGCGTTCGTCCGAGCATCGGGGTATCGCTGGATTATTTCTTTTTCAAGGACCGGTATGCGTTCAGCTCGGGCATCTGGTATACGATCAAACGGTCGGGCTATGTAATGCCGGGTTCATTCGGGCAGACCCGCTGGGATCCGTCGGCACCGGCCAAGCGGTCGGTTTACAATATGCAGTATGCTCAGATACCGCTGACGGTAAAAATGTTTGCCAACAATGCCTTCCCAAATGCGCGGCTGTATTTGCAGACCGGCGGATTGGTAGATATCAAACTGGCTGAAAGAGCGCTCGATCCACAGCTAAACGGCCTGTATCAGGCAGCTCAGCAGAGCGGGACGCGCCGGCAATACGGATTTGCCGACTTTACCTGGCTGCTGGGTGCAGGGGTACAGTACAAGCTCAATCAGACAAATGCCGTTAATCTGGGAATCAGCTATCAGCGTGGTTTACTGGATGTTGCGCGCGGACGGGATCTGGTTTCGAAGCAGCGGATACTGGCGCTTGAGGTTGGATTTAAGTTCTAAGTATACTTTCGGAAAAAAATAACAACTTTTGATCTATTCAAATAATCTCTGGCACAGGTTTTGATAAAAGACTTATAACAGACAAGATTTAGCTCGTCCAAACATATATAGTCTTTCGAGACGTTGCTTACCGATACTTTTCGATGCCAATCGAAAGTGCCTGTATGGGAAAGCCTGGTTCACTAGAAACCGGGCTTTTTTGTTTCCCATACATTTATGAGCCTGCGATCCGGATCAGATCGTCAATGTGATTAACAATCGTAGCATTTTCAGGCAGTTCAATATCCTGCCCTACTACCTGGTAGCCTGTCATCAGCAGGTGGCTTTCCGGAAAGGCAGCGGCCAGGCGGTTGACAAACGGCTGCACCTCGTGGTTTGACGGTACAGAGGTAATGGCCGTGAAGATGTAGTCCGGCTTATGGACGTTGTAGGCAAATTCCAGCTCGGTAAACGGCAGGCTCTGCCCCAGATAAATAACTTTGTTATAGCGTGCCCGGACAATGTAATTGGCAAACAGCAGACTTATTTCGTGCAGTTCGCCTTCCGGCAGGAACAAAAGGTATTTTTTGCCGGAAGGTCGTTGTTTACTGACCTGTCCGTCGATGGCGACAATCAGTTTTTGCCGGATCAGGTTAGTAATAAAATGCTCCTGCGCCGGCCCGATAGAACCAGTTACCCATAACGTACCGATACGGCTCAAAAACGGATAGATGATGTTGATCATCGTGTTTTCAAAACCGAACTGAAGAATATTCGTACTGATGATTTTTTCGAAACGCTCCTCGTCGAGGTCGATCATCGAAATCGTAAGCGCATGAATCTGATCGGGATAGTTAAGCTGCCGGTCCGAAATTTTGACTACTTCCCGATACATCTCCTCCACTGACATTCTTGAGATGTCAGAGATTTTGTATCCGTGGTCTTTCAACAGCGAAATATTCAGGACAAGCTTCAGATCCTGATCGTCGTACGTGCGGATATTAGTATCCGTGCGCTTAGGCGTAATAATGTTGTAGCGCTGTTCCCAGATACGCAACGTGTGGGCCTTAATGCCGGAGAGTTGCTCTAAATCCTTGATGGAATAGTTGCTCATGGGACAAGATAATAACGATTAAAGAATAAAGACACAGGTGTCGCATTGGTACCAAACTGAAGAGGCATCTTACAATTCGGAAAAAAGTGGTACAAGCTAGTGAATGATATGAAACAAGTCAATCACTAAACAAACTTGTTTGGTGACAACTTATTTATTATACAACCTGGGGTTTGCCAGTTTTGTTTTACAAAGATTAAACAAGAATCAGTAAAAGATGTGATATGAAGAAAAGAAATTGTGCAAGGAGTAGCCAGCCAGCCAGCCGGTTAGCTTTTGTAAACGGAAAACGGAACCAGCAGAGGAACAGGCAGAAGGAGACAATCCACCAGGCTACGTAATTCTGAAGCGGTACGGGTTGCCCATACCAGTGCCAGAAATCAAGCCGGATGGCGACCGGTTCAATGAATACATCCAGCAAGACCATCAGCGAAGCCGCCAGGGCAGCCTTTGCGGGATATGAACGTGTGGTGTGCGCACATACAGACCCGCAGCAATAAGACAACATCAGCCAGTTGAAGCCAATCATCGGCGGTACCTCCCAAAGGTGAGGCCCCAGTACGGGTCCATAGGCATAATGCCCGAAAATAAGACCGGTCCTTACGCCGGCTACTTCAACGAAGAAGCCGGTTAGTATGGCAATCACGATATAGGTTTTGAAGGACGATGCCCAGTCGGTGTGATACCAGAGCAGCAGGGCCAGCGATACCGTCAGGTTTACCGGAACGAGCAGTTTAAATACCGGAGCCAGCATCGGTATGTGCAAACCGACAGAACCCACCAGATGGCTTAGCAGCAGTAAAAAAACGATGAGCGTGTGTTGACGGTTGGTATTTGGTACGGCGGTGAACATACCCTTAAAACTGAATTGGCAAAGAAATGTTGGCAGTATACCGGCAGGTCTGGCCAATAAAAGGGAGAGGAAAAAATAAAAAAGCCTCACAAATGTGAGGCTTTAGGTGGGGTGGAAGATGGGGTTCGAACCCACGACCTTCGGAACCACAATCCGACGCTCTAACCGACTGAGCTACAACCACCGTTTTGGATTGCAAATATAACAGGTTATGTCCGGTTTTGGCAAGCGTTTGGCCGAAAAAAATCACAAAAAAACGTGCTTCAGCCATTTTACGTTGACAATTAATGCGTTATAGTAGCTTGCGCGGCGTTGTAGCCATGAAGTCTTTGAGGTAAAAGGGCTCGAAGGAAACAACATCTTCAAATTCTCCCTGCCGGTACGCCTCAGTAGCCAGTCGGCCAATCTGGCGCGCGGAAGGGAGAATAACCGTTTCGGGAAACAAAGCGTCCGGATGGTTACCCAGCACAGGCCGGCATTTGGCGGCACCGTCACCAACAAAGACGAGGGTATGACCGGCCAGTTCACCGGTAAAGGAGGCTTCGTCAATAATCTTTGCCGATGTGGGCGCGGTTTCGTTGCCGTCGGTATCAAAAAGAGCACAGTATACTTCCATCCGGCGTGCGTCGATCATCGGACAGATGAGAATGGGTTTAGCGAGGGCCTGTGTCGCATAGAACGGCCGGACCTGTTCGGCCATAGCCTGTAGGGTATTAACGGCAATCAGCGGTTTATCGAGCGAAAAACAAAGCCCTTTGGCCGTTGAAACGCCGATGCGGAGGCCGGTATAAGAGCCGGGGCCTTTGGCAACGGCAATGGCATCGAGCTGCGGTAGCGAAAAACCGGTGTGCTGCACGACCTGATCAATGAGGGTGGTCAGCATAGCCGATGAGGTACGTTCGGTAAATAACTCATAGTTCCCCAGCAACGTTCCGTCCCGGTGCAGCGCGACCGAACAACTGGTTGTTGAGGTATCAATGGATAAAATAAGCATAGAGTACTAAGATAAAAGGCAGAAAGGGAGCATGCCAGGCATGTCTCCCTTTCCGGTAAGCAGCAGCTTTATTATTTCTTCAGAATAGACTGATAGCGGTTCATGTCTTTGAACAGGTCAAGGGCCGCTTTCATCTCCGGATCATTGTTGAACGACGACTCTTTAATGCCTTTCTGGAGGTAGTAATGGCCGGTAATTTCTTGCTCAAGCATCGGCTTCAGCTCCGGCTTGAACGTCATCAGATCGGCTTCCTTGCTATGGGACACCTTGGTTTGCAGGGCTTTCAGCTGGTCTTTGATCAGATCAAAATACTTCTCCTTTTTCGCCGAGGCTTCCAGGTTAGACAAATCCTTTTCGACCTGTGTCGTATAATCGTATTCCTTATCTTTCAGCCAGCTGACAAAGTCCTGATATTCGGCATCGGTCAGGCGGAACTCGCGGGCCGGTTTAATCTGCGGGTGATCATGCCGGTACTTAACGGCATAGTCGAAAATCAGGCCTTTATTGCCCAGGCTCAGGGCGATCGGCGTCGGATTACCGGCTTCGGTAATCACATCCGGCAATACACCACCACCGTCGTACACGACGCGGCCGTTTTTGGTTTTAAAGGCTGTTTTCAGCGAGTCGGCGATTTTACCGACGCTGCCATCCAGATTGCGGTGACTGTAGTCAATCGCCTGAATACACCGCCCGCTCGGGATGTAATACTTCGCGGTGGTGATCTTCATTTTGGTATTGAACGACAGGTCGCGGGTTGTCTGGACTAACCCCTTACCATACGTCCGTTGCCCGATCAGTACGCCGCGGTCATAGTCCTGAATAACACCCGATACGATTTCGGCAGCCGACGCACTGCGGCTGTTACACAGTACCACAATCGGAAGCTCCAGATCGAGGGGAGGTGCCATGGCCGTGTACGTCTTGTTCCATTCCTGCACTTTTCCTTTCGTGGTAACTACCTCCGAATCTTTCGGAATAAACAGGTTCGAGATGTCGATAGCCATGTTAAGTAAGCCGCCCGGGTTCTCACGAACGTCAAGAATCAGCTTTTTCATGCCTTTCGCCTTCAGATCAATAACAGCCTGACGCACTTCACGGGCGGCCGTAGCAGTAAAGTCTTTCAGATCGATATAGCCGACCTCGTCGTTGATCATACCGGAATACGGCACGTTGGTCATTTTCACGACGTCGCGTGTCACCGGAATCGTCAGCAGGTCTTTTTCGCCGTAGCGCCGGACACTCAGCTTCACGGCTGTTCCGTTCTGTCCGCGCAGGAGCTTGTCGGTATTGTCGTCGTCCGGGCGGTTGCGGACCTCAACGCCGTCGATTTTCAGGATTTCATCACCAATGCGGAGACCTGATTTTTCGGCGGGAGTGCCTTCATAAATCATCATGACTACGCTTTTGCCCTGCCGTGCACCCACCAGCGCCCCGATGCCGTTGTAGCGGCCGGTTGTCATGGTACGGTAATCTTCAATTTCCTCTTCCGCGTAGAAGTTGGTATACGGGTCGAGAGCTTTGAGCATGGCGTCGATGCTGGTTTTCACCATCCGGTTCGGGTTTACCTCATCGACATAGTACATGTTTAATTCACGGAAAAGGGTCGCATAAATGTCGAGGTTGCGGGCAATTTCAAAGAACCGGTCATCGGTTTTGAAGGCCGCCAGCGACGCACCTCCGGCCACAAGACCGGCCAGTGCTAAGGCTTTTACAGACTTTTTCATAAACATGTATTTGCTTGTGGCCCGGGGGCACGGCTATCATGGAGTATAAGAAATCAACAGCAAGATCAGGCACGAAATTTCACGGATGCGTCACCGCCCAGTTTTCGTAAGGCTAATTTCATGCCTTTTTCTATCTCTTCAAACGAAATTATTTGTTTGGCGGTATACAAAAAAGCAATATAAGCAGGAGGGGCCGAAGTTTGGGTGCCAAATAATAAAGATTTGTTGAGCCGATAGCTTTCGCGTATCCGCCGGCGCACGGTATTCCGGTCAACTGCATGTTTAAAACTGCGTTTGGAGACAGAAATCAGGATGGATGGAAGTGAGGGAACGGGTGTGTCCGCAAGCGGCTGTTCATCGAGGTAAACCACCCTAAAAGGAAAGAGGTAGAACGTTTGGATTTCCGTGCTACCTCTTTTGAATAAGCGATCAATGATCTTTTTGTTGGTCAGCCGTTCGGCTTTCTGGAACGTCTGTTTCATAATGCTATCAGTTCGAGATCTACAGTAGTTTGTGTTCCGTTTGGTCAACAAACCCGGCAGACGGTCAGGCACCTGATGAAAAACCTTACAGTTTAACGCGGTCGCCTTTTTTCTCGTCTGATACAGTCAGTTTCCAACGACCTTTAGCACGACGACGTGCTAATACTTTACGACCATTGTGGCTGCTCATACGCTCGCGGAATCCGTGTTTGTTTTTCCGCTTGCGGTTTGATGGTTGATAAGTTCTTTTCATTGTATTATCTGCTCAGGAGCGCTGTTTCCCAAATGAGTCCGCAAAAATAACCGATCAGGCCGGATAAACCAAATTTATATTTGCTAAAGTTTAAGGCAACCTCTTTCGGGTTGTGTTTCGGGTATATTATATTGGTTTTCCGATTAATTAGATGATGATGATAAGGTCAAAAAGACACGTTAGGTTATAACTTTACGAGTATATTCATTGTCATGTGAATGGCAGCTTCAATGCCGTTCACGAGCGCCTGTCATTTATGCACTATACTCTGTCTGCTGATCCGCAATTACCGCATTATATTGCCGTTGATGCTCATCTGGCTGATATTACGACCGATATCGTTGAATTTCAGTTGCCTGCCTGGCGGCCTGGCCGGTACGAACTGCAGCACTTTGCCAAAAATATTCAGCGTTTCGGGATTTATGATCAGGCCGGAAATCCGGTTCCGTTCCGGAAACTAACCAAAGACCGCTGGCTGGCTGAAGCGAAGGGCCTGACGGAACTGTTTGTCCGTTACAATTACTTCACCAGTGTCATCAACGCCGGAACGAGTTTCATTAGTGATACGCTCCTGTACATTAATCCGGTCAATCTCTGCGTGTATGCAGAAGGGCGGATCAATGAGCCTTGTCTGCTGACGCTGACGGTTCCGGCAGAGTGGCCGGTTGCGTGCGGATTAAGACAATCGGGTGAAAAAGAGCTGTGGGCGAGCGATTTTTACGAACTTATTGACTCCCCGCTGATAGCCGCACCTGACCTGCAGCGGATTGATTATACGGTTGACAATGTCTCCTTCACCGTATGGTTTCAGGGAAATATTGTATTGGACCATGAACGGATTGCCGACGATTTCAGCCGGTTCTCGGCCGTTCAGCTGGCGTTATTCGGTGAGTTTCCGGAGGCTGATTACCATTTTCTGACCATTGTCCTGCCGACGGCGTACTATCATGGCGTCGAACACCGTAACAGCACCATGCTGGTTCTGGGTCCTGATGATGAAGGCGAAGGGTTGTACATCGATCTGCTGGGTGTATCCTCGCACGAGTTGTTCCATGCCTGGAACATCATCCGGATACGGCCACAGGAACTGCTGCCCTATGATCTGACCCGTGAAAATTACTTTCAGACTTGCTTTGTGGCCGAAGGCGTCACGACCTACTATGGCGACCTCATGCTGCGCCGGGCGGGCGTGTTTTCCGATGCAGCGTACCTGAAAGAGCTGCAGGTGACGTTTAAACGCCATTTTGATGTGAGCGACCGCTCCTTTCAGTCCCTGACCGAATCGTCGTGGGATTTGTGGCTGGATGGCTACGACAAGGGTGTTCCTGACCGTAAGGTATCGGTATACCATAAAGGGGCCATTGCGGCGCTGATTCTGGATCTGCATATCCGCCAGCTAACTAACCATCGCCGGAGTCTGGATGATGTCATGCGGCTGATGTGGAAGCGATATGGCAAGCCATTCACCGGCTACAGCTATGGCGATTATCAGGCGGTTACGGAAGAGGTTGCCGGCCAGCCGCTGGATTGGTACTATGCACTTTGTATTGAGGGGAATACCTCGTTGCTGGCTACACTGAATCAGTATCTTGGTTTTGTCGGCCTGCAGGTAACCCACGACGAGAATGGCGGTGTGCTACTGGAGGTGGTGCCCGATGATCTGATCGGTACCCTGAACCGCCGTAAATGGTGGGGAATTGACTGAAATAATAAAACCGGCGCAGAGCACCGGTCTTATCACCGTTAACTAAATCAAATCTAATTCATTGTGATATTGCGTTGCGGCAGCGTTTCAGTGATGCCCGGGGTCGCTAACTTAAAGCTGCGTTCCTGAATTTGCCGGCCATCAGAAATCTGGAAGGTGTATAAGCCATCAGCCAGTTCGCTCAGGTCGAAACGCTGGCGGAAGGTCGTTTTCTTTGAGTAAATATCGCTTTCGTAAACGACTTTCTGCTTGCTGTCCATGATACGCATGGTCAACCGTTTGGCAGGGATTCCCTTTTCGACAACCATCCAGAGTTTAGAAGGGTCGGATGCCGGATACATGGCCAGCGCCAGATTCTGCTCTGGCTTCGCTTCGTAATAGGTTTCAGCGGAGGCTTTTGTCTGTGCATTAGCCCATGACGATACAACTACACATGCGGCCACCAGCAGGGCCTTACCGAAAGATTGACGTAACGTTTTCATTGAGTTCAGTATTTGTTGTTTACATGCTAAAGATGGCAACAACAGACCCGAACGTTGCATACGGTGATGAACGGCTGTACTGAAGGACAAGCGGTACTTATTGTGTATGAATAGCACTACTCGGTGTATTCCAGTTCTTTTCCGAACGTTTCGTCAATTTTGTAAATCGACCAGAGACCAATGGCAAAACATATAAGCCCGACGATAGCACCGGCGCTGATGACACCCACCGACGCTTTCAGGGACTGAAAGGCCGGAATACTCAGCAGCGTAGTGGCCCGTACATTGTTGGCCACGGAGGTGGTTGCCGTAGCGCGGAGGTTCGTGCCGAAGTTCTCGGCTGTGACGGTCAGGAACAGGGCAATGTAGCCGATGGCAAAGCCCATTCCTGAGCAGACGGCATAAAATGCACTGACTGACGAAATACCGCCGAACAGGTATACCCCCACAAAACCCATGGTCAGGCCGGTCATCAGGCCGATGGCTTTCCGGCGGGAGTGCAGGTAATGGCTGAATGGTCCGCTGACAAGATCGCCGACGACCACGCCGATGTAGGTAAACAGAATGCAGCGGCCTGCCTGAATGTCGGTAATACCCATGGCTGCCCCGAACTCGTTGCCGAACGTGGCCAGGATGCCGATAACATAATAGGTCGGAACGGCAATGCCCATACAGAGCAGATAACGGACGAAGCGGTCGCGGTTATTGAAGAAGGCGGCAAAGCTCCCGCGTCTGATCTGGCCCTGCCGGATTTTGACAAACATGCCCGACTCCAGTACGCCTAACCGGAGTAATAACAGACCGAGGCCCAGGCCGCCACCGATGAAGTAGGCCGTTCGCCAGTCGGAGCCCTGGACGGTAAAAAAGGCAACGACTGCCCCGAGGAGCCCGATGCCGGCCACCAGTGAGGTGCCATAGCCACGCAGGTGTTTGGGCAGCACTTCGCTCACGAGCGTAATGCCCGCGCCCAGCTCGCCCGCGAGCCCGAGACCGGCCACAAACCGGAGCCATGCGTACATATCAGGGCTGCTGACGAAGCCACAGGCAATGTTGGCCAGCGAATACGTAATGATCGAGCCGAACAGGACCGATAACCGGCCACGCTTATCGCCCAGAATCCCCCACAGGATACCCCCAAGCAACAGACCGGCCTGCTGGTAATTGTAAATTTTTCCGCCGATGATCGAAATTGATTTTTCGTCGAGAGCCATATCTTTCAGACTGGGTACGCGGACGATATTGAACAGCAACAGGTCATAAACATCCACAAAGTAGCCCAGAGCAGCCACAATGACGGGCAGGCTGAACAGCGGGCGCAACGAACGGTTTGTGTCGGTAGTGAGTTGGGTTTGCATAGGGTCGGTAACTTACAGGCCACTAGTTTAGCGTTTTTTTGACAGGATAGGTAATTTTTGAGAACACAGGCGTGATTTTCAGGATTGCCTGGTCAGGCGATTAATCTTCCTGAGGCGGGATATCCGGTAATCCTGTCAAAAAACATCTTCACCAAATGTCTGCTGACGGTAAAAAAGGTTGCAAATCCCACAGAGCCTTCCGTATTTTGCATACCTAATCAATAAACGAATGAACTTCCCCGCAGAACTTTTTTACACACCGGACCACGAGTGGATCCGGTTTGATGCCGATGGCACAGCGGTAATTGGTATTACTGATTTTGCGCAGCATGAGCTGGGCGATATCGTGTATGTTGATATCAATACCATTGGAGAGGCATTGGGCAAAGGTGATGTTTTTGGTACGGTCGAAGCCGTAAAAACAGTATCTGACCTGTTCCTGCCGGTTGAAGGTGAAGTCCTTGAGGTAAATCCTGATCTCGACGGCGCTCCTGAACTGGTTAACACAGAACCTTATGAAGGTGGCTGGATCATTCGGGTTAAAGTGGCTGACGATATTCAGAAAGACGATCTGTTAACGGCAGAGGCTTATCAGGAGCTGATTGGTAAATAACGAGTTATAAAGAAAGTGTCAAAGGGCTCCGGTAGGGGCCTTTTTTTTAGAATTGACATTCCGTTCTGCAAGGAATGACAACCCCGGTATATGCAAATTCTTCTTCGTTCTGCCCGTATCGTTGATCCGCAATCGCCTTTCGATGGGCAGGTGACCGACCTCTTACTTGATAATGGCCTGATCCGGCAAATCGGCGATAACCTGACGGCCAGTGAAAACACGCGTGTCATTGAACACGAAAACCTGCACGTTTCGCCTGGCTGGGTTGATCTGCGGGTTGCCGGCAAAGATCCGGGTTTCGAGCATAAAGAAGACCTTAGCAGCGTGTGTGCGGTAGCTGCTGCAGGTGGGTTCACCGACATTGCCCTGCTGCCGAATACACAGCCTGCGGTAGATAACAAGAGTACACTGGGTTATATCCGGCGCATGACCGAAGGGCAGCCCGTGTCAGTACATCCCGTGGCAGCCATCACCAAAGGGGCGAAAGGAGAGGACTTTACCGACATGATCGACCTGCATCATGCCGGTGCGGTGGCATTCTCCGACGGTGACCATCCGCTTCAGAATGCCGATCTGCTGGTGAAAACCCTGCAATACCTGAAGCCGTTTAACGGACTGCTGATGAACCGGCCGGAGGAAAAAATGCTGACGCGGTTCGGGCAGATGCATGAGGGCGTACAAAGTACGCTGCTGGGCCTCAAAGGACTTCCGGCACTGGCTGAGGAACTGATTGTAGACCGCGACCTGCGGTTGCTGGATTATGCACTTGGCAAAGAGCCGGTATCGGCGCCGGTACTGCATTTCTCCACCATTTCGTCGGCAAGGTCAGTTGAACTGATCCGCCGCGCGAAGGCCCAGGGAATGCCGGTGAGCTGTGATGTAGCCGTTCACCAGCTGATTTTTGACGATTCGGCGCTGGCTACCTTTGATACCAATCTGAAAGTGGACCCGCCGTTCCGGTCAAAAACCGACGTCCAGGCACTCTGGTACGGTCTGGCCGACGGCACGATTGACGCCATTGTGTCTGACCATAACCCGCAGGACGATGAAAGTAAAAACCTTGAGTTTGATCTGGCGGATTTCGGTATTATCGGCCTGGAAACGCTGTTCGGAGCATTGGTAAGCCATAATCAGGGACTTTCGCTGGGGCAGATTGTCCATAAACTGGCTGTACGGCCACGACAGATTCTGCGGTTACTACCGGTGATAGTTGATCAGGGACAGGCGGCCACACTTACCCTCTTTAATCCGGAGCGCCCGTGGACCTTTACGCATACGCTGTCTAAATCAAAGAATTCACCGTTTCTGGGCAACACGCTGACGGGCGCAGTACTCGGGATCATCAACAGAGGACAGTTCGTGCAGAACGCCGGTATCTAATCCGGTTGCAACAAGTCATTTTTATGAAAAACGTGATTGCCTATTTCAGCCATCCGCTGCTGAAAATTCCGCTGCTGGTTGGTGTGCTGACCGGTGTGCTGGGGTTTGTATACTTTCTGGCATTGTATAGCCTCGGTATTCCGCCGCTGGGCAACCATAAATCGCTGGATTTCGGGATCCATGTCATTGCCATGACGGCGACCGTATGGTATTACCGGAAACATATCGGCAAGGGCCGGCTGCATTTGTGGGAAGGCATTTCAATTTGCTACCTGATTAACACCATCGGCGCACTGGTTACCGGCTGGGGGATCTATTTCTTTGTCACACAGATTGATCCGTCGGTCTTTCAGCAGTTTCTGGATAACTCGCGGGCACTCCTGCTGGAAGGGCAGAAAGACATTGTCCGGCAGCTGGGAGCCGATCAGTTTAAAACGATGCTGGCCAACGTAGACCGGATTCAGGAGGGTGACCTGATTTATGATGAACTCTTTAAGAAAACAGCCTTGGCAGTGTTGCCGGTGCTGGTTATTTCGCTGATCTTCCGGAAGCAGGATTATAGCGTCCTGGAATAACCGGTAAGGGCATGAATAGTGTGTACTATTTGTATATTTAGGGAATAAACGCCCGCTGTCCGGCGGTAAACGCAATTACAGATATGGAAGAAAAAGTATCAACCGCGCGCTTTGCCCTGAAATGGGGCCTGATTCTGGCTGTTGGCCAGATATTATTTTCGACAGCCCTTTATGTGACTGATCAGATGGGTAATGCCGGTCTTTCGTCATTATCATACATCCTCATTATTGCCGTTCTGGTGATGGCCATGCGTGATTTTCGGGCGGCCAATAACGGTTATATGAGCTATGGTGAAGGACTCGGCCTGAGTGCACTGCTTGGTGGGGTATCAGGACTGCTGTCAAGTGCCTTTTCTGTATTTTATACGACTGTTATAGATACAGAAGTAATGGGGCGTATGGCAGACCGCGTCCGCGAAGATCTGGAGGCAAAAGATATTCCTGACAATGTGATCGACAGCCAGATCGAAATGATGCAGAAGTTTCAGTCGCCGGGCTTTCTGTTTATTTTCGGGATCATCGGCATGATTGTTATGAGCTTTATTTTTGCGCTGGTTATCGCGGCCATTCTGCGCAAAAACAAACCGGTATTCGAATAACCGGCGCTTTAAATTCGTTAATGCTGCATGTTTGCTGTTTTTCGTAAGGAGATCAATCAATTCTTCAGCTCGCCCATCGCCTACATTATCATGGCGGTTTTCCTGACGGCGCTGGGGCTGCTGCTCTGGGTATTTCCGGAGACGAGTCTGCCGGAGTACGGCTATGCCGATATGGGAACGTTTTTCAACCTGACGCCCTACGTAATGCTGTTTCTGGTGCCTGCCATTACCATGCGGTCTATCGCCGAAGAAGTACGCGCCGGTACGCTCGAATGGCTGCTGACCAAACCGGTAAGCCGCTGGGGAGTTGTTGGCGGTAAGTTCCTGGCAAGCTGGTTGCTGGTAGCGGTTATTCTGCTGCCAACGCTGCTGTATTACTATTCGCTGTATCAGCTGGGTAATCCCGTCGGAAACATTGATTCGGCGGCCGTGAGCGGATCGTATACCGGTCTGCTGCTGTTAAGCGGGGTGTTTGT
>CBDFHU010000079.1:0-114722 GCA_965247375.1 Arsenicibacter sp.
TGCGCGGGCAGGAGTTCACTTAGTGCTTTCATGGTCATGTGGACAATATAGGTACGCAGGGGCGTTCTGAGCAGAATATAGTCTTTAATCGATTGGGCGTACAGAATATCTGTATGAAGCAGTTTGACCAGCTGGCCATCAATTTTAAAATAGGTATGCGGCACCGGGACCGGAATCGGTGCCGATCGTTTTAAGAACCGGTCAATGCTTTGGGAAAACCGTTGGTAGGTAATGGGCTTGACCAGGTAATCGACCGCTTCCAGTTCGTAACTCTCCACGGCGTAATCCGGATACGCCGTAGTAAAAATAACCGCCGGTGGTTGTTTCAGCTGGCGGATAAAGTCGATGCCGGTCAAGGCCGGTAACTGAATGTCCAGCAGAATCAGGTCAATCGGTGTACCGGCCATTACCTCAAAGGCTTCGAAGGCCTGTGAGCAGCTTTTAACCAGGACCAGGTCGGTGGTCTGCCCGACGTACGTTTCCAGAATACGGCGCGCGGGCGGCTCATCATCAACAATCAGGCATTTAATCATTGGCTTGCAGGATTAACCGGAGGCGGAGCGTATAGCTGGTTTCTTCACACCGGATGTCTAGCTCGTGCTGACCGGGATACAGCAGCGACAGTTGTTTGGATACGTTCCGGAGGCCGATTCCCGCATGAAGCCTGTTGGTGCCCGTAGCAGGCACCCTGCTGTTGCGGGTTTCTAAAAACAGTTCGTTCTCAATAAGCACCAGCACAATGTGCACAAAGCCGGCGTCAATCTCCTGACTAAGTCCGTGTTTAAACGTATTTTCGATGAAAGGCAGGAGGAGCAATGGTTCTACCTTCAGCCGGTTATGAATGCCCTGTGTTTCAAACTGAATGGAGGCCTTATCGGAAAAGCGCATGGATTCGACGGCAACGTAATTGCTCAGAAAACGGACTTCTTCATCCAGCGGCACGCGTTTCCTTTTTGCCCGGTAAAGAATATACCGCATGATATCGGCATGGCGGGCGATCAGCGGGGCGGTTTTAGACGAGCCGTGCAGCGCCAGCGAATAGATGGTATTCAGTGTGTTAAAGAAAAAGTGCGGCTGAAGCTGTGCCCGCAGCGAATCCAGTTCGGTCTGTAGCTGATGCTGACTCAGTTCATGGAGCCGGTGTTGCTGCCGGACAGATTGCCGGTAGTAGCCCAGAGCCGACACCATCAGTAACTCACGGAGAATGTATACAATGCTGAAATGCAGTAAAACGCCGGAACCATATCCCCTCCGGGCCGATGCCAGAATCGGTTCGGGCAGGAACCCGAGATGCATCACCAGCCCGTAGACGACATAATGCATATAGACGTCGAGTAACACCAGAAAAAGCAGCATGCGCCCGAAAAATGCCCGGTATCGTTTTTCGAACAGCAGGGGCAGCACAAGTTTGTAGTAGAGCCAGTAGGGAACCGTACGCAGCAGACCATAGAATAGCCGGTCCAGCAGTGACAGGAGCGAGGGCAGCCGGCCTGTTTTTTCGTACAGGTTGTATTCATAATCGGTCAGGACCGGAAAAAGAACGAAAACAACGCCAAAAAAAACTACTTCAGGCAGGCTTAACTTCAGGGATTTGACCATTGCTATGCGTTCGGGTTGCTGAAAATACAACAGCATGGCCGCCGCACCAACGACCACCCTTTGTTTTCACCGTAATTTCGACTAATCCCGCTTTTTTTTCGACCAGCGTTTACTGGTCGACTTTCCGGGATGGCTGGCCGAATCCGGCTGATCCGGTTGTAGCTGCGTGGCTATTTTTGAGCGGATCAATCGCAGCACATACAAATAATGAAACGGTTAACACGGATTTTTTGCTTACTCGGTAGTCTTTTACCTGCGATACTTGCCGCGCAGGACATTCACGGATTAATAAAGGCGGTCCGTGCCCGGCAACAAACGTTGCGCGGTGTTGTGTACCGGCTGGAGCGAACCGATACGCTGGTAACGGGCCATGTCCGGCAGCTGAGTGGTCAGGCCGCTATCCGTCCCGACGATAAAGACCGCCGCCTTGGTTTCTGGTTTCGCGCCCGACAGGACGACATCGCCGGCGAGGTGATATACGACGGACATACCGGTTATGTGACGGATGACCAGAAAAAAACATATACGCTTTTTGCCGACACGACCGCAATAGCAAATCTGCTGTATCAGGCAGGTGGACGGATGGTGGTTCCGGATCTTGTCCGCCTGGATACAACACATGCCGTGCGCTTTCAGCTGACGCAGGATGCTGTATATTATTACCTGATGATACATTATGCTGATATCGACCAATATGATGTACGAAAACGGTATAAGCAGCTACAGATTGACCGTACTACGCTGTTGCCGGCGCGGGTAAGGCATCATCAGGAAACGTTGGGTAAAGTGCAGGATCTTTTCTATGCAATCACACTCGTCAAGCCGGATACCGCATTGGCCGATAGCCTGTTTCGGGAACCTGCATTTCTGCAAACCTACCGGCAGGAGGTTCCGGCAGTCAGCGCGAAGAAACCCGCCGGCCGGTTGGTGGGCCAGCCGGCACCGGATTTCCAGGTGGCTACGCTTCGGGGCGATTCGGTGTCATCGGCGGTTTTTTCCGGAAAGGTGACGTTGCTGGACTTCTGGGAGGTCTGGTGCGGCCCTTGTCTGGTGTCGATGCCGAAGGTTGAACAACTGTACCGGAAATACAGCCGTCAGGGACTTCAGGTGTATGGAATTACGCACGAGGTGCAGCAACTGGATGCCGTGCGGCGGCTGATTGCAAAGTGGCAGCTATCGTTCCCGATGGTAACCGGTACCGGTCAGGTCCGGAAAGCGTATGGTTTAGAGGCTATTCCGCTTTATGTCCTGATTGACCGTAAAGGCATTGTCAGGCTGGTAAGTCAGGGTTTCTCTGACGAAATTGAATCGGCTATACAGCAGTTGATTAAGCAATAAAACAACAAAACGGGCGAAGATAACGATTTATCTCCGCCCGCTGACAGTATGGGTTCGTGTGCCTTACAGCACGACGTTGACGATCCGCTTCGGCACCACCACCACCTTTTTCGGGGTTTTGCCTTCCAGCCACTTCTGTACGACTTCGTTGGCCAATACTTCCTGTTCGATTTCCGCCGAAGCGCGGTCGGTGGCAAACGAGATCGTTGTCCGGACCTTACCGTTGATCTGAATCGGGTACTCGAACGCATCCTCAACCAGGAACTTCGGATCGAAAACCGGGAAGCTGGCGGCTGATACCGTACCGGGCTCATTGCCCAGGGCGGCCCAGAGTTCTTCGGTGATGTGCGGGGCAAACGGCGACAACAGCAGCACAAGGTCCTGCAAAATGGCCCGCTTGCGGCATTTCATTGACGAAAGCTCGTTGACGCACACCATGAAGGCACTTACCGAGGTGTTGAACGAGTAATGATCAATGTCTTCCTGCACTTTTTTGATCGTCTTGTGCAGGACTTTCAGCTCGGCCGGTGTCGGAGCTTCATCCGTAACTACCCATTTCGAGGTGCCGTCGGCTTTGTCTTCGTAGAACAACCGCCAGAACTTACGGATAAACCGGAAAGTACCGTCGATGCCGTTGGTGTTCCATGGTTTGGCCTGTTCCAGCGGGCCCAGGAACATCTCGTAAAGACGCAGTACGTCGGCGCCGTAACGTTCAACAACCGTGTCGGGGTTCACTACGTTGTACTTCGATTTCGACATCTTCTCAACTTCGGCACCCACTACATATTTGCCGTCCGGTTCAGTGATAAACTCTCCTCCTTCGGCCAGGTCAGGGCGTTGTTTTTTGAAGGCGTCAATATCAAGCACGTCGTTTTCAACGATATTGACATCGACGTGCAGCGGTGTTACGTCGCGGCCGTTGATCTGGTTCAGGGATACAAAAACAGGGGGAACGCCTTCCACACCGGTTCCTTTAATCCGGTACGCAAAGTTTGACCGGCCTTGAATCATGCCCTGGTTGATCAGCTTCTTAAACGGTTCGTCCTGTGTCACATAGCCACGGTCTTTCAGGAACTTGTTCCAGAAACGGCTATAAAGCAGGTGACCGGTTGCGTGCTCAGAACCACCCATATACAGATCGACGTCCTGCCAGTAATCAATGGCTTCTTTTGAGGCAAAGGCCCCGTCATTGGTCGGGTCCATGTACCGGTACCAGTACCATGACGAACCGGCCCAGCCCGGCATAGTGGATAATTCGTATTCGTAGGTATCCTGATACTTCCAGCCTTCGGCCCGTGCCAGTGGTGGTTCGCCGGTTTCGGTCGGCAGGTATTTGTCAACGGCCGGCAGTTCGAGCGGCAGCTCGCTTTCGTCGATCAGGTACGGCAACACCGTTCCGTTGGCATTGGCTTTGAAATACACCGGTACCGGCTCGCCCCAGTACCGCTGACGACTGAAAACCGCATCGCGCATCCGGAAATTGACTCGTGCACTGCCCAGACCGCGCTCTTCGAGCCAGGCAATCAACGTAGCCGTGGCCTCTTTGTAGGTCATGCCGTTGATAATGCCTGAATTGATATAGTGGCCTTCCTTGGTGTTGTCGGCCTGTGTATCAATATCTTTCTGGGTGTCCAGAATGGCCACAATCGGCAATCCGAAGTGAGTCGCAAACGTCCAGTCGCGCTGATCGCCCGACGGAACGGCCATGACCGCGCCAGTGCCATAGCCTGCCAGTACGTAGTCGGCCAGCCAGATCGGTACCTTCTCGCCGCTGAGCGGATTCAGACAGTAGCTGCCGGTAAATACGCCCGAAACCGTTTTAACGTCCGACATCCGGTCGCGCTCTGAGCGCAGCTTCGCCGCGTTTACGTAAGCCTCAACGGCTTCGCGCTGCTCCGGTGTGGTCAGGCTGTCTACCAGTTCATGTTCCGGCGCCAGTACCATAAACGTTACCCCGTAAATGGTATCGACCCGCGTTGTAAATACCTCAATTGACGTAGCCGCATCGGTTTCCAGCGCAAACTTTACGCTTGCCCCGACCGACTTACCAATCCAGTTACGCTGTTGCTCCTTGATCGATTCCGACCAGTCGATGGTATCCAGACCCGACAGCAGGCGGTCGGCATAAGCCGTGATCCGCATCATCCACTGGCGCATTTTCTTTTGCTCAACCGGATAACCGCCGCGTTCCGAAACGCCGTCTTTAACCTCGTCGTTGGCCAGTACCGTACCCAGTGCCGGACACCAGTTCACGACCGCATCCGCCAGATAAGTCAGGCGGTAGTGCAGCGTAATGGCGTGACGCTCTGTAGCCGACAGGTTATTCCATTCGGCAGCGGTAAATACCGGCGTTTCGGCATCACAAACGGCATTTACGTCGGTAGTACCGTTGGTCGCAAATTTTTCCAGCAGGGTGTTAATCGGCTCGGCACGGTCGGTATCCTTGTTATACCAGCTGTTGAACAGCTCCATAAAAATCCACTGCGTCCATTTATAATAGGCCGGATCCGACGTGCGGACTTCGCGGCTCCAGTCGTAGCTGAAACCGATCTGTTTTAACTGCTTGATGTAGGTCGCAATGTTATTTTCGGTCGTAATCGCCGGATGCTGACCGGTCTGAATGGCATATTGCTCGGCTGGTAGCCCGAACGAGTCGAAGCCCATCGGATGCAGTACATTAAAGCCCTTCAGCCGCTTATAGCGCGACACAATGTCGGACGCAATGTAGCCCAGTGGGTGGCCTACATGCAGGCCCGCTCCCGACGGATAGGGGAACATGTCCAGCACATAGAATTTAGGCTTTGATGATGCCTGTCCGGCGGCATCGGTTGTGGTGCGGTAGGTCTGGTTTTCGTCCCAGAACCGCTGCCATTTTTGTTCGGTCTCGCGGTGATTGTAGTCAGCCATATTCATGCTTATGAATAATGGACAATGTATACTGAATAATGAACAATTGGCCCGCCAAAGCGGCTTTATTCATTCTTCATTATCCATTCTTCATTCAGGTACCTCTTTTATTAAAATTTTTGCAAAAATAGCCGTTTCACCTGACTTTTGTTGTACTCAGTTGGGAAGTAATATCGCATGGCGTACAAACAAACGACAAATTTTTACGGGCTTCGCCCAAAAAACAATACTGCCTCGTGGTTTTATTGGCTAATTGCGCTGACAATAAGTGTTTTAGGGCTGGTAATATACGCAGTCGGCGATTTTCGTTTCCCGCTTTCTGATGGTGATGACACGGATCAGTACGAGTATGCGGGGTATTATTTTTTTAAGAATATTTCATTTGCTCTGGTGCCGCACCTGAATCTCGATAACGACCAGACCTTTTATCCATACGGGACACTACAGGTTTTTCTGCCCTGGGGCTTTGAACGGGACTATTGGTACGCGTTCTGCTACTGGCTCAACGGCGGCCCCGGTCCGTATCTTCAATATTATTACGTATTCAGTATTGTCATTACGGCGGTTGGTACGTTTTGGTTGCTTCGGGCCTTTTTTTCGCCCTGGCGGCTGGTGATTGTCAGTCTGGCCGTTTCCATTTTTAATTTTTACGGGCTCTGGAAGTACCCGGTCCACCTGAACGTCTGTGTCGGCCACTGGACTATCCTCTGTATTGTGGCGACGTACCGGCTGTTGTGGCAGTTGTATCACCGGCAGCGGCTTTCCTTGCCGTTTGTGTTGCTCTGGGCCTGGCTGCATGTACAGGTGCTTGGCCTTGAATTAGGGTATGTGGCCGGTTTTGCCCTGACGTTTACCACCGTGGCGGCCCCGTTCGGATTGTATCTGCTGTACCGGAATTTTTCGCAGATCAGCCGGTGGCCCGCGCAGCTGATCACCTGGCTGACTGACCAATACCGGCAATGTCCGGTTGCAACCTGGCTACTGGCGGGGCTTATTGTTCTCGGCATTTACCTGTACGTTCCGCTGACCTTGCAGATTGCCTTTACGGCGTGGGAGTTTGATTTTGGTGTCGTGCCGCCGTCGCGGCTGTGGTCGCATCCGGCCCGTATGCTGATTCCGCACCTGCCACATGTGAATCAGCATGTGCAGCAATACGAACAATACTTTAACGATGTCTACGAAAGTTACGGGCAAACCAGTCCGGGACTGTATCTGGTGCTGCTGGCGGCGATCGGATTCTGGCAGATGCGTAAACAACTGCCACTCTGGGCACCGGTTGTGCTGACGCTGGTCCTGTGTCTGGTGTATCATCCGGTGTTGATGCCGACGCTGAAACTGTTCCCGTGGTTTAGCTTCAACCGGCATGGCGGGCGGGCTACGCTCATTTACCCCGTATTACTGGGATTTCTGGCGCTCAGCATCCGGCGGCCCGAACGGTTACCGGCGAAGATTGCTTTCGGACTGATTGGCATACTGATGCTGGCCGAGTGGCAATACGGCTATCATTATTTCACCATCTATCGACTGCCGCCGCTGCCTGCGGATGTGTATAGTTATATGCAGCGGGTGCGCGAGACCCCGGGCGAGGCCGTACTCGACTGGCCGTTCTGCGTCGTTGGTGCCGACGGAACAGGGGCGGAGGAAGGCCTATGCCCGCACTACGATGCCCAGAATGCGGTGTTTACCTTCCGCCGGTTTTACGACAAAAAGGTGGTTGGCCAGTATTTCGGACGATTGCATCCGGAGCAGATCAAGCCGTTTCTGCGCGATGGCTGGCCGAAACGTTTGTCGCCTGCGTACCGGTTTACTGACGCCGACTGGATTTTCTTTGACAACTATCTGAAAGCAAATCACTTTGCCGGTATAAACCTGTATCCTGAATTGCTGCCGGAAGGTATGGCTGCTCAGTTTTATGCACGTTATGGCCGGCCGGTTGCTGAAACACGGTTGCCGTCGGCGGGGCGGGTGCAGTTTCTGGCGTTGAAACGGTAACTGTTTATGAATGCTGGTGGTTCTGGTAGTTGCTGTTTTGTTCGGTGGAGCGGGGGAGGTGTTGAGGTAATTAAAAAATAAAGGATTCCGGAAGTAGGCTGTCATTTGCACGACTCTATTCGTTAAATTTGCGGGTTCTTGTCGGAACGTACCCGGCCATAATGGTGTTAAATCTTTACTACAGGACGAAAAGAAACACTCGACCGACCTAATTAGCTATGAGCAAAGACGTTGAAATCTTAGAGAGCATCACCAACTCGGAATATAAATATGGTTTCGAGACGCTCTTAGAAGTGGATGAGGCTCCGAAAGGATTGAACGAAGATACAGTACGCTTCATCTCAGCCAAAAAGAACGAACCGGAATGGATGCTGGAATGGCGTCTGAAGGCGTTCCGCATCTGGCAGGAGATGACCGAACCAAAATGGCCGAACGTTACCTATCCGCCGATTGATTATCAGGATATTAAATACTATTCGGCCCCTGTTCAGAAAAAGGAAGTTAAATCACTTGACGATATTGATCCTGAACTGCGGCGTACGTTTGAGCGGCTGGGTATTTCATTACAGGAACAGGAGCGTCTTTCGGGCGTGGCCGTTGATGCGGTAATTGACTCGGTATCCATCGGTACAACGTTCAAAACCAAGCTGAAAGAGTTAGGCATTATCTTTTGCTCAATCTCTGAAGCAATTCAGGAATATCCGGAACTGGTGAAAGAGTACCTGGGCTCGGTTGTTCCGGCTAAAGATAACTTTTTCACTGCGCTGAATTCGGCCGTTTTCTCAGACGGATCGTTCTGCTACATCCCGAAAGGGGTACGCTGCCCGATGGAGCTGTCTACGTATTTCCGGATCAACGCGGCCGGTACCGGTCAGTTCGAACGGACGCTGATTATTGCCGATGAAGGCAGTTATGTGAGCTACCTCGAAGGCTGTACCGCACCAATGCGTGACGAAAACCAGCTGCACGCGGCTGTCGTTGAGCTCATTGCGGCCAAAGAAGCTGAAATTAAATACTCGACGGTACAGAACTGGTACCCTGGTGATAAAGAAGGTCGCGGCGGTATTTACAACTTCGTTACCAAACGGGGTATCTGCGACGGCCCGCATTCAAAAATCTCATGGACGCAGGTTGAAACCGGTTCGGCCGTGACCTGGAAATATCCGTCGGTGATTCTGAAAGGAGATTACTCAATCGGTGAGTTTTATTCGGTAGCGGTAACCAACAACATGCAGCAGGCGGATACCGGTACGAAAATGATTCACATCGGTAAAAATACGAAGAGCCGGATCGTGTCGAAAGGTATTTCGGCTGGTAAGAGCCACAACTCATACCGTGGTCTGGTTGAAGTGATGAAGCGTGCCGAAAATGCCCGTAACTTCTCACAGTGCGATTCGCTGCTGCTGGGAGACCGGTGTGGTGCGCACACGTTCCCATACATTGAGGTGAAAAACCCGACGGCTACGGTTGAACACGAAGCCACTACCTCAAAAATCGGTGAAGATCAGCTGTTTTACTGTAACCAGCGTGGTATCCCGACGGAGCAGGCCGTTGCCCTGATTGTCAATGGATATGCCAAAGAAGTATTGAATCAGTTACCGATGGAGTTTGCCGTTGAGGCCCAGAAACTGCTGGAAATCAGCCTGGAAGGTTCAGTCGGTTAACCGAAGGTTTTTGATAAATTTAAAGCCTCTGCATGTGCAGGGGCTTTTTTGTGTATTTTGGTACTATGGAACGCTCTGAAATTATTTCATCTATAAGAGAAGTATTGCCGCAGCTACAGCAAGAATTTGGTATATACAGGATTGGTCTCTTTGGGAGCTATGCCCGTCAACAGCATACGGCAAAGAGCGATATTGATTTAGTTTATAAGCTGGAGGTCGAAAAAAGGCTGAAAAAAAGGTTGGGAAAAAAAAAGATCGAATTTATCAATTACCGCTACCTTAACCCGGTAATCCGCGTTGAAGTACTTAAAGACGTCATTTATGTTTAGTCACTATAACCTGATCTGATATACTTGGAAAAGTTAACTACGAACAAAGTACGATTGATGAGGCTCTGAATTCGCCTTACTACAGCGAACTTGCTTACTTACGATCTAAGACGTAACTGACAACGCCTGCACCATTGCTGTTCCGGCGCGTTCAGACGCTCCCGGCCCACCCATACTCTGCTGAATCTCCCGATAACCGGCCAATTGTTGCTCCCGCTTCCGGCCATCCGGCAAAATCATCGCCAGCTCATCCGCTACTTTCTCCGGTGTATACTCATTCTGAATCAACTCCCGCGCTACTTCGCGGTTCGCTATCAGATTGACCAGCGAAATAAACGGTACCGCAATCAGCCTTCTGGCAATTTCGTACGATACCCATGTGGTCTTGTAACACACGACCTGAGGAATGTGAAATAAAGCTGTTTCGAGGGTTGCCGTGCCTGACGTAACCAGCGCCGCTGTCGCAATATGCAGCAGATCATACGCTGCGTCGTTTACACGGGCTACATCCGGATAATCTTTCAGGAGGTTATCATACAGAGCCGCATCCAGGTTGCTGACCGTTCCGACCACAAACTGATAGTCCGGAAACTGCCGCGAAGTGGCCAGCATGGTCGGCAGAATACCCAGAATCTCCTGCTTGCGGCTACCCGGCAAAAGGGCTACTACCGGCTTCGTTCCCGGAATCGTACTCCGGAACGTAGGGTCAGGGCGGAACTGACTGATGGCATCGAGTAAGGGATTACCTACGTACGTGACTTCATAGCCGAACTTCCGGAAAAACTCCGTTTCGAATGGAAAGATGGTAAACATCCGGTCGACGTTAGCTTTAATCTTCAGGGCCCGTTTCTGGTTCCACGCCCATACTTTAGGGGAGATGTAATAAAACACTTTGATGCCGTGCTTCTTAGCAAACTTTGCCATCCGCAGGTTAAAACCGGCATAATCGATCAGAATCAGCGCGTCGGGCCGGTGAGCAAGCAGGTCTGCCTGGCATTCGCGCATGATCCGGCGGATGGTGCCCAGATTCTGAACCACTTCCAGGAAACCCATGAAAGCCATGTCACGGTAATGGCGCACGATATGCGCACCGGCGGCTTCCATCTGCTCGCCGCCATAGGCACGGATAGTAGCTTCAGGGGTGTGTTGCCGGATGGCCTTGATGAGGTTGGCACCGTGCAAATCGCCCGACCGCTCACCTGCAATCATATACAGGCGAAGGGTCGGGCGGTTATGTTGGTCAGTTGTGTTGTTATTCACCGTAGTAGTCCACGAAATTTTTAGGGGTCTCGTAGAGCCGGATCTGATGCAGACGCGCTTCCGTGATGTCGTATAGCGCGCGTTCCAGAATTTTCCAGATTTCCATCACCAGTACTTCACAACTGGCGAGTTTTCCCTGCAGAAAATCGACATCCATATTCAGGTTTTTGTGGTCGAGTTTTTCGATCACTTCCTGTTTAATAATCTGGCCCAGCTTTTTCATGTCAATAACAAAGCCGGTATCCGGATTCGGTTCTCCTTTGACCGTAACAATCAACTCAAAATTATGCCCGTGAAAATAGGCATTGGCACAAGGCCCGAAAACTTCTTTGTTCTTCTCCTCCGACCACTTCGGGTTGTATAACCGGTGGGCAGCATTGAAGTGTTCAATGCGATTTACGTATACCATAGATCTGGTTTGTTTAGGGCGGTTTTCCAGAAAACGCCGGGATAATGAATTACAAAATTACGGTAGCTTTAGTTCGTTCAAAAGTATTCGGCATTAATTATGACTAATCTTAAAAAAGTTCTATTTATTCATTAAAACGTCGATAGCGTGCTAATGAACAATCGCGTAACTTTACGCACCTTTTTTGCACTTTATTCACCTGCCCTTCCACTATTTATATAACCAATACATTCAGAGGACTAGTTTATGATCATTGTTACGGGGGCTGCCGGCTTTATCGGGAGCTGTTTAATCAGCAAGTTGAATCAGGAAAATTTCAATTTCATCATTGCGGTTGATGATTTTTCCTCCCCCGAAAAAGAAGCTAATCTGGCTGATAAACGCATTCAGGAGAAGGTTGATCGTGAGCAGTTTTTCGACTGGCTGGATGCGAATTATCACGAAGTAGAATTTCTGTTTCACATTGGCGCCAGAACGGATACAACCGAATTCGACTATTACATTTTTGAGCATTTGAATGTCGAATACTCAAAAAAAATATGGCAGAAGTGTATTGATTATCAGATTCCCCTGGTTTATGCTTCGTCAGCGGCTACCTATGGTCTGGGCGAATTAGGCTACGACGATAATGAGTCAGTGATTCCGGAACTGAAGCCCCTGAATCCGTACGGAGAATCGAAAAACGTTTTTGATATCTGGGCACTGGAGCAGGAGCGGAAGCCGTTCTTCTGGGCCGGCCTGAAGTTTTTTAATGTCTACGGGCCGAATGAATACCACAAGGGGCGGATGGCTTCGGTTATTTTTCATGCCTACCGCCAAATCGGGCAAACCGGTCAGATGAAGCTGTTCCGGTCACATCACCCTGATTTTAAGGACGGGGAGCAGATGCGGGACTTCGTTTACGTAAAAGATGTGGTTGATGTCTGTTCGTTTCTGATGCACCATCGCCGGAATTCAGGCATTTACAACCTCGGCAGCGGTAAGGCCCGTACATTTCTTGATCTGGCCACTAATACCTTCAGGGCGATGGATCTGGAGCCCAAAATCGACTTCATCGATACACCGGCCGATATCCGCGACAAATACCAGTATTTCACGCAGGCAAACATGGCCAAACTCCGGTCGATTGGCTACGATAAGCCCTTCCATACGCTGGAGGAAGGCATCGCCGATTATGTGAAGAATTATCTTTCCAGAGGGAATTATATGTAGCAGGCGCCTCAGGTTTGCGCTGACCTTCCAGGAAGTTTTAAACTTCCTGGAAGGTCCATGCTTCTACTCCCAAATCACTTCAATTACCTCCTGCTTCAGGTCGATAGTCGTCTGCCGCTCGTTCGACAGCCGTTTTACCGTAACTTTCCCGTTGACAATTTTGGCCGCTTCCTGCGTCAGCACATGAATGTTATCTTTTTTGTGGAAGACGGAAGCCAGCGCCTCACTGCTGATGACGGGAATCTGCACCGTTTTCCCCGTTGCTTTCAGGCTGCGGGCCGTTGCGGGCAAAGGCTGCTTCTTCAGTAAGGCCAATGCCTTTGACGCCTGCGGAACCCCATAGCCAATGTAGTTATTGCCGTAAGGGTAGAGGTGCGACGACTTTTCGATAATCTCAATCAGCTCCTTATTGGTTAGTTTCGGGTTGGCCTGCATCAGACAGGCAGCGAAGCCCGTAATTACGGGTGCGGACAGCGAAGTGCCGTACAGCGAAAAGCACGATACATTCGGTTTCATATACGGCAGGGCTTCGGGGCCGATGCTGCTGTATCCGATCCGGTTCCAGAGCTTAGAGTTAGTGGCACCAACCGACAGAACACCCTGTGCATCAGCGGGGGTCGAAATAATCCGCCAGTTCCGGTCCTCGCCTTCATTCCCGGCGGAAACAATAATGAGCATCCCTTTTTTGTCGGCTGCCAGCTGTGCCGCGCGGCTGATGAGACTGGTTTTACCGTCCATCTCGCGGGTTTCGTAGTTTTCTTTCGGGTTGCTGAATCCACGGGCATAGCCCAGTGATGTGTTCACAATCCGAACGCCCAGGCTGTCAAGCCACTCCATGGCCTGTACCCAGTTATCTTCTTCGCCGCGGTATTCACGGTTACCCTGATCGGTGCGGGCAAGGTAAAACATGGCGTCGGTTGCCAGACCGTATTGCAGGTTTTCGCGTGGGTCCTGACCGGCAATCGCTGCCAGCACTTCGGTGCCGTGCAGGTCCGACATGGTTTCCATCGTCCGGAACAGATTGTGGCGGGTCTCATTGGGGTGCACATAGTCGCGGACCTGCCGGACGCCTTTCCGCTCAAAAATATGCTTCAGCGCGTCTGCCGAATCGGCGGCAAAGAAACCGGCATCTACCACGCCGATGGTCACAAACCGTCCTGTCAGACCTGCTTTGGCAAAATCTCCCGCCTGAATCTGATTCATCACCGGCGCCAGATTAGGTTTGGCCGCATCATCACCCATGCGGGTACTCATAATTTTAATCCGGCTGTCAATCGGCTGAATATCTTTGACGAACGGCAGTTGTTTAAGCTGATAAATCTGTGCTTCTGACAGCATAGCCGAAACACCGTTCAGCCAGCGCGACTGGCAGATCGGGTTAACACCGGCTTCCCGAAGCGTTTTGAGGTAAACGCCTGATAGCGGCAGGTCGGTTTCATCAACGAGCAGGTGCTGGTTAGTACGGCGGGTAAGCGCCGCAGGCGATAAGGCCGGTGTGGTCGTAGCTTCTTTGGCTGTAAACAGAATCCAGTATTTTGCGACGGGTTGCTCTGGTGCATTACCGCCGTTTGCGGATGTACAAAGGGCCGCGATGATCAGAAAAAAAAGGGATGAAACGGAGAATCGCATTGATTGTAACTAAGGTTCAGATACCAACAAACGTGGTTCAGGTTAATTTTGTTAGCTTCCCCGACTGACAGGTGCAGGCAGCTAGCTGATTAGACTCCGGCAATTTATAACTGCGGCGGATAGCTAAGTTACATTCTTACTTTATTTTATCCAAGATCGGTTTTCGCCGGTTCGTGTACGGGGTAAGTAAAAAAGCCGTAAATTTGGGTAAGTATGACAACAAAGGAATTGAATAAACCCGCGATTACGGCGGCTACATTTGCGTTTCAGCGCGAACTGGCGCAGAATAATAACCGGGAATGGTTTCAGGCTAACCGGAAGCGTTACGAAGCTGCAAAGGCCGAAATTGAACAATTAGTTACCCGGATTCTGGCCGGCGTAAACACGTTCCAGCCGTTACCGAACACGGAAGTAAAGGATTGTATTTTCCGGATTAACCGCGATATCCGGTTTTCGAAAAATAAAGAGCCTTATAAACTGAATTTTGCGGCGGCCATCGGGCCGGGCGGCCGGCATTCCGGACGTATCGACTATTACATCCATATTCAGCCGGGCGGTGAATCGTTTCTGGGAGCTGGTATGTGGCAACCCACACCGGCTCAGCTGGCGAAGTTCCGGCAGGAGATCGATTATAACGTGGCCGAGCTGAAAGGGATTATTGAGCAAGAGACGTTCCGTACCTATTTCCCTGAAATCTGGGGAGAGGTTATGAAGACCGCACCGAAGGGGTATACGGCCGACCATCCGGAGATTGAACTGCTACGCCGGAAGCAGTTGTTTTTCATGCACCGCTACAGCGACCAGGATGTACTACAGCCCGGTTTCCCTGAAGAGGTTGCCCGGGGTTGCCGGTTGCTGAAACCGTATTGTGATTTTCTGAATTACCTGTTTTTTGAAGAGGAGTGAGGTATAGATAGACAGGATTGCGGGACCTTTGCTTATTGAATGATGGGGGTTTGGTAATCCTGTGCTGAAAAAGTTGATGATGAAAAAAAAGGGATTATTGACAATAGCGTTTATGATGGCTGTCGGTTTCGGAGCGATGGCGCAGACGACCACTACCCCGACTGTCCGGCAGGGGTATATGTATAAAGTCGAAACAACGGTGCCGAACCGCCAGATTTACGTGTGCTGTCAGCGGCCGATCAGCGACAGCGGTCAACTAGTCGGGGCGGGTAATCTGGAAACCCAGCTGACGCAGGCATTTACCAATATTACCAAAACACTGGCTACCGTCGGAATGACGCCCGAAAACATTGTGCAGGTTGCGTATCACCTGACAAATGATCAGAACAAGAACTCAATTAACAGCGAAATTGTCAATCGGGTAGCAGCTACCTACTTCAATCAGAATAAGGCGGGAAGTATTTCCAGAATTTCTGAACTTAAAAATGTACCACAACAGGTTCGTGAAGATATAATCATTGAGGTTGAGGTAATTGCCATCAAAAATTAATATAACCCCTGAATAAGTGCTCATACACCTATTTATTCGATAGGGCCGTTGGATAACACAGCTTCAATAGAGATATAGTTTGACCGTTTAAAAAACAGGAAAAATTATACTCAACAAGAACTGTGCGACTGGTAAAAATTGTGATGGCGATGCTGTTGGGGCCGCTTACCGGATTTGCGCAACTGAATGGCGGAATATCGGTTTCGAGCGGAATTGCCAATATAACGCAGGGCCGGCGTAATACGTCGGAGCTGTATATGCTGGCGATGCCGGTTAGTGTGGCGGTTGGCCATGTGTTTCCTGCGTTTAATAATGATCTTTCCCTGCTGGTCTATGCGCGGACGGAATTCGGTGTCGGAAAAGGGGCGGCACTAGGGCCCGGCATGCGTGTTTATTCGACCAAAGGGCTTGGCGAGCAGTCAAGTCTGAAGCCTTATCTGGATATTTATCTTACAGTTGTTCAGTTTGCCGGACAGCGTGAAATCCCGTTGCAATACCGGAGTTCGAATACGTTTGCTTCAGTCGGGGTGAGTTATAACCTCTTCGATTATCATACGATTGACGTCTTCCTGGGCCTCATTGACCGGATGGATAACCGCGATTTTGCGACTGGTAAACGGCATGGCTCCTATTTCGGGGTGGGTTATTCCTTCATTATGCCACCGGATCTGCAACATATCCGGTCACCCCGCCCTTACCGGCCCAAACGCCGGAAAATGACCTCCTGCCCTTATCGCTATCGCTGGTAGTTTTGGTCTTCCGATATCTGCGTTGACCGGCGGGCCATGAGTTCCGACGGCAGGCACTGAACCGTAGCCAGTGAGCGGAGGTTTTTCCGTTCGATGAGGCTAAACAGGGTCTGCGCCGCAGCCTGTCCCATATCAAATGCAGGTTGGGTAATTGTTGTCAGTGATGGATTGAGCAGCGGGGCGGTCTCCAGATTCGAGAAGCTGATAATTTTGAGCTGCGCCGGAATCCGGATGTGAAGTTTTTCACAAAGCTGATAGGTCAGAATGGCCGTTTTTTCAACGGATGCCACGATGCCGTCGGGAGCATGCTGCCCGCTGAGAAGGCGGGTCATGATGGTTTCCTGTTCATCGGGCTGTCCCGGAAGCGTCAGCATCAGCTCTGGCAGGACAGGTATATGCGCTTCCTGTAATGCCTGCAAATAACCCTCCTGCCGCTGCCGGGTAATGGAAAGGCTATCCGAAACTGACAAGAAGGCAATGCGGCGGCACTGTTGCTGAAGCAGGTGTTGAGTTGCCAGCAAACCGCTTTCAAGGTCGTTGGTGGTAATCTGAGGCAGGGTTGTGCCTTCGAAAATACGGTCAAACAGCACGACCGGGATTCCGTTTCGTCCGAGCGCCGAAACGTGGTCGATGTGCGTTGTCTGGCCCGATAGAGAGATAATGACCCCGTCGACGCGTCCGCTCTGGAAATCATGTAAAATCGTCTGCTCCTTTGCCAGGGATTCGTAGGTCAGGTAAATCAGCGTGTGGTAGCCTTTCTGCTGTGCCACGACCTCAATGCCTTTAATAGCCAGCGAAAAAAAGCTGTCGGCCACTTCCGGAATGACGACGGCCATGATTTTGCTGCGTTTCCGCCGGAGGCTGCTGGCGTGCGGATTGGGGACATAATCCAGCTCACGGGCCAGCTGCCAGACGCGCTGTTTGGTTTCCGGACTGATTTCGTGGCTGTCCTGCAACGCTTTCGAAACGGTCGAGACCGACAGGCTGAGCGCGCTGGCCAGTGTTTTTAAATTAATGGTTTGCATGGAGGCCGGTTTACGAAAACGATTTCGTAAATAAAGCAAAACAGTTCTTATAAAAGTGCCAATAAAGTCGATTAGCTTAGTGGTTCAAACAAGCGAAAGAGACTTTTAAGCGTTTCACCCTATAAACATACAACAGTCATGAGTACGTTGAGCGCCGCAGAACAAAATCCTTTAGCCAGCCTGGACGTTTGGGAAGACGATCTGCTGGAGCGTTACCCTGATCCGGAAGCGATTGCTCAGGGAAAAACCACGGAAGAATACCGGAACTACGACAATCCGGGCCGTGATACCGTTCGTGAGTTTTACCGGCTGAACCATACGTACCAAACGTATGATTTCGTACTGGAAAAAGAACGCGAATTCCTGAAGTTCGACAAAAAGGAAATGCCGATCTGGGATGCCTTTACGTTCCTGAATCAGCTGGTCGACGACTCTGACCCGGATACTGATCTGGATCAGCTACAGCACTTGTTGCAAACGTCAGAGGCAATCCGTGCCGACGGTCATCCGGACTGGATGGTGCTGGTTGGTCTGTTGCATGACATGGGTAAAGTACTTTGTCTGTTCGGTGAGCCACAGTGGGCCGTTGTCGGTGATACGTTCCCGGTAGGCTGCGCGCATTCGGATAAAATTGTTTATCCGGAGTTTTTCAAGGCCAATCCGGATACCTACGATGAGCGTTACAATACTAAATATGGTGTGTATACGCCTAACTGCGGTCTCAAAAACGTGCATATGTCATGGGGCCACGATGAGTATGTGTATCACATGGTGAAAGACCATCTGCCTGAGCAGGGGCTTTATATGTTGCGTTACCATTCATTCTATCCGCAACACCGCGAAAAAGCGTACGATCACCTGATGGACGACCATGACCGCGAAATGTTCAAATGGGTGGATCTGTTTAATCCGTACGATTTGTACTCGAAGAACCCGACGCCGCCGAACTGGACGGAGTTGCGGCCTTATTACGAAGATCTGGTAGCGAAATACCTGCCGGCAACATTGAAATTTTAAGGTGTGTTATATAGTAATGAGTCAGCCCCATCCATTTTGGTTGGGGCTGATTGTTTTTGCGGGCTTTAGCAAACCGGATTGCTGGTTACCGGTTAAATGAGTACATTCGTTTTTACAACAAAGCAGGCTATGACTACAGGTGTTGTTCAGCATAAACCCCGCCGGCGAACAAAAGTACCGGCCGGACTGGTCTACGAAACGCTCAACGGACGCCCTCTGTACTACAAGGACTATAAAGACGTATTATCCGGTCAGAAAACTCCCGAAGCCATTATGGGAAGCCGTTCATTACAGGCAATACTGGTTTCACTCATTCATGGTTACCTGTTTGGGAAAGTAGACCGGAAAAAATACTTTTTAGCTACCAATGAAGCAGGCCTGCATGTTGATCGTGGCAGCAACTTTGCCAATGATGTAGCGATTTATGATCGTGAAGGCCTGACGCTGGGAGACAGCTATTTTCAGGCTTCGCCCAACGTTGTGATTGAGGTTGATATTCGTGTTGACCTGGAAGGATTTGCGGCACAGGGGCAGGGGTACATGTACGAGAAAACCGAAAAACTACTTGAGTTCGGTGTGGAGCAGGTCATCTGGATTACAACACAGCCCCGAAAGATATTTGTTGCCGGCCGGAATGCCCACTGGATAACCCATAACTGGGATGTGCCGGTCGCGCTGCTGGATGGGATTGAACTCAATCTGGCTGCGCTGGTTGAGGAGGAGGGGATTCAGTTTTGATACAGATACATAAAAAAGCTGCCGGAACACTGTCCCGGCAGCCCTGTAGAACGGAATGGCATTCCGTTCATTTGTATCGTCCCAAACGGAATAACATTCCGTTTTACAGACCCAGTACTTTTTTGTTGAAGGCCTCGTCGGCACCGGTACCGGCGAAATCGTCGAAGGCCCGCTCGGTCACGCGGATGATGTGGTCGGCGATGAACGGCGCACCTTCGGCGGCCCCTTGCTCAGGGTGTTTCAGCGCACATTCCCACTCCAGAACAGCCCAGCCGTCGTAGTTATACTGCGCCAGTTTGCTGAAAATACCGCTGAAATCGACCTGACCGTCGCCCAGTGAGCGGAACCGGCCGGCACGCTCAACCCAGCCCTGGAAGCCACCGTAAACACCCTGCTTACCTGTTGGGTTGAACTCGGCGTCTTTTACGTGGAAGGCATAAATGCGGTCGTGGTAGAAATCAATGAACTGCAGGTAGTCGAGGCATTGCAGTACAAAGTGGCTCGGATCGTAGTTGATACCTGCCCGCTTGTGGCCGCCTACCGCATCGAGGAACATTTCAAACGTCACGCCGTCGTGAACGTCTTCGCCCGGGTGCAGTTCGTAGCCAACGTTAACCCCTGCGTCTTCAAACGCGTTCAGGATCGGCAGCCAGCGCTGACCCAGCTCTTTGAAGCCGGTCTCTACGAGACCCGCCGGACGCTGCGGCCACGGGTACATAAACGGCCACAGGAGCGCTCCCGTAAAGGTTACGTGCGAGGTCAGGCCCAGGTTCTGGCTGGCTTTGGCGGCCATGATCAGCTGGTTAGTTGCCCACGCTTGCTGCTCTTTCGGGCTGTTGGCCAGCTCGGCCGGACCGAAACCGGCAAACATCGGGGCATACGCCGGGTGAACCGCCACCAGCTGTCCCTGCAGGTGCGTTGACAGTTCTGTGATTTCGACGCCGATCTCCTTGAGTTTCCCTTTGTAATCGTCGCAATACGTCTGGCTTTCCGACGCCTGCTTGAGGTCGATCATGCGCGGATCCCAGGTTGGGATCTGAATGCCTTTATAGCCGAGGTCGGCCATGTATTTGGCAATGGATTCGAGACTATTAAACGGGGCTGTATCCCCTAAAAACTGCGCCAGAAATATGGCAGGACCTTTTAGTGTTGTCATGAGGATTAAAGAGCGAGAGAGCGAAAGAGATAAAGAGTGGTGCTAGTCGGCTTCACCGTATCGCTGTCACTCATGTCTACGTTCGCTCGTCGTTTTTCGTGATTTTGACAATATTTTCAGTAATTGATAGCCTTCCTCAATCAAATCAGCTAATCTGGTTTCCGGAATAAGCTCAACGAAAATAAGGGTTTCCAGCCAGAAAAGAGATTCGTCAAGCTCTTCAATTACCAGGCTTAGTTTCGCAAAATATTCGTTCTGGCTCCGGCCGCGGCGAACAGCCCGGAAGTTGGCAGCCGCAGAAGAAGATGAGCGAATGAGCTGGCGGGAAAAGTGCTGTGCTTCAAATGAATCCGGTAAAACCCGGCAGACCTTGATACAACGCAGCATGATCATTTTGATCCGCCGTTCGATGTCATTCAGAAACTGCCCTTTTGATTTTCCGGCATAATCGGCCGCAGGTTCTTCAAGCCAGAAATAATCACCGGCATTGTCTGTGTCAGTGATTAGTTGGTCGCTCTTTCGCTCATTCATTCTTTCACTCTTTATTATACCTCAACCCACGCTTGTTTGCGGTTGGATTCGAGGATTTTTTCGCAGATGAGCAGTTCGCGGTATCCATCGGCAAAGGTCGGGAAGGTCGGGTTTTCGGGCTGTTTGCCGGCGGCAATCGCCTCGTACACCTCTTTGAACATCTGTTTCGAGGTATCGGGGAACCCTTCGTTGTGACCACCCGGGAACGAAATGACCGAACGGGCTTCGGCATGCATCAGCGACGGGTCACGCATCAGCGACTCGTTGTAGCCGTCGCGGTTACCGATCCACATTTCGTTAGGGGCTTCAGAATTCCAGGCAAACGTTTTCTTCGACCCGGCAATTTCCAGTTTCATCTGGTTTTTGCGGCCGGCCGATACCTGCGATACGGTAATCACACCCCGGTTGCCGTTATCGAAACGCAGCAACACGTTGGCGTGGTCTTCGGTATTGATCGGGACGTCTGCGTAGTCTTCCGGCTGCAGCATTTTGCCCGAATACGTTTCAACCGGCTTCAACGGCTTTTTCCGTGTTTTGTGGATGGTGTTAAAGTCGGCCATAACCGCTACCGTTTTCAGGCCGGTGATGTACTCGATGATATCCATCAGGTGCGAACCGATGTCGGCAATCGCCCGCGAGTCGCCCGACTTGTCCGGCTCCAGACGCCAGTTGTAGTCTGTTTCGTAGAACAGCCAGTCCTGCAGGTACGACCCGATGATCGAGTATACCTCACCCAAATCACCTTTTTCGCGCATCACCTTCATCTGACGTGCCAGCGGGTAGTAGCGCAGGTTGAAGTGCACCGCATTGACTAAACCGGTTTCAGCCGCCAGCTGCACGAGTTCTTCGGCTTCGGCTAAGTCTTTGGCCAGTGGTTTTTCACAAATCACGTGTTTACCGGCCAGGAGTGCGGCTTTCGACTGCGAATAATGAAGGAAGTTTGGTGTACAGATGTGAATCGACTGAATGTCTTTCTGCTTCAGCAGTTCCTCAAACGTATACGCCCGTGCGATGCCAAGCTGAGCAGCTTTTGCTTCGGCCAGTTCCTGGCTTACTTCGCAAAGGGCAGCCACTTCAACATTTGGTAAGCGACGGAGGGCTTCAATGTGTGCAGGTCCGATAAAGCCTGTACCAACAACACCAACTTTAATTTTTGACATGGGTAATGAAAAGAGTGAAAGGGTGAAAGAGTGAAAGAGCGTTTCACTGTTACTTGCTAAAATGTATAACCAGTCTGATTACTACTCATAATAGCCATGAATAAGCGAAAAGTAATGCACGCTTTAGCCGCCACTCGTTATTTGGATTAGATGATAAAAAAGCAAACTAAAAAGTGAAAGCGTGAAAGAACGCTGACCAACCCGCTCTTTCACGCTTTCGCTCTTTCACTCTTTAAACTTCGTCCACTTCGTCGTGTCGTCCTGCGACGATGCGATGACGGTGTCGATGAATGCCAGACCACGCACCCCGTCGTATACGTTCGGGAAATCGTAAACTGGGTCAGGCTGCTGACCGGTCATGTGGGCTTTGACCGCAAAGGCAAAATTGCGGTACAGATTCGCAAATGCCTCGAAGAACCCTTCCGGGTGACCCGACGGCATCCGCCAGTGCGCTTTAGCCGAGGCCGACAGATCGCCCACGTTCGGACGGATCAGGCGCTGGCCTTCCTGCGTTTTGTATTTCAGCGTATTCGGCTCCATCTGGTGCCACTCAAGGCCACCCAGTTCGCCGTATACATAGATTTTGAGCGAGTTTTCTTCGCCATTGCTGATCTGGCTGGCATGGAGTACCCCTTTGGCTCCATCCTGAAAACGCAGCAGCACGTTACCGTCGTCGTCGAGCAAACGGCCTGGAACGAAGGTGGTCAGGTCTGCGCAAAGTTCTTCAATCTGCAAGCCGGTGATGTATTCAGCGAGATTTTCGGCGTGCGTACCGATATCGCCCATACAGCCCGCAGCCCCCGATTTCGACGGGTCTGTCCGCCAGATCGCCTGCTTGTAGTCGTTGCCTTCTTCGTATTTCGAGAGCCATCCCTGCGGATACTCAACCACTACTTTCCGGATTTTACCAAGTTTGCCGTTACGTACCATGTCGCGGGCTTCTTTCACCATCGGGTAACCGGTATAGTTGTGGGTCAGACCGAACACAAGGCCCGATTGTTCAACGATACCGGCCAGTTCTTTGGCTTCGGCGAGGTTCAGGGTCATGGGCTTGTCACAGATCACGTGGAAGCCGTTTTCGAGGGCCATTTTCGCCGGCGGGAAGTGCATGTGGTTCGGCGTAACGATGGAAATAAAATCCATGCGTTCGCCTTCCGGCAGCTCCTTCTCGCGAAGAATCATTTCTTCATAGCTGGAGTAGACACGGTCTTCGGGCAGGTACAGGGCGCGGCCTGTTGCTTTTGACTTGTCGGGTGACTGGCTGAAGCAGCCGCAAACGAGCTCGATTTCATTATCGAAGCCCGCCGCACGACGGTGAACGGCGCCGATAAAGGCATCAAGACCGCCACCAACCATACCCATACGCAATTTTCTGTGCATAGCGTTAATTATCTGATTGTGATCAGCCCGTTAAACGGGAGTTAAGAAGTTAGTTGGAGACCAAAGTGTAAAATCGGCCGAAAAGGTAGCGATTCCTGCCGATTTTATGGCCCGAAAATTAGTTATTTTACTTTTTTTACGGAAATTTTGCACGCTTTGACCAGTACGTTTAGTAATTTATTCGTGCTGGTTTCTTTCTTTTGTTGATCATTTTCCCATTAACCCCTTCAGCTTATTCACATGATTAACCAAACACGTTTGTTCAACGCGAGCTGTTTTGCGCTCATTACAACCGCGTTCTCATTCAGTATCCGGGCGGGTATTCTGCCGCAGCTTGGTACCGACTTCGGACTGTCGGCCGAGCAGCTGGGTTTCATCAACTCAATGTGGTTCCTGGGCTTCCCGATCTCCATGATCGTTGGTGGTATCGTTTACCATTCCGTAGGTCCGAAAATCATCATGAATGTGGCGTTTGTCTGCCACACACTCGGTATCCTGTTAACTATTTTCGCCGGAGGGTATTCTACGCTTCTTATTTCTACGCTCTTTATCGGGATTGGTAACGGTTGTACAGAAGCCGCCTGTAACCCGATGATCGCCGATATGTATTCGGGTGAGAAAATGAATAAGATGCTGAACCGGTTCCACATGTGGTTCCCCGGCGGTATTGTATTGGGCAGCCTGATCTCTCTGTTCATGGGCCCTGAATACATGAACTTACCGTGGCAGGCTCAGATCTGGATCATCATGGTTCCGACCATCGTTTATGCCTTCCTGTTTTTCGGCCAGACATTCCCAAGCTCAAGCGCTGATTCATCAACACAACAGTTCAGCAAATCAGGTATCGCTAAAGGCGCACTGGTACTGGCCGCTGCCTGTTTCATGCTGAAACTGGCGAATGATTTTGACTGGATTGCGCTGTCTGATACGCTTCGTCTGACGACAAACGCCGTAGCGCTGGTATCTGCGCTGATCGGGGTTTATCTGTACTTCGGTGGCTTGTTCCTGTTTATGTTCTGCTGCATGGCCTTTACGGCAATCTCAGAATTCGGTCCGCAGCAGTGGGTTGGTCTGATCATGAGTAAATCGGGCGCACAGCCGCTGATCATCCTCGCATTGACAACCGGAATTATGGCCGTTGGCCGTTTCTTTGGCGGTCCTATTATTCATAAGCTTGACCAGACGGGCGTATTGCTGGGCGGCTCTGTTTTTGCTACGATCGGGATTTACCTGTTCAGTACACAAACCGGAGCCATGGCCTATGTAGCGGCAATTTTCTTTGCCGTTGGGGTTTGTTATTTCTGGCCAACTATGGTTGGGTTTGTTGCCGAGCGTATTCCGGCGTCAGGTGCCCTTGGTATGTCAATCATAGGTGGTGTCGGTATGTTCTCGACGTCAATTTTCCAGCCGATCATCGGTGGCTGGATCGATGCTGAGCGTGCTGAAAAAGCGACTACCGGTCTGGCCGGCGATGCGCTTGAACTTGCTGCGGGTCAGGCCACGCTGGTCAAAATGACGACGTTCCCGATCATTCTGATTGTTGCATTTACAATCCTGTTTATCTGGATGCGTAACAAAAAAGCGGGTCACGCCGACGAAAAAACACTGGCTCAACAGCCACAACTGTAAGCTGTTAATACTCCGGAGCGGGGTTGATTGCCGGTTGCCAGAGGCAGCCGGTAGTCAGCCCCGCTTCTTTTTGGGTCATTTCAACTGTGTGGCTGCCTGCATAAATTCAGCCATCGTACCTTCAACCCGCATGGTCATTTTACTGTCGCGGAACAGATTGTCGCCGTCTTTGTCGATGAGTTTACACTGAAACCGGACCAGCATCGGCGTATCCTTTTTATCGAACAGCATTTTGCCGGTGAGCCCCAGAAGTGTGTTTGGCTTTAACGTCAGCGGGAGTACTACCGGCGTCGTCGATTGTTTTTCGATCAGAATCGAATCAGGCTGATAGCCTTCCGCAATTTCCTTGCCATCGACAGATACCACGTAGCGGGTATCGAAAAAGCGGATTGGAAACGCATTGCGGTTACCGACGGATATGTTCATGGCCAGTTCGGATTCGTTGAGGCCGATTTTGCCGATCTTCACGCGCTCAATCTTTAATGTCGGGACATAAACCGTTGGCAGTTTACGGTTGAGGGTGTCGGTAAACGTGCGGTTGCCGAGGAGGGGCACATCCAGATCAAAGCGGGTCCGGACAGTATAGACCACGCTGTCGATGTTGTACTCGTAAAGGTGTTTCAGTTTGGCTTCCAGGGGTTTAAGAGGAACCTCAACCGGTATGGTAATGGTCGAAGAGTCAGACGGTTCAACGGCAATCGTCTGCGGATAGTCGCCGCGCGAAACAACCGTAGAGTCGATCAGGAACTCGAAATACATCCGTTTTGCCTTGAAGCCGACCGGCAATGGATTGTCGATAAGGAGTTTGCCGTTTACCTTAACCAGATCGGCGTCAATATCCGTAACCTCCCACGAACTCAGCTCAAGCCGGGGTTTGAGGACAGTACCATAAGGTTCTTCAGCCGCCCGTTTCACCTGTTGCCGGTACCAGATAAAGGCAAGTATGCAGCCTGCCAGCACAAGGCCAATGGTAATTAACCATCCTTTCTTCATAACGTTGTTTTGTTATCGTTCAACGGGTGAGGGGCCACAAAGACGCGGAGAACCGAAGGGGCACAACGAAAAAACCTTGTGTCGCTTCCCGTCTTACTGCCTTTGTGGCCCCTCATCCGTAACTGTATAACTAAAACAACTGGAAGATATCTTTAACACCGAGCATACGGCGGCTGACGAAACCCTCGCCGTATTTGGTGCCGATCATGTGGCCGTACTCTTCGGCGCGGGCTTCCAGAAACTCCCAGAAAGCCTTGCTCGAAATATAGCTTTCGGGTTCACCGCTGTTCGGGTCGTAAAACTGACTTTTGTAGGCGGCTACCGAGGCCCGCTTCTTATCCCAGTATTTTGTGATGTCTACCACAAAAGTTGGTTTGAGCGACCAGTCCTGAATCATGTTATAGACGTATTTTGGTCGCCATTCTGCCTGGGGCTGTCCGTCGCGGCCTTCCGTTTTGATCTGGCGGAGACCCGAATAAAAACAGGCATCATAAACCAGTTCGGCCCCGCGACCGTGATCCGGGTGGCGGTCTTCGAGGGTGTTGGTAATGACAATTTCGGGCTGAAAATGACGGATAACCGGAATCAGTGCCAGTTGGTGTTCTTCGTCGTTACGGAAGAACCCATCGCGGAAGCCCATATTTTCGCGGGCCGCCAGCCCCAGAATCTCACTGGCTGCGGCGGCTTCCTGTAACCGGATTTCGGGCGTACCGCGCGTGCCTAGTTCACCACGGGTCAGGTCAACGGCTGCCACGGTTTTGCCCTGCTCGATGAGGGAAAGAATTGTGCCGCCGGCGCTCATCTCGGTGTCGTCGGGATGAGCCGTTATGCAGAGTACATCAACTTTCATGCAATGTAAAGAGTGAAAGACAGAAAGAGCGAAAGAGTGGGGTTGCTTCAGGCAACACGCACACGCTCCGGTAGATAGCTAATTGTTTACGCTAAAACAACCAGAAAACCATAAACAGGCAAAGGAAGTTCTTTATGTTTGCGGTAAGGATGATCTTATCGCTCACCTTCACTATCATCATGTATAAAACCCTTGCATTTCAGACAAACTGCCGGACAGTCAACGCCAGTGTTGACCGGGACGGGGCCGAAGCCATTATGCTGGCTTCGCTCGAAAAAATGGAGCAACAGCTTTCGGCGGGTATCGACCATATCGGCCGTGATGTAACGCTGGTGGTAGTACCGGAAAATTTTCTGACCGGTGCGCCGGTGACCGAAACACTCGTTGAATGGCGCGATAAAGCGGCCCTTGAAATCGACGGCCGCGTATACGAAGCAATCAGCGGCATGGTGCAGCGGTTACAGATCTATTTTTCGGGTAACGTCTTCGAAATCGATCCGCATTTTCCGGACCTCTATTTTAAAACCAGCTTTATCATGGGACCAAACGGTGACCTCATGCTGCGTTACCGGCAGCTGAATTCGGCCTATTCGCCGACCCCGCATGATGTCTGGGCATACTACCTCGAAGCCTACGGGTACGACTCCATTTTCCCCGTGGTCAAAACCAATATCGGTACCCTGGCCTGTATTTCGGGCGAAGACATAGCCTATCCGGAAGTGGCCCGTTGCCTGACGATGCGCGGGGCGGAGGTGTTGCTGCATAGCACAGCGGATGTGGCCAGTCCGCAGCTAACCCCGCGACGGGTCGCCAAACTGGCCAGAGCATCCGAAAACATGGCCTATGTAGTGTCTGCCAACGCGGCTGGTTCGACCGGCGGGATTTTGCCGGAGCAAACCTATGGCGGGGGATCAGTCGTGATTGACCCGCGCGGTCAGGTGCTGGCCGAGGCCGGTAGCGGCGAAAGTCTTGCGGCTCATGCTGATATTGATCTGAACGCTTTGCGGATTCAGCGGCAGCGTACCGGTCAGGGCAATATACTGGCGCGGCAGCGGTTTGAGCTGTATGCCGAAAGTTATGCCCGTCATTCCGTTTATCCGCCCAACACCCTGCTGTCGGAAGTGGCCGAACGCAATCACTTTGCCCGCACACAGCAGGCTGCTATTGACAAACTGAAAAAAGAAGTATTTTGAAAATCAGATTATTGTTTGTCTGGCTGTTATGCCTTTGGCTGATGGTCCCCTCGCTGGCGCAGCGGGTTGATTCGGTATACCGGTTAAAGACCGGCCGCGAAGCCGTGTTGCTGGGGCTTGGAGCCGCTACGGGTGTTGTCTCGCTGGTGACAGGGCAGACGCTGGACCCGCTGACACCACAGGCCATTCAGGCATTGCAACGGACACAACTGGCCTCTATTAACCGTGGTGCCACGTACCAATGGTCGCCGACGGCCGATAAGCTGAGCGATCTCACGTTTCTGGGAACGGTCGGTGTGGCGGGCCTTGTGACCCTGCCAACGCTCCGGCAGAAAGGTTGGGCCACCATTCCGGTTATGTTTCTGGAAACGGCTTTGCTGGCAAATGGTATTCAGCGGTCGGTGAAGAATATCGCTCAGGAGACCCGTCCATACGTATACAATCCGGCGGTTCCGGTGAGCGAAAAAACGATCAAGGATGCGCGGCGGTCGTTTTTCTCGGGGCATACAACCAATGCGTTTGCCGCTGCGGTTTTTGCCTCAACGGTGTTCAGTCATGTTAATCCAGACTCGCGGCTGAAACCACTGGTCTGGGGCGGATCACTGGCGCTGGCAACCGGTACCGGTCTGCTGCGGTACAAGGCCGGTCAGCATTTTCCGGCTGATCTGGTGGTCGGGGCGGCTTTTGGCTCGTTCATGGGATGGGTAGTTCCTAAACTGCATCAGCGGACCGGCAGGCGGCAGGTATCGGCAGCGCCGTGGGCAAACGGGCAGGCAAGCGGCGTCTATGTGCGCTACGTGCCGGTTTATCGTTAACTTTGCCGTTGCCATGACAAAAATTACTGAACACATCCGTAACGCCAACGGCAAACCTATTTTTTCGATTGAAGTGATCCCGCCGATCAAGGGAGACAATCTGAAAAATCTGCTGGACAACATTGAGCCGTTGATGGAGTTTAAGCCGCCGTTTATCGACGTAACCTACCATCGGGAAGAGTACATCGAGCGGCCAATGCCTGACGGAACCATCAAGCGGATCATTACCCGGAAGCGGCCGGGAACCGTTGGTATTTGTTCGGCGATCATGCACCGCTTCAACGTTGATCCGGTGCCGCACGTGTTGTGTGGCGGGTTCACCCGCGACGAAACCGAGGACTTTCTGATTGATCTGCATTATCTGGGCATCGATAATGTACTGGTTTTGCGCGGCGATCCGGCCAAACCGTTCAGCACGTTTAAGCCCAAGGAAAACGGCTATTCCTACGCCAGCGAACTGGTAGAGCAGGTGGTGCATATGAATCAGGGTTCGTACCTGCATGAGGGCGAGACAGCCCTCGCTCCGAGTAACTTCTGCATCGGTGTAGCGGCCTATCCGGAGAAACACCTCGAAGCCATCGACTTTGACACCGACATGCAGTATCTGAAACAAAAAGTAGAGAAAGGCGCGGATTATATCGTAACGCAAATGTTTTTCGACAATCAGAAGTACTTTGCTTTTGTCGAAAAATGCCGGTCGATGGGGATTACTATCCCGATTATTCCGGGATTGAAGCCCTTGAGTACGCGGAAGCAGCTGAGTATATTGCCACGTATTTTCCACCTCGACCTGCCAACCGATCTGGTTAAGGTGGTTGAGGCCTGCGAGAGCGATGCGCAGGCGCGTGAGGCGGGCATCGAATGGTGTATCCAGCAATGCCGTGAACTGGTGGCGGGCGGAGCACCGGTGCTGCACTTTTATACCATGGGGAAATCGGATAACATACTGAAAGTGGCAGGGGCCATTTTCTGACGCCAAACCGGCCTGACGCTCACTGTCAGGCCTTTTTTATGATTCCTTACTAAGGGAAGCCAGGGTTTGTTTCCGGTCAATCTTTCCGGTCGGCGTTTCGGCAAACCGGCTGATCGTTAGTAACGCTTTCGGAACATGGTAGGGGCCAAGCTGCCGCCTGATCTCCTGCTGCACCGCCTGCCAGACGACATCCGGCACTGTTATTTCTTCCACGACCGCCACGAGTTGTTGCCCCAGCCGCTCGTCAGGCACCCCTGCAACAAATAACCTTGGATTCAGCCGGTGGCCAGCCAGTTGTTGCTGCATAATCCGTTCGACTGTTTCGGGCTGAATCTTAACTCCTCCGCTGTTAATGATGGAATCGGCGCGGCCTGAAATGCGGAACGTCCGGTAAGGAGGCTCGCTCAGAAACTCAACCACATCGTTGGTTTGTACCCGTTCAAAGTTGCTGGCGGCTGCCGTAATATGCAGACAGCCACGGTCGTCGGCGCCGAGTGTTACGCCGGTCAGTGCCGTGAAATAGTCGGTTGCCTGCGGGCCGTTGAGTTGCCGGATCGCGATGTGGGAAACGGTTTCGGTCATCCCGTAAGTGGCGAAAACCGGGGCGTTAATGACCTGAAGCGCCTGTTCGAGGGCAGGGCTCGTGGCTGCTCCGCCGACCAGAATCGCTTTCATGCCGTTCAGAAGGGCCAGTTGCCGGGCATCGCCCTGTTCCAGAATCGTCTGTAACTGAAGCGGCACAAGGGCCGTGAAGGCAAACGGTATTGCCGGGTGCAGACCGGTCAGCGGGTTGCCCGACGGTTCCAGAATGGTCATGGGTAAGCCAAGTTCCAGCCCACGAACGAGCATCATCACCCCCGCAATGTACCGGATATTGAGGCAGACGAGTGCGTGATCGCCGGTCTGGAGTCCGAAGGTTTGGCCAGTAAGCCGGGCACTCGCCTGCATCTGCGCGCGGGTAAGCGTGATCGGCTTAGGCGTACCGGTTGAACCCGATGTGTGCAGAACAAACGTTTCCTGACCGCTCAGCCAGGCCTCGCAAAACCGCAGGGCTTCGGCTTCGTAAGGGGTTGTGGCAGTTGGCCAGCTGGCGGGGTCGGGAGACAGAAGCATAAACGATTAACTGTAAACCCGTACGGTGCCGCCGGTTTTGTCGGCCGAGACATTGTATTTTGTCAGGGCGCGGGTGGCGGGGCTGTTTATAACTTTACCGTCGAGGTCGAAAGCTGAGCCGTGGTTGGCGCAGTAGAACCGGTTGCCGGCGCTCTGGAACGTAACCAGCGTTCCTTCGTGGGTACACGCCGATGACACGGCAATCAGCTGATCGGCCTGCGTACGGGCAATGATTACGCCGTTGTTGTAGACATAGCCGCCTTTCTGGTTCAGATTCGCAAATTTATTGTCGTTCACACTGATGGTGAAATCTACAGTTCCGGCCGGAGTCGGGTCGGCTCCGCTGCTTTTAGTACAGCCTGCCAGACAGCGTGACAGCATGATGGCTCCGACACTGGTACCTACCAGCCGGAAAAACTCGTGGCGATCCATTGTTGTTGTAGTAGCTTCCATGTGGGTGATGTATTTTTGCAGCAAGATGACTAAACCTGACGCGTTTTGCAAGTCTGTTTTTCCGGAACAGAACAAAGCACCGGTCGGGACTGTTTAGCAGTAACGTATGGAAGAAGCAAAAGTTATAAATCCTATCTCACCGGATAAGGTGACCGATACGCCGGGCTTGCTTGAGTATGCACATACGGCAGGAAGTGCCGTAATCAAGCCGGAAGATAAGGGCAAGATCAAAGGCCGGGCAGTGACGGCCATGCGCGAACAGACTGACCTTCAGCTGGCTCAGCTCTACAAGCAAATGCAGCTTCTGGCTGAACAGGCAACGGCTATCCGGAACCGGGTCGAAGTCTCCGAGCGCATTTATAATGCTCAGATGGGCTTTGAGCCGATTGTGGGCCAAACCTATTATTTTTACCAGCGCAAAAACGGCACCGATGTGTTGTCGATGATTGCACCGAACGAATGGGGCCGCAAATTCCCCTTTGAGCGCTGTGTAGCAACCGTCCGCATGATGGCCGACCACACTTGGGACGTATTTTATCACGAAACAGATTATATCAATGAGTGAAAGAGAGAAAGAGCGAAAGTGCGGTTAACTCTCCTTCGCTCATTCTCTCTTCCACTCTTTCACTCTTTATTATGACGAGCAAATATCCCTGGGAACCGATTAAGGAGTACCGCGAGATTAAGTTTGAGTATTTTGAAGGCGTTGCCAAAATTACCATCAACCGCCCGCACAAACGCAATGCGTTTACGCCGCTGACGGTGAAGGAAATGTCGGAAGCCATGGAGCTGGCCCGGCAAGACGAGCGTGTTGGTGTTGTGATCCTGACCGGCGAAGGCCCGGACGCCTTCTGTAGCGGCGGCGATCAGTCGGTGCGCGGGCATGGCGGCTATATCGGTGAAGATCAGGTGCCTCGCCTGAACGTGCTGGACCTGCAAATGCAGATCCGCCGGATTCCGAAGCCGGTGATTGCTATGGTGGCCGGTTATGCCATCGGTGGCGGACACGTGCTTCATGTGGTCTGTGATATTTCCATTGCAGCCGAAAACGCGCGTTTCGGTCAGACAGGCCCGAAAGTCGGTAGTTTCGACGGCGGTTTCGGCGCTTCGTACCTGGCCCGCGTGGTCGGTCAGAAAAAGGCCCGCGAAATCTGGTATCTCTGCGATCAGTACAATGCGCAGGAAGCCCTGGAGATGGGACTGGTGAATAAGGTGGTGCCGCTCGATCAGCTCGAAGACGTGACCCTGGACTGGTGCCGGAAGATGCTGGAAAAGAGCCCGATTGCTCTGCGGATGCTGAAAGCAGCGTTTAACGCTGAGCTTGACGGTCAGGCGGGTATTCAGCAGCTGGCCGGTGATGCGACGTTGCTGTACTACCTGTCAGAAGAAGCGAAAGAAGGGAAAAATGCCTTCCTGGAAAAGCGTAAACCCGACTTTAGCAAGTTCCCTAAATTTCCCTAGGACTATGATTTGAATGATTGACTATGATTTAAATGATTAAATGACTGACTATGATTTTTAAAAGAGATTGGAAAAGGCTTTCAAAAATCATGTTCATCAGCGTAATTAAAAAAATCATAGTCAGTCATTCAATCATGTTAATCAAAGTACTAGACCGTTAGTTTCTTCATGTACTCAGCGTCGTTTTTGAGGCTGATCATTGATGACTCGGGATATTCTTCCTGCTCCACCAGATAGTGTTTAATGTTGGTGAAATCTTTGGCGAAGGCCAGAATTGCCTTGTAGTTCACCTGCCCCTTGCCCAGGTCGCTCTGGGTAATTTTGTTGCCCGTCCGGTTATAATCCTTGATGTGGCATAACTCGTACCGCTTGCCGTATTTCCGCAGGTGAGCGATCGGGTCCTGACCGGCCGCGTCGATCCAGCACATATCCAGCTCAAACATTACTTTCTTCGGATCGGTATTTTCCAGCAGGTACTCCTGTGGCAACTGGCCGTCTAGTGTTTTAAACGAGTAATCGTGGTTGTGATAACCGAACTTCAGACCGGCTTTGGTAACCTGCTCACCAACCGTATTGAATTTTTCGGCGATCCGCTTCCAGTCGTCCATTGACTTCTGCGGCCCGATGTACGGACACAGCAGGTACGACAGGCCGGCTTCCTTCGCATCAGCGATGCTCTTCTCCAGGTCCTTGTTCATGTCAAAGTGGGTACTGACCATTTTCACGCCCAGCCCATCCAGAAACGACCGGATTTCTTTCGGCGACATGCCCCACAAAAAGCCCTGCGGACCGCCGTAACTTTCAAATTTCTTGTAACCCATCTGCGCGAGCTGCGTCATGATGCCTTTCGGGTCTTTCGGCAATACATCCCGCACACTGTATAACTGAAGACCAAAGTCTTTAAAGGTCCCGCCGAATGACGTGGTATGGGCAAGGGTAGCGGCACCGGCGGTAAACAAACCGGCCCGGATCAGAAAATCGCGTCGATTAATCTGCATAAAGCGTTGTAAAGGTTAATGTATTCACTGCAAAGAACGGAACAATCTCCGGTTTATACGCACATCGGCCCAATTTTGCCGCACGGCCCGAACCTGATTTGTGTGTATGGTCCCGCAGATTTATCCGGTATCTCAACGCCGATAATCGGCTGGTAGTATAGTGATCTGGTAATGTGTCATTAACTTTGCGTTCTTTTTGGAAAAACGCGTAATGCAGCAAGCAAAAATATATTTACAAAAGGGCCGCGACGAAGCGGTCCGGCGGTTTCATCCCTGGGTGTTTTCGGGAGCAATCGGTCGCTACGACGGCGATCTGGCAGATGGCATTTGTGTAGAAGTACTCGACCGCCATGGCAATTACATCGGCATGGGCCACTACCACGACGGCAGTATCGCGGTCCGGTTGTTTTCGTTCGGCAGCATCGACGGCGGGCGGATTGTTCCCGATGTGGATTACTGGACGGAAAAACTGAACCGTATTATTGACGTACGGCGGGGCATTTTTGCGCCAGGCTCCGGTATGGGCGAAACCAACTGTTTCCGGCTCGTACACGGCGAAGGCGACGGCTGTTCGGGGCTGGTCATCGACATGTACAACGGCGTGGCGGTGTTTCAGGCACACTCGATCGGGATGCACCGCGACCGCGACGTAATCGTTGAGGCGTTGCAGCGGGTGTTTGGAACGGAGCTGAAAGCGATTTATGATAAAAGTGCCGAAACCCTGCCGGATAAATACGGGCAAACGGTGCAGAACGGTTTCCTGTTTGGCCATTGCGACACGCCGCATGCCGTTCAGGAAAACGGCCATACCTTCCTGATTGACTGGGTAACGGGTCAGAAAACCGGTTTCTTCCTCGATCAGCGCGACAACCGCGCATTGCTGGCGCGGTACGCTCAGGGCAAACAGGTACTGAATGCTTTCTGTTATTCGGGCGGTTTCTCGGTCTATGCGCTGAAGGCCGGGGCCGCGCAGGTACACTCCGTCGATGTATCGCAGAAAGCGATTGACCTGACGAACCGGAACGTGGCGGCTAATTTCGGGGAGGCGACGAATCATGAAGCCTATGCCGACGATGTAATGAAATACCTGAAAGCCCACAACCAGCAATACGATGTGGTTATTCTGGATCCGCCGGCCTACGCCAAAAGCCTGTCGGCGAAGCACCGCGCGGTGCAGGGCTATAAGCGCTTAAATGCCGAAGGCCTGAAACGCGTGGCGAAGGGCGGCATTCTGTTTACCTTTTCCTGCTCGCAGGTGGTTGATCGCGGGTTGTTCTATAACACCGTTGTGGCGGCAGCCATCGAAGCCGGGCGGCAGGTACGCGTGCTGCACCATCTGAGTCAGCCCGCCGATCACCCCGTAAGCTTATTTCATCCGGAAGGTGGTTACCTGAAGGGCCTTGTGCTCTGGGTTGAATAAGCCGGACAGGTATATAAGAAATACGAAGCCCCCGTTATCGAGAGACAGCGGGGGCTTTTTGCGGAGTATTGTCCTGCACTTATTCGAGGTCAATCGGTGCCAGGTAGGGTAGGTATTGTTCAAGCCGGTCATCGTTGGCGCGGAAGGCGGTTGCCTGGAGGAGTTGATTGGTGTAACCGTCGTAGCGTAGCTCTACAAAAAAGTCGTTAAGGCTGTAGAGCAGGAATATATCCCGGTCTCCGTAGCGATTGGCCAGCAGACTACCCTTGTAGTACAGCATATCAAGCTGTTGCTGGGTTGGCAGGTTAACGAAGTAGATTGGTTGCATATCGGCTGTGTCCTTTGAGGAATTACAAAGTACGGAAAAAGCGCGCCCCGTGTAAAGGAAAACCACATAGAAAATTAGTGATGGCCCGCAACAGGTGATTTGTAGTGTGTTTTGGGGGATTTAATGTCTGCTACAAGTGCGCGACGTCACTTTCCAATAGCCCTGTAAGGCCCGTTTAGATCAAAGTTACGTTTTTGACGGCTATTATCCGGAACGTTACAGGGCGCTTCCGGAAAGATACCCCACAAAAAAAACGCCTCCGGCCCGCAACAGGCCGGAGGCGTTTGATACATGTATGCTTACTGGTTGCGGCGTGTTACGCGGCTGGCCCCCGATGTTTCGGTATCCAGATTCGTTACCGTACCCAGCTCGGCGTGGCTGGCACCGTTGGCGTCGATGTTCGCCCGGTTGATTGTCATTTCTGTTGCGTCGAGGCGGCAGGCACCGCTCAGGTCCGCTTCCAGATTGTCGGCGCGGCCACGCAGCGTAGCTTTTGAGGCGCCGGTCAGATCAATTTTAAGCGTGTTTACATCGGCATCGGCCACCACGCGGCTGGCGCCGGTCAGGTCTATGTCCAGATCGTTCAGGCGGCCGAAACCGGTCAGGCTGGCCCGTGAGGCACCGGTAAGTTTCATACCTTTTACGGTCGGCATCGTGATCGTCAGGCCAACCGCCCGGGCGTTGTTCCAGTTAAAGAGCTTGCCGCGTTTCATCGATACCTTCAATACCCCGCCTTCAGTTTCTACCCGCAGATCGTCCATGTCTTTTTCGCGGCCGTCGGCAATGATTTTGAACGAATCGCCTTTTTGCAGACGGATCACAAAAGCGCCGGAAGCATCAATGTCGGTAAAATCGCGGGCATCAAACTGGCGGCTGTGATCGCCCTGGCGGTCGAAATCGTCGCCTAATTCACTGTCGATGGCATTCTGTACGTCGTCGGCTACATCGCCCAGATCATCGTTATCTTCGTTGTCATAGTTGTCGCGGCGTTCACGCGGGAAGTTGATACACACCAGACCGTCGGCCTTGGTAAACTTCCAGAGGCTTTCCGACATGCGCTCCAGTTCTTTGTTGCCAAACTCATTGCGGATGAAATACGCAAAGTCTTTCGTCATCCGGAATGGTTTTTCGTACGGAATATACAAATCCATGTGCAGCTCCTGATCACGGAAGGGCGCATTCGGGGCGAGGTCAATGTCGTCGTCGAAACGCAGAACCGAATCGCGTTGTACGTAATTGTACCGGATTGTGCGGGCATTGGCTTCGGCATCGGTGCGGCTTCGGCCATGAGCCTCAAAACGTTGCATTAATTTATATTGTGTTCCGTCGTAACCCATCAGTTCAATATTCGGGCGCTGATCATATTCGGAATCAACATCGTTCATGTCGAATGTAGGCACTGCTACCGGAATCGTCAGCAGTTTTTCTTCTTCAACTGTAGCCTGGCGACGGAAGTTGGCAACTAGCGGGGTAATGGTTGCAGAGGCAGCTACAACAGATAGAATCCAGATACCCAGCAGGGTTAAGGCCGCACGCGAACTGATCAGACTCCGTTTGGCAATCAGCATCAAACCGACAATACCAAGGGCCATACAAGGTAAAATAGCCGCGACCAGGGTGGCCAGAATCATCGGAGCACTAATGTCCTGACGGAGGAGACGCAGCGGAAATTCCAGATCATTGATGCCGCTCATGTTGGCACCCAGCGCTGTACCGGCAACGGCCAGGCAGGCAATCATGGTGGCAAAGGAAATGATCAGCATAATAACCCCGACAAACACACGCACTACTGCCACCAGACCGTTCAGAAAAGGGCCGAACGCCCGGGCCAGACCCGTCAGCACGACCGCGATTGCCCGAAAGGGAAAGAGCAGCAGCTTGGTAACGGCATTTTCTTCGGCTGTTTCGTTGATATTCAGGCTGCGTTTTACGTTGCTTTCGATGTTTGACAACGTAATCGGCTGCCCTTTCATTTCCATTTTTTCGGTTAGTGTGTTGGCTTCCGGAGAGATGATCCAGAGAACAATGTAGGCCAGGAACCCAACCCCGAACAAGACAATACCAAGCACAAACAGGAGCCGTACAACGCCGGTGTCAATACCGAAATAGGCTGAGATACCGGAAGCAATACCACCCAGTACCTTGTCGTCGGGGTTGCGGTAAAACTTTTTGATAGACTTGTCTTCTTCGAGCGTTTCGGAGCCCGGGAAGGCCACCCACATGGCGATATAGGCTAGTATGGTAAACCCGGCAAGACTGCCGAAGAACTCACCGCCCCCGTGAGGCCCGAATACCGGTGGCAGGCCAATCACCAGAATCACCATCACCAGACGGACCCAAACCGGGTCGATGTTGAAATAGTGAGCCAGACCCGACGCAACGCCACCCAGCGTTTTCCGGCGCAGATCGCGGAAAATCCGGCGCGGACCATGTAAGGCAGGGCGTGGCGGTACAGGACCGGACGCATGGGGCGCAGGGTTGGGTGGGGTAGTACCGGATGCGGCACCCTGAGCGTATTGCGCTTTGCTCTCAGCTCCCTGCTCTTTGCCCAGAAACACTTCCTCTTCCTCAACGGCCTCGAAATCAGCAACGGTACCCATCGCTTTGATAAGCTCGTTCACGTCTTCCAGCGTAATCGCCGAACGCGGCCCGGCCTGCCGTGCCTCTGTGTGCTTATCGCCTTTGAGTTTGGCCAGTAATTTTTCTGCGATCCGGTTCTCAATGTCGGTCACAATTTCCTGACTGTCTTCGTAACCGGAAAAGTACTGCTGAATCGACGCCAGGTAGTTTTTGAGTTTGTCGTAACCGTCTTCTTCAATGTGGAAGATGACGCCACTAATGTTTATCGAGATGGTCTTTTTCATGACTCTACGTTCGTTTTCAGGCGTTTAGGTTAGTTGAGGGAAGACGGTTCGTCAGGTGACAGCGATTGGTCCTGATCAGATGGGGAAGCGCTTTCTGCAACATCGGCATGCCCGTTGGTCGCCGATTTGTGCTGATCGGTCTTATCGATAATCGCATGCACCGAGGCCGATAGTTCGAGCCAGGTGGCATTAAGTGCCTCAAGCGATGTGCGGCCAAGTTCGGTCAGGACGTAGTATTTACGGGGCGGCCCTGAGGTCGATTCCACCCATTTATAATCGAGCAGCCCGGCATTTTTAAGGCGGGTCAGGAGCGGGTAGAGCGTGCCTTCCACGACCATAATCCGGGCTGAGGTCAGTTCGTCCAGCATGTCGGAGGCATACACCTCGCCCCGTGAGATAATGTGCAGGATGCAGAATTCCAGGATTCCTTTCCGCATTTGCACCTGTGCGTTCTCTATATTCATGTGCTTACGGGGATGTTAAGTTAAAGAGTGAAAGACGTAAAGAGTGAAAGAGTGAGCCGCTGTTGCGGGAAGTTGATAGTTCCGGCGAGAAACTGACGGGAACCCGCTCTTTACCTCTCTCTCTCTTTCGCTCTTTGTTCAAAGGTATTTGTTGTTTGATGAGTCAAAGGTAGTATAAGGTACTTTGCAATGCAAGGTACTTTGGTAAAAAATATGACCGGCTTTGGATGACCGGTCATAATGTAGGTTGAGTGGTTTGAAAACCGGATGGTTATTTTCCGGCCGGATCAGGGTTTTATTTCTTCGCCGCCTTTAAGGACTAACCTGATTTTTTTCAGCGAGTTAATGGTCTGTAACGGGTTGCCTTCGACGGCCACCAGATCAGCCAGCAAACCGGATTTAATGCGGCCCCGGTCGGTCAGGTGAAAGACATCGGCGTTGGTCGATGTAACGGATTTCAGTACGTCCAGGGGTTTCATGCCATAATTGACCATCATTTCCAGTTCACGGGCATTATCGCCGTGCATAAACACACCGACATCGCCACCGGCACAGATGGTTACACCCGCGTCGAGCGCCTGTTTAAACGTGGCCCGCTTTTGTTTGATGCGTTCGGGTTCGGGATCAACCCCTTTTTTCCAGCCACGGTATTGGGTGATGGCGTCACCGGCGGCCAGAGTCGGACACAGGGCCGTACCATGCTGCTTCATGAGGGCAAAAATTTCCGGTGTACCAGCGTCGCCGTGTTCCAGCGTTTCGCAGCCGGCGAGGATAGCACGGCGCATCCCTTCGGCCGTACCGGCATGGGCAACCACTCCGCGGCCGCTGCTTTTGGCAATCTCCACAATCAGTTTGAGCTCGTCGAGGGTGTAGGTCGGCCGGGCGTCGGCCATCAGCCCCCAGCGGTAGTCGGCGTAGACCTTGATCACATCGGCGCCTTTGCCGATCTGCCGCCGGACCGCCTGAATGAGCGCATCGTGTCCGTCGGCTTCTTCAGCGCCCTGGGGGACGGTAATGTCGGGGCTGAAGCCTTTAGGGGCGTAACTACCGGTCGCAATCAGGGCGCGGGTGGCCACGATCATTCTTGGGCCCGGAATCACTCCTTTGTTGATCGCCTGTTTCAGTCCGACATCATCATAATCAGCGCCCTCAGTCCCCAGATCGCGGACGGTCGTAAAACCAGCCAGCAGGGTATTTCTGGCATGGACGGTGGCGCGGGCAACCCGTTCGCTGCGGGCTTCGCGGAGAACCTGATCATCCCAGGCGACTTCGTTGTACGGGTGTAACAGTAAATGAGAATGGCCTTCGATCATGCCCGGCAGCAAGGTGGTGCCTTTCAGGTCGATTACCCGGGCATCGCCGGCATTGAGGGCCCCGGCCGGACCGACTGCCTCGATTTTAGTGCCCCGAACCAGCACCGCCCAGCCTTCGTGCATGGCTTCGCCGTCGAAAACGCGGTCGGGGCGGAGTAGTTTGGCCGGTTGAGCACAGAGTGAACCGAGAGTCAGGCAACAAGTCAGGTAAGTGAGAAGTGTTTTCATAAAAGGCTTTCGTACACTCAAAAATACGCTTTTTGGGCAAACGTGCCGGTTAAATCAATTTTTCGACCTCCTTGCGGTAGGTACGGCCGATGGGAATCTGTAAATCAGGTAATTCAATCTGCCCGTTGCGTAATGACCGGATGCGGGACCTGGGTACTATGAATGACTTGTGGACCCGTATAAACACCCCATGCGGTAAAGTGGCTTCCATCGTTTTGAGTGACCCCTGGGCGATGTGCCGGCCGTGGGGAGTATGAACCAGCGAATAATCTTTCAGACCCTGGATAAACAGAATATCAGCCAGCGGAATCTGAATCCGGCGGGTTCCCGACTTAATCCGGATTGTATCCGGAATGTCGCCGGTATCGGGCAGACCGGCGGCTTCGGCTTTGCGGGCAGCAGGCTGTTCAATCCGGTCGAGGGCCAGTTTCAACAGCAGCATAATGACCAGATACCAGCCGGTGGCAATGACATTAAACGGCAGGTTAACCAGCAGGTTCTGATGGTATTCGTCGCCGATTACAAAGCCGTAAAGATAGGTGTCATAGGCGCCCTGCGCCAGTAGCGTAAGTATACCCGAAAACGTAAGTGTCAGCCCATACAGCAGAAAGCGTCTTTGTTGCCAGAAGCGGGGAATCAGGACGTAGAGGTGCCAGTAGGCAAGTGCCATCAATAACCCGACCCGAAACACAATGCACGGGATCACCTGACCAAGAGCCAGCTTCTGGAACAGGTATTTCCGGTCGTAGGTAAAAATGACCGTAACCAATATCCAGAAGGCAGCCTGCCAGTAAAAACGGGGTGTCAGCAAACGGTTGAGCATAGCAGGGATGCGGGTTGAGCGCTACGAATATACAACGATTTCAGTGTACCTGCCATCCGTACAGGTGATTGATAAACAGCTGCTTTTCGACCAACGACAGAAAACATCGACTAACAGCCGGGCACTGCTGGTCGTGTATTCCGGTAGTTGGTCGTATAAAGTTGCAGCACGTGTGCCAGTGCGTTTGGTTTGTGTCAGGTGCTGGTCCGGAAGGCGGATCAGCCAAACCGACAAATCCCGTTTTTACCATGAAAGCAACCGTTGTTTTTCTCATTATGCTGGCCATGACAGCCTTTTTGCCTCCGGCCGGAAACCTGTCCGATGAGCCGCCAACCTGCACCGATTGCCTGTTCGACAAGCTACCGGCCAACCTGTCTCACCGGCTGACCATCGCCTCCGATACCGTGCGTGGCCAACGTATCCGCCTGACCGGTACGGTGTTTCTGTCCGATGGCGTTACGCCGGCGGCTGGTGTCCTGCTGTATGCGTACCATACCAATGCGGCCGGGAAATATCCGAAACACGGTAACGAAGATAAGCGGTCGTATGCGTGGTGGCACGGATACCTGCGTGGCTGGCTCAGAACCGATGCCAAAGGCCGTTACGAAATCAGTACGGTCAAACCCGGGATGTACCCCTCCCGCGATGCGCCGGCCCACATCCATGCGGTCGTAAAAGCACCGATGCAGACCCGTGCGTACTGGATCAGTGATTTTGTGTTTCAGGGCGATCCGCAACTGACAGACTCGTACTGGTACAGGCTGGAGCAGCGCGAAGGACTGGTACGCTATGGCGGGGTAGCCTTGCAGAAAGGCAGAGACGGCGTTCTGGAAGGGAACCGTAATCTGATACTGCATGCTGCCTACGACCGCGATAGCCGTTCGTCGGGGCTGGTTGTGGGGGAGGAGTGTCCGGCGTTTGATCCGGTACATGTGTGGGGGCCGGATAAGGGCACCAAAACCTGCCCTATGTGTAAATACGGCCACCGGACAGCGGGCGTAATGGCGTGGCTGTCGGATGATGATTGGGATAATGCGGCGCAGCTGGCGGTATTTCTGGAAAAACAGATACAGCGGCGGGGTGCTGACCGGTTCAAGGCATTTCTGATCTATATGAACCCCAAAAAACGGCCCTTGTCTGAGATACAGCAGCAACTGACGGCTTTCTCAAAGCAGTATGGTTTGCGGGAATTATCGGTGATGTATGTGCCGACGCTGACCGATACGCAGACAAGCTATCTGTACCAGATCAACCCGAATGCCCGGAATACCATTTTGATTTACAACAAGCGGCGCGTGGTTGATAAGTTTGTAAATCTGTCAGCGCTGACGGAGAAAGAGAACTATAAGAACCTGGACAAGGTCGTGGCGTCCATAAACCGGGTTGCCGGACCACCGGCGCGGTAAATTAACTGCCAGCTGTCGGACAGGTACCTTCGTTTTAACTGCCCGGGGGTTTAAAACCCTCGGGCAGTTATTCAACCTACACCTTCTTGACCCGATTCCGGAAAACGTCGTAGAAGCTTTTGGCGAAAACAGCGGTAACCAGCGCCGGAAGCAGTATGCCACCGGCTTTGAATCCGGCACCCGTCAGTTTGTAGACACCGGATGTGAATTGTTGAACGCTCTGAATCAGCCACAGAATACCCAACGTTACTAAAATGGCCGAACCAGCCAGCGCAACGGGGCGGGATAGCCGGCTTACCAGCAAGGCCAGGATAAGCGCTACGCCGACGACCGCTGCCACGGTGCCAACCGCACGCGGGAAGGTCCGCAGGTAATCGTACTCATAAAACCAGACCCCGAAGCGGCCGATCAGGTTAGGGTGAGACATCAGCCAGCCGTCGAGCACGACCAGAATCAGCAGCAGAATATAGAAAAACGGGTTTTTCATCAGAGAATATGGTTAGTCAGGCAAAGAAACGCCCTTTCCCCTCCCAAACGTTTAGAGTTTGCCATATATTTTGAGGCTATGGCCGAAAACGACTTTTTCTGCCGGATGCTCAGGACGTCAGGCGACTTCAATCGCTATTTTGCCCGTATAACCACCTTTTTCGGCAAAGTCATAGGCTTCTTTGGTCTGAGAAAACGGGAACACATGACTCACCTGGATGTCCAGTCTGTTCCCGACCGCTGCGAGCAGCTGGTTCATATATTCGTCTGCGGGCGTACTCAGCAACGGCAGGTGCTTTTTGCCTCTGAACACATTTTTAAGCGGACTTAGCAGAATATCAAGCGGCTTCGGGACCGGATTAATAAACAGGGCATGGGGTTTCATGATTTGTGTTGCTGCGGCATAGCTCATTTTACCCGACAGATCGACCACCACATCATAGGTTGCCCCCAATGTAAGCACATCGTCTTTCTGGTAATTCAGCACCCGGCTGGCGCCCCACTTTCCGGCGAAGGTCATTGCATTGGCACCGGTAACGGCCGTTACCTCTGCACCTGTATCCCTGAGTAACTGGAGCAGAAACATGCCGAAACCACCCGCAGCGCCATTGACTAAAATCCGGGAATGGACATCAATCGGCCCCATTTTTTGCAGTGCCATTGCCGCCGCACTCCCTACTGTCGGTATCGAGGCTGCCTGAACAAAATTGATGGCCGCCGGCTTTTTCCAGACCAGAGTAGCATTCACGGCAACATATTCGGCAAGCGCCCCTTCTTTCATATTATTTTTTACGGCGCCAAAAACGTCATCCCCTGCTTTGACATTCGTAACCATCGGCCCAACCGCTTCAACGATGCCGGCAAACTCAGTCCCGGTATGTTTCGGGAATGAAGAGCCGGACATGAGCTTCATTTCTCCCTTTCTGATTTTCCAGTCCAGCGGATTAATGGAAACGGCTTTTACCTTGACTAAAACCTGATTGTCCTGAATGGCTGGTTTGGGCTCATCTACGTTTTGCAGGACACTGGTGTCCCCGAATACCTTGTATGCAATCGCTTTCATGTCTGTGAAATTTTTAGAACTGAATGATGCTACAAAGGTGTCAGGCTAGCGACTAATAAACTTGTATCAGATCACTGTTCTGCTTTAAGGCAATCGGGGGCATGCCAAACATGGCGTGCATGTATTTATGGAACTGAGGAAGGTCATAAAACCCGCTGTCGTAGGCAACATCGGTAAGGCCTCTTTGCGGATCTGACAGGATGCTATGAATGGCATGCCGGAGCCGGATCCACAGTAAATATTTGGATAGGCTGCTGCCTGTCTGTTGTTTAAATAAGGAAGCTAAGCGCGAGGGAGACAGAAACACAAAATCAGAAAACGTCTGCGGACTGATATCCCGTTCAAAATAATTCGTTCTGATGTAGTCGACCATTTGCGTTACCCGTTCGTCGTGTGCTATCGCCGGTGTGTGTAAACGTAAGGCATTGATAAACGTGTGAATGTCGGATGAAGGACTGTCGGTGTGCAGGAAACTATTGATTTCGGCTGCGGAAGTAAAGACAATATACGCTTGATCCGTGTTGAAGTTGCCGGAAAGTGTGAGCCCGATGGCTGAATAAGGTTCAATGTTCAGCACGCTTAATGTACCTTCTTCAGCGACACACAAATGGGGAATCTGCGGCTTAATGGCAAAACCACAAATATTCCGGAACAGCTGTCCGTTAATCGTCGACGTAAACGGTACGTCGTTCGAAAAAACAAGCTGGTAGGCGGAGTGCCTGTGAATGTCGACATTCAGATTACGGGCCGTAAGCGCCAGAATAAACGGGTTATCAATGTATTGCGTCATGTCATCTGGTATATGTCACATTGCTGAGTACCCCGCTGTCTGCCCTGAAAGGGCGCCATCTCCATAGCAGGGCGAAGACAGGGGCCTATAAAAAAGCCCGCTCAGCGAGCGGGCTTCGAAAATGTATAGGTTAGATCATTAATTCCGATGGCTGATTTCGTCGCGGATTTTAGCGGCGCGTTCATATTCTTCATTGGCAAGTGCATCATCGAGCATGCGTTGCAGCTCGTCAACGGTCATATCTTTCAGTTGCTCGCTGAACCCGCGCTGCGGACGTCCCGACGAAGAACGGACCAGTTCTTCCGGCTTGTCTTCTTCTTCGTCTTCCGACGAACTGGCCGTAATACCGGCTTCCGACAAAATAGTTTCGTAAGTGTAGATCGGTACACTGAACCGGATGCCGATGGCAATAGCGTCCGACGGGCGGGCATCAATGACGGTTTCCCGAACCCCGTCCGAGCACACGATCCGTGCGTAGAAAATGCCTTCACGCAGGTCAGAAATAACGATCTCGCGTACGGTAAATTTAAACTTCTCGGCGAATTGCTTGAAGAGATCATGCGTCATCGGGCGATTGGGCGCAATCTTTTCAATTTCAATGGCAATGGCCTGGGCTTCAAACATACCAATAATAATGGGCAAGCGTCGATTGCCATATTCCTCGCCCAGAACCAGTGCAAACGAACCCGACTGCGACTGGCTGGGTGACAAACCTAATATTTCAAGCTTAATTTTTTCCACAGCGCGAAATTAACAATTTTAGTAGAGACGCAATATATTGCGTCTCATTTCACAACGCCAACCTTGCCGGTATACCGATGCATTCTGAGTGTATGGCTTGAGTTTTACCGCACACCCCCGTTAAAGATCAATATCCTGCACTATACCAGACAGGATATAGTGCAGGATATTGACTATCCGTAGAGACGCAACATCTTGCGTCTCATTAGTATCTGGTTTTATTCATTCAGCATATATGTTGATGCTGAATCCGGGATTATACCTCAAAAACGACGCAGAATCCGGAATCCTTCAATGAGACATAGTAACCGGATCTGAGACGCAAGATATTTATGTGAGACGCAACATCTTGCGTCTCTACAGGGCGTTGACTGCTTTGGTCAGCCGTGGCAGAATGTCGAATACGTCACCGACAATCCCGTAATCGGCCGACTTAAAGAAGGGTGCCTCAGGGTCTTTGTTGATAACCACAATTACCTTCGAGGAGTTCACACCGGCAAGATGTTGAATCGCGCCAGAAATACCCGCTGCGATGTATAGGTTCGGACTGATTTTGATGCCTGTCTGACCGACGTGCTCATGGTGAGGGCGCCAGTCAAGGTCTGAAACCGGTTTCGAACAAGCCGTTGCCGCTCCGAGAGCCTTAGCCAAATCTTCGACAATACCCCAGTTTTCCGGGCCTTTCAGCCCACGGCCTGCCGATACAACCAGATCAGCCTCAGGCAATAAGACATCACCTGTCGCTTTTTCGGTGTTAGTTACCTTCAGTACGAAGTCGCTGTCGTTCAGCGCAGGGCTGAATGTCTCCACAGAGGCAGACGCGTCTTTCTCTTCCGGCGTGATCGTATTTTTCTTGATCGCCAGAATCTTTTTGTCGGCTGTCAGCTCGGTTTCGGCGAAAGCTTTGCCGGTATAAATGCTGCGTTTGACGCGGAAACCGTTTGATACGTTCGGCAAATCGACCACGTTTGCGGCCAGCCCTGCCCGCAGTTTACCTGCCAGACGGGCGGCCATGGCATCGCCTAAAGAGGATTTGGCCAGAACGACTACGGTAGCACCTTCCTGCTCCGCCGCCGCTGCCACGACGCTCGCGTAGGCCATGCCGTTGGCTTCGGTCAGTTTGCTGTCGGCGGCATGCAGTACCTTGGCAGCGCCGAACCGGCCGGCAGTTGCCAGCTCTGCTTCATCGGCCTGACCGATCACAATTGCGGTTGCGGCGGTGCCCAGACTTTCGGCTACTTTTGAGCCATAATATATTGCTTCTTTTGAGGAGCCTTTCAGTTTGCCTTCGTCTAATTCGGCAAAAATTAATACTGACATAGTTGATGGGGTTTTAACGGGGATGAGTTAAATGACTTTTGCTTCGGTCCGGAGTAACTGAATCAGCGTTTCGGCTTCTTCGGCCGGAATCATCTTCACCGAACCGCGTGCCGGTGGCAGTTCATAGCCAACCACCTGCGTCAAGGTGTCATTACCAGCCGGCTGAATGACCTTCAGCGGCTTGGTCCGTGCTGTCATGATGCCGCGCATATTCGGGATCTTCCACTCGGCAATCGGCTCCTGACAGCCCAGAATCAGCGGAAGCTGTGCTTCCAGTTCCTGCTTGCCCCCTTCGATTTCGCGGGTGAGTTTGGCCGTAGACCCGTCAATGTCGAGTTTCATAACCGGCGAAATCGACGGCATTCCCAGCAATTCACCCACAATACCGTGTACCTGACCGCCGTTGTAATCAATCGATTCGCGGCCCATCAGGATCAGGTCATAGCTGTTTTCTTTCGCGATGGCGGCAATCTGCTCGGCTACGAAAAAGGCATCCGTCGGCTCAGCATCGACGCGGATAGCATCATCGGCACCGATCGCCAGGCATTTACGGATAACCGGCTCTGAGTCCGCCGTGCCTACGTTCAGAACGGTCACTGTACCACCAAGCTTTTCTTTCAGTTCGACGGCCCGGGCCAGGGCATAGTCGTCGTAAGGGCCGGTGATAAACTGTACACCTGCCTTGTTGAACCTGGTATTATTGTCGGTGAATGTGATTTTAGTTGTCGTGTCCGGCACGCTCGTCACGCATACTAAGATTTTCATGCTTTTTTGAGGTTTTGTAGTTGAGCATTAAACAGACAGTTGACAGGTAGGGGTAAAATTCCCCGTTGTATGCGGCCTGCTGTCTGCTATCCGCTATTTTGCGGCAATTTACAAATCGTATTGAATAATCGTATGCATGCATACTAATTTTTTAGCAACTATGAATACCGATCGTATCCAACAATTACTTCAATTTGTACAGGAAGAACCCGGTGAGCCGTTTAATGTTTATGCGCTGGCGATGGAATACATGCGTGCGGACCTTGGTCAGGCGCTGCATTATCTGGAAAAACTGCTGACGGAACATCCGGGGTATCTGGCCACATACTACCATGCTGCTGCGTTGTATGCAGAACAGGGGCAGATACAGAAAGCGGATATGCTGTACGACATGGGCCTTCAGCTGGCGCGTCAGCTGGGAAACGAAAAAACGTTTCAGGAGCTGAAGCGCGCGCAGCAGGCCATGCGGGATGAAGAAGATTTATAACGCCTTTACGAGCTCTTTAATCAACAGAGTCAGTTGTGGTTCGGCTTTGGCGGCAGCAGCCAGAATGTGGGCGATGTCGGCTTTCACCAGCGTTTCGGGAATCCCCATGTCGGTGATGACTGAGCAGCCGAACACGCGTAACCCCATCTGATGGGCCACGATCACTTCGGGAACTGTCGACATCCCGACTGCATCGGCACCCCATTGGCGCAGCATCCGGTATTCGGCGCGGGTTTCGAGTTGCGGACCGGTTACGCTGATGTAGACTCCTTTTTGCAGGGCGATGCCATTGGCAGCCGCAATTGCCTCCGCCTGTTGGATCAGCGCCTTGTCGTAAGGCTCGCTCATGTCCGGGAAGCGGTCCCCGAATTCAGCCGGGTTCCGGCCCGTGAGCGGATTCTGCGGCAGCAACAGGCTGATGTGATCGTCGATAATCATCAGGTCACTGGCTTTAAAGGCCGGATTCATCCCGCCGGAGGCATTGGATACCAGCAGCGTTTCGATTCCCAGCCATTTCATCACCCGTACCGGAAAGGTGATCTGCTGCATGGTATAGCCTTCGTAAAAATGAAACCGGCCTGCATCACGACAACGGGTTTGCCGCCCAGATGACCGAGCAACAGCTTTCCGGAATGGAATTCAACGGTCGAGAGCGGGAAATGAGGAATCTCCTCGTACGGAATCGCCGTTTCGACCTCAACCTCGTTGGCAAGCGTGCCGAGGCCGGTACCCAGAATGATACCGACAACCGGCTGAATGGTAGTTTTTGACTGAATGAAGCGGGGTGGCTTCCTGTATGGCTTCGAGCATGAGTTTGTAGTCGGATGATGCCCGAAAATACGGATTTCCCGGTTGGTTCGATTAGTAAATGACCGGATTTAACGGCGTATCAATAACCTGCCCGACCTGAGCACCGGTACACCATTTCTGCCAGTCTTTCCGTTGGTTCTCATTCTCAGGCTCTTTCAGCACCATGTCCTTGTCCATGTAGATGATCGTCATGACTTTGCGGACCTGATCGGTCTGGTTGGCACCGGCGCGGTGAAATACCCAGCCGGAGTGGAAACTCACCTCCCCGAGGTCATAGGGTTCAATCACGTGGCGGAAGTCGGTGACCCGCAGCCGCTGCTGAATGCTCACTTCGCTGTCGTCGCTGATCGACAGGTCGCGGCCTTCGACAATAGCATGGCTGCCGGCGCTGAACTCAAGCGGGCCCATCTCAAGGGGAACAGGCTGAAGCGGAATCCAGGCCGTAATGGTTTTGTCGGTCGCCAGCGGCCAGTAATACTGATCGGCATGCCACGGCGTAATGCCGCCGCCTGCCTCTTTGAACAGCGCCTGATCGTGATATAACCGTACACCGCTGGTCTGCATCAGACTGGCGGCGATTTGGCCGAGCCGCTTACTCAGGACAAATTCTTTGCAGCGTTCATCCTGTAGCCAGAGGTTAAATACCTGTATAAATGCTTTCCCGTAGGTATCACGCTGGTCCAGCGGCTGCTGCTGGCGGTTAAGCGCATTAACCTTCTCCTCAATGGCGGCACTGTAGCAGGCCAGGGTTTCGGCGTCGAGGACATGCTTTAGTTTAATATACCGGTATGTCTGATAGAAGTCAATGGCTTCTTTTGTGAGGCTGAAAGGTTGTTGCAGGGCGTTTGTTGTCATGTTTTTACCAGTTTGATAAGACAAAATTGGTCGTTTCCGGAGAGAGCCTTTTGGAGAGAATTTGCTGGTTCTTGTCTTATATTAGCATTTCAATTAGCTTAATACTGACTGGCGGATAAAATATGACTCTTTGGGCCGGTAATTTATGCGTGCTGTATTTGAACATCTGACAACGGGCGGCGAGCAGTCGTTTCTGGTACGTCGGTTTTTGGTGCCGGGGTTTACCGCGCCTTACCATTTTCATCCGGAATATGAGCTGACGCTGATTCTTCAGGGGGAGGGGCAACGGTATGTTGGTAAGCAGATTGATGCGTTCGGGCCGGGCGACCTGGTGCTGCTGGGACCTGATCTGCCGCATTGCTGGCTAAGCCGTAACCGGAGAGATGGAGCGCTGTGCGAAGCGGTGGTGATTCAGTTCAGGGAGCAATTCAACGGTGGCGATTTCTTTACGTTGCCCGAATTCCGGCAGGTCAGGAAGCTGTTGGCGCTAGCCCGGTCGGGGCTGCAACCCGGCGCGGCCGATAAAGCCTGGTTAGCTCCGGCCATGCTGGATCTGGTCGACAAAGATCCGTTGGAGCGCTTAACGTCGCTGTTCTCGCTTCTGGGACGACTCAGCAGCAGCACAGACCTGAAGCCAATTGATCAGATGTTTTCCGACCATGCCTATAATCAGCATGAGACAGCGCGGTTTCAGCGGGTATTTGCCTACCTGATTGCTCATTTCCGCGAAGAGATTACGCTTGATCAGGTGGCTGCCGTGGCGAACCTCAGTCCGACTTCGTTTTGCCGGTACATTAAAACCGTGACGCAGAAAACCCTGGTTGAGCTGCTGATCGACATGCGTATTCACTATGCCACACAGTTACTGGCCGAAACCGAACTCCCGATTCAGGCCGTTGCGTACGAGTCCGGATTCGGCGATGTGCCGTATTTCAACCGTGTTTTCCGGAAACATACGCAGTTGTCTCCGCTGACGTACCGGAAACGTGCCGTACGTCAGCGGAAAGCAGGCGATGTGCCGCGTTAAAGCCCGATGTGTTTGCCGGCAATGTGGCCGGTTGTCCAGGCATTCTGGAAATTAAAGCCGCCGGTGATGCCATCGACATCCAGCACCTCACCGGCAAAAAACAGCCCTTTGTGGGCCTTGCTCTCCAGCGTCTGCGGGTTCAGGCTACCCAGAGCGATGCCGCCGCAGGTGACAAATTCGTCTTTAAACGTACTTTTTCCGGCAACGGTAAAGCGGCTGTTGCCGAGCTGCTCAATCAGCTTATTCTGGACTTTCCCCGGGAGTTCGGCCCAGCGGACATTCGGGTCCATCCCCGCTAGTTCCGTGAACGCCAGCCAAAGGCGGTTAGGCAAACCAAACGGATTCTGAGAAGTTACCTGTTTTTTGGGATGCTGCTGCCGGTACTGACTGAAGCCGTCCCGCAGTTGCTGTTCGTTCAGGTCGGGGAGCCAGTTGACCCGTAGCGTAAACGCATAATTGCGGTCGGCGAGCTCACGCGCGCCCCATGCCGATAACCGCAACACGGCCGGGCCGCTGAAGCCCCAGTGGGTAATGAGCAACGGGCCGGTTTGCTCCTGTTTGGTATCTACAATCTGCACGCGGGCGTGTTGTACCGCAACACCCGCCAGTGGCAACAGCGGGTTTTCGGGTGTATTGAAGGTAAACAGCGACGGCACCGGCAACACGAGCGGATCGGTCTGATCGGGCATCCAGCCGTAGGAGTGTGCCTGCGGATAGCCGCCTGTGGCCAGCAACACCCGGTCGGCCCACAGCGATTCGCCCGAAAGCAACTCAATGGCCCAGCGGTTTTCGCCGGTCGCCGGCGGAATAAGCCGGCTGACCCCGCAGCTCGTTTCGATCCGGATGCGGAGATCCTCGGCGGTGTCGAGCAGGCAGTCGATGATGGTTTCCGAGGAATCGGTCGTCGGAAACATCCGGCCGTCGGCTTCGGTCTTCAGCCGGACGCCTTTGGCCTCAAACCAGCGGACGGTAGCCGCCGCATCGAAGGTGTTCAGCAACGGGCGCAGCCAGCGGTCCCCGCGCGGGTAGTGTTTGATAAACAGTTTATTATCAAAGCAGGCATGGGTAACGTTGCAGCGTCCGCCGCCCGAAATCCGGACTTTGTTCAGTACCGACCGGTTTTTCTCCAGGATGGTTACGCGGGCATCCGGAAAGGTTTCGGCCGCCGTAATGGCCCCGAAAAAACCGGCGGCCCCGCCTCCGATTACCACGATATGTAATTGTGACATACTGTCTTAATGAATCTTTGCGTTTTTGAGTTTCAATGGCCGGAAATAGCACTGAATCCCGAATCTCTTAACTTTGCCGATATGTTTTTCAAACCCAAATTTCGCACAAATTCGTATTACCGCCGAGGATTCCGGTTAAAGGGCAATACGCTTGTTTTATTATTTTTCTTTTTCCTGGTCGGGTTGTTTCTGCATTACGGCGGAAAAACCAAACCGGTGGTTGCTTTCTGGAATGACGTAAAAGAGATTCTGGGTCTGGGGCCGTCGCGGAAGGAAAAGAAAGGCCATAATCCGTATAAAGCGCCTGAACCGGACGAAGACGTAGCGTCTGACGACCAGTCATCGGCGACGGATGAACGCACGGAAAACAACGCGCCCAATAATCCGGACGCTACCCGCAAGGCCGGCAAATCGGAGTCGGGTAATAACCGGTTTGCGTTTGAAAAAGAGGTTGATTTTGCCTTACCAGCCTTCAAGGCATCCGACGAAATTATCCGCCATGAGGGATATACGCTGCGTTTCCGCGATCAGTACAAACAGGCTGACTGGGTAGCTTATCCGTTGCTGGCCTATGAAATTACGGGGGATGCCGACCGTGGCCGCGAGCAGTTTATGCCCGATCCGATGGTGAAGTCGGGGTCGGCCGTGCCAGGTGATTATACAAAATCAGGTTATGATCGTGGCCACCTCGCACCGGCCGGCGACTTTAAGTTTTCGCAGCGTATGATGCGGGAGTCGTTCTATATGAGCAACATGAGTCCGCAGGAACCGCAGTTTAACCGGGGCATCTGGAAGTCGCTGGAGGAGCAGGTACGGTCGTGGGCGTTCCGTGACAAGGGCGTTTATGTGGTGACCGGGCCGGTATTGACACCGGGCTTGTCGACCATCGGTAAGCAGAACGAAGTAGCCGTGCCGGAATATTATTACAAGGTGCTCCTCTACTGCAATGCCCCCGACATCCGGATGATTGCCTTTCTGCTGAAAAATGAAGGTTCAGACGAGCGGTTGCAGTCGTTTGTGGTTACGGTCGATGAGGTAGAGCGCCGGACGGGTATTAATTTCTTCCCTAAAATTCCGGACGATCTTCAGAAAAAGCTGGAAAGTGCCCCGCCGAAAAAGACGGCGGCTGAATGGTTTTATTGATTGGGTAGGGTGCCTGGGGCAGGGGGCGGGGTGTCTGCGTTCGCTACTCCAGGCACCCTGCTCTAAGCTCCCCGCCCTTACACAAAAAAGTTCTTCACAGGAATCTCCATCTCGAAGCGGTCGAACGGAATGCGTTCTTCCGGCTGACGGTACGTGCGGCAATGCCACGCCCCGCTGGCGGTGTCTTTGCTGTAGACATCAATTGACCGGGTATCCGGATCTACAAAAAGGCAGTACCACAACGAAATCACCTGCTGATATTGCTGCCATTTAAAACCCCGGTCGCGCTCCCGCGTGTCGGCGGTGACAACTTCGGCCAGCATCCGTGGCTGGCGCATAACCGGATTGCCGCTTTTAAATTCCAGAAAATTGCAGGTTACCGACACGTCGGCATGCAGGTAGGTTTTATCGGCCTGCGTTTCGATTTTCGTGTGCGTATGAAAAACCGTGCAGCGCCGTAAACCTGATTCGGTTTCGAGCGCGTCGGCCACGCGTTTTACCTGCTGTTCGTGCCGGTCTGACTCAGGACTGAGGGCAATCAGTTCGCCGTTGTGGAAATCGTAGCGCAGCCCGTCATTCGGTTGATACTGAATATATTCGGTACTACTCAGTACCGATGTAAGTGTGTTGTCCATGACTATATCTATGTTTTGTTGTACTTTAACAGCAAAACTAAACATATAACGCAATTTACAAGGGCTAATGTTTCCGTTGCGGACAAAATAATATTTGGTTAACGTGACCGACAGTGGTGGCACGACTCTAAGTCGTGCCACCACTTGAAACAAGAGATCGTAAATAAAAAAAGGCCGGGCCGCGACGGAAATCCGCGCGGCCAGGCCGTAAATGTATATCGCCGAAAGGCTGAATTAGCTCATTTTGGTACCCAGTGCGTTGTCGTAGGCTGCTTTTGCATCGGCAACGGTCATCAGCGTAGTACCGTCAATGACGAAGTCGCCCGAGGTCACTTCGCCCAGCTGACTAAACGTCACACCGCTGGCTGAAAGGGTTGCTTCGAACGCTGCCTGCTGATCTGCCGACACCGACACCACTACGCGGCTCTGGTTTTCGCCGAACAGGAACGCATCTGTACGCAGACCGGCTTCGGTAGTAATCGAGAAACCAACGTTGCCCGCCATTGCCGATTCGGCAAGGGTGATGAACAGACCACCGTCAGACAGGTCGTGCGCCGACAGGATCAGTTTGTCTTTGATTACCTGCTTCACCGCTGCCTGCACCGCCAGTTCTTCGTCGATGTCGAACGCAGGAGCCGGAGACGCCTTCACGCCACGGAACGAGTACAGGTATTCCGACGAAGCGAGATCGTTTTTCGTTGAACCAATCAGGTAGATGGCATCGCCCGCCTGACGGAAGTTCAGCGTCATGCGGTTATCCGGATTTTCCATCAGACCCAGCATACCGATGGTTGGCGTCGGGAATACCGGACCGTCGTCGGAGCTTTGGTTGTAGAAACTCACGTTACCGCCTGTTACCGGCGTTTCGAAGCGGCTACAGGCCGCGCCCATGCCTTTAACGGCTTCCACAAAGTGCCAGTAAACTTCCGGCACATACGGGTTACCGAAGTTCAGGTTATTGGTCACCGCCAGCGGGTCACCACCTGTACAAACGATGTTCCGGGCGGCTTCAGCCACCGCAATTTGCGCACCCGTATTCGGGTTCGCGTTGACGTACCGGCTGTTACAGTCAACCGTAATGACGATTGATTTATCGGTTTGCGGCAGACCGGCGCCTTTCACGCGTACCACAGCGGCATCCGACGGCGCATTGGTGCTGCGGTTGGCCGTACCAACCATCGAGTCGTACTGCTCATATACCCACTTCCGTGAGCAGATGTTCGGGTGCGACAACAGGTGTTCGGCAACTGTTTTGATTTCACCGGCGGTTACGTCGGCTACAGTATTGATATCGAATTTCGCAAATTCGCTGATGTAGGCAGGCTCGCGGTATTCGCGGTGGTATTGCGGTGCACCGCCACCCAGTACGAGGTCATGCGCCGGTACATCGGCAACCAGCTGACCCCAGCGGTAGAAATGCAGACGACCGGTGTCGGTAACGGTACCGATCTGGGCACAGTGCAGATCCCACTTATCGAAAATTTGCTGGATCACGTCTTCCTTGCCTTTTTGCACGACCACCAGCATACGCTCCTGCGATTCTGAGAGCAGAATCTCAAACGGCTGCATGTTCACCTGGCGGGTCGGTACGAGGTCAAGATTGACGTCCATACCGAAACCTTCCTTCGCGCTCATTTCTGAGGTAGAGCAGATGATCCCGGCAGCACCCATATCCTGAATACCAATCACATGGCCCGACGCGATGATTTCGAGCGTGGCTTCGAGCAGGAGTTTCTCCATGAACGGATCACCCACCTGTACCGCCGGCAGTTTCTCGGTTGATTTCTCGGTAATGTCTTCCGAAGCAAAAGTAGCGCCGTGGATACCATCTTTACCGGTGGCCGAGCCGACGATGAAGACAGGATTACCGACGCCGTGCGAGGTTGCCTTAGCGACTTTACCCACTTCTACGATACCGGCCGAGAACGCGTTCACGAGCGGGTTGGTATTGTAGCAGTCGTCGAAATAGATTTCACCACCCACCGTCGGAATACCGAAGGCATTGCCATAATCGCCGATCCCTTTCACGACCCCGCGCAGGAGGCGTTTGGTTTTAGGCAGGTCGATATTACCGAAGCGGAGCGAGTTGAGCTGAGCGATCGGGCGGGCGCCCATCGTAAAGATATCGCGGTTAATACCGCCCACACCCGTTGCCGCGCCCTGATACGGTTCGAGGGCCGAGGGGTGGTTGTGCGATTCAATTTTGAACGAGCAGGCCAGTCCGTCACCGATGTCAACGAGTCCGGCGTTCTCTTCACCGGCCTTAGCCAGCATGCGTTCGGAGTCGCGCGGCAACGTTTTCAGCCAGACGATTGAATTTTTATACGAGCAGTGTTCCGACCACATCACCGAGAAGATACTGAGTTCGGTGAAGTTGGGTTTGCGGCCCAGGATGTCGCAAATACGGTCGTATTCGTCTGGTAATAAGCCCAGTTTGCGGGCAACGTCAACAGTTGGGAGTGAACCTGTGTTCGGAGAATCGACGGGCAAATGATTGGTAGCTTCCACGAATTAATTGTTTTTCCGTGGTGCAAAAGTACGGCTTTTACGCAGAAAAAGGCACTTTTTTTTGCTCAGGTATTGACAAGCCTTAAAAATCGCTATATCTTTGCACCCACAAACCACGACACAGAGAGATGGCGGAGTGGTCGATCGCGGTGGTCTTGGAAAACCATTGACTGTAACAGGTCCGGGGGTTCGAATCCCTCTCTCTCTGCAAGCTTGCAGAAAAGCCCGATTCTAACGAGTCGGGTTTTTGTTTTTTATGGGAAATCTGATCCCCGAATCCTCCGGAAATATAGTTTGAATAGCAATTCTGTATGCTGACAAAAGTGTCTATGAGCTAAGCTATATTTCTTCCCTGCCCTCAGAAAATTAACACCAGCTACGCCCATCGGAATGACAGGGAGCTAACCGGTACCTCATTCCCGGGTCAGCTTTTTTCAGGACAAGTCATAAATAGAACGTATCACTGAATGCAACTCTCAGCTTTAAAATGCGTCTTTCTGTCGTGCCATCTGATTGGTCGGCCTTTATGAGAACAATACTATTATTCATTGCGCTGCTGCTGCTTAAAAATGGGTTATTGGCTCAGCCCGTAACTCCCGAAGAATATGGATTGAAAGAATTTTCAATAACAGACAAGAAATTAGGACTGATCCGGTTCTATGTTGATAGGGTAAATATCCGCCGGAAAGCACCATTGTTTATTGAAGTCAACGGTAGCGGGGGACTTCCGTTATGCCTGTATATTCAGGGAAATAAATTTGTAACAACCCCCATTACTTTCAATGAAGAGTTACTGAGCAAGACGAAAGAAAAGTATCACTATATCATCCTGGGCAAGCCAGGTACCTCTTTTTGTGATACATTGAACATGGATCTAAGTGTAGCAGAATATCAAAAGAATCCGTCGCAGGTTTTATTCGTCCACAAGCCTTCCAGGGAATATACCAAACGCCTTAGCTTGTATTGGCGTGTGCAGGCTACCCGGGCAGTTATAAGTTATTTGATTAACCATGGATTTTGGGATCAGAAAACGATAGCAGCTTATGGTTACTCCGAAGGCGGGCAGGTGGTTCCGTCGCTTGCCGTTGAAGACAAGCGGGTTACTCATATTGCTTCCGTGGTCGGAAGCGGACTCAATCAACTCTACGACGGAATCATTAGCTGGCGTATTAAAGCAGCTAAAGGTGAGTTAACCCAGCAGCAGGCTCAGGATAGTGTAGAAGCGTCCTTTAAACGCATTGCAGACATTTATAAGCATTCGACCGTGACCGATAAAGAAACCGGCGGTCATTCCTACCAGCGTTGGGCTAGCTTCGGTACGGTCATTCCTTTTGAGCAGTTACGTAAGCTGACGATTCCAATCTATATGATTGCTGCCAGCCGGGACGACAGTTCACCGATTTACGGGCTTGATTATGTCCGGCTTGAGTTTCTGCGTTTAGGAAAGACCAATTTAGTATATGATACGTGCGTAGGCTGCAATCATTATTTAAGCAGTCCCGAAAACAGCACATCTGCCAGTGTAAGTTATATTGACAAAATATTGGCCTGGGTACAGCTGAAGTAGCTTCCTGCATTCATTATAATTGCCCGCGGTCAGGGAGATGCACGTTCTCACCTCTTTGCCTCAAAAAAGCTCATTAGCAAACTGTTTTTCGAGGATACTATGACTTTACTGCGCCATCATTATATCTGGGAATCCTATATCTTATTAGGAAAACAAACTTAATTGATAGAATTGGGCTTGAGGGAGACGAGACTTATAAAGTAAATTTTTGGCCGCAGGATGGAATGACAAACTTAATCCTGATCAAAAAAGCGCCTGAAATTGCTTCATAAAAGCCATTTTCGGTATAGAACGTTGAGCCATTATGTACCCAGATCAACTATCAGGGCTCCAATTACTGGCTCATTTATCAAATTATCATTAAATTCCTCCTTCTTCCCCCTGAAAATCAATCCATTTTGCCTGCATAGAATAGCCTGAAGTCCTGATTTTGTGTAGTATAAAAAAAAGTATTTTTTATACTTTTCAGTTGCGTACTGACTTTGCCCGACAACCCTATGCAAGCCCCAACCGCTCAACGCGCCGGCATAAGCACGACCTACCGGAATTATGTCCTCTTCATGCTGACGCTGGTCTATGTCTTTAACTTTATCGACCGGCAGCTGCTGGTGATCCTCCAGGAGGCGATTAAAAAAGAACTACAGCTCTCCGATACCCAACTCGGCCTGCTCTCCGGGTTTACGTTTGCCCTTTTCTACGTGACCCTCGGCATTCCGATTGCGCGCCTGGCCGACAAAACCAACCGCCGCAACATTGTGGCGGCCTCGCTGGGCGTCTGGAGCCTGATGACGGCCTGCTCCGGTCTGGTGCACAATTTCGTGCAGCTGCTGCTGGCCCGGATCGGGGTGGGGGTCGGGGAGGCGGGGTGCAGTCCGCCGGCACACGCCATGATCTCGGATTATTTCCCGCCCGAAAAACGCGCTACGGCCCTGTCGATCTATTCAAGCGGGATCTCGTTCGGCATCCTGACCGGTTTTCTACTGGGCGGCTACCTGAGTCAGCAGCTCGGCTGGCGGACGGCGTTTTTTGTGGCCGGTGTGCCGGGTGTTGTGTTTTCGCTGCTGTTTTACCTGACGGTGAAGGAGCCGCGCCGCGGTGCCACCGATGCAGACCATGCTGCCACCGGTTTAACACCGGCTAATGAAGCACCGTCCCTAAGGGCTGTGGTGGCCCGGTTATATGCCACCAAATCCTTTGTGTATCTGGCCATGGCAACCGGCCTGCATGTCTTCTGCCTGTATGGTATCCTCAACTGGTCGCCTTCGTTTCTGGCCCGGATACACCACATGCCGGGAGCTGACATTGGGGCAGCCCTGGGCCTGATTTTCGGGATTGGCGGGGCCGTCGGGTCCTTTGCGGGCGGGATGCTGACCGACGCGTTCGGGAAAAAAGACAGCCGGTTTTATCTGCGTATACCGGCCTATGCCATTATCGCCTCAATGCCGTTTGCGGCCGGTGCCCTGTTCCTGCCGGATACGATTGCGGCCATGATTTGCCTCGGTATCACCGCCGCGCTGCAAAACATGTACCTCGGACCGTCTATCGCCGTAGCACACAGCCTGGTTCCGGCGTCTATGCGGTCGTTAACGTCGGCCATCCTGTTTTTTGTGCTCAACTTTATCGGCCTCGGCTTCGGTCCGCTGGTGGTCGGGATCATCAGCGACCTGCTGACCCCCGCGTTTGGCACGGAAGCACTGCGGTGGGCGATGTCGGTCACGCTCGTTATCAGCGTAGCCTCAACGGCGCTGTTTCTGAGTGCTGCCCGGAAACTGACCGGAACCCCGGCCATATAAACTAAACGTCCCGGCCATTTGTATGGTCGGGACGTTTGGCTATTTACGTAGAAGCGTTCTGAAAAGGGTATTCAGGATAATATTGGTTACTGACAGGCTTGACCTGTAACATTGACATTCTGTGTTATTAGATCTCCGGCAGGTCCGTATACGGTTAACGTATAGGTTCCTGGCTCCTTTACGCCCACAGCTGATATAATGCGGCTACCAAAATCTCTGTAGACATAGGTATATACATAACCGTTCGGGCCCGTAAAAACAAATTTGGTGCCGTTACCTGTTGCCGTTAAGACGGCTGTGCAGTTAGGTGTACTACCCAGTGGGACGCTTACAGTTAAATTTAAAGCAGATGGTGTAGAACCCACCGTACCGGCGCAAAAGTTATCCCAATAAATGTCATAACTTACATTTGCATTATAGCCTTGTAAAATTGCTATTCCCAGTCTTGTTGTGCCGCTACCTGTGAATGCCGTTGTCGTTGCCTGAAGATTACCGGCACTGTAGCGAATTTCACCGGAGGGTAATACCTCCATACGAAGTTTCACCCAACTGTTATAGGTAAATCCGGCAGGAAGCCCCATATCAATCCAGCCATTAACATTGCCAACCGGATCATAACCACGGAATCTTGCTGTGCCACCCTCACTGGTAAATTCGACGATTGGATATGATGTAATCGTACTACCTGAATTGTAGCCAACACCCCACAAACCTGCCATTCGACTGCCTGATGTCTCCCATTCACCCGGGATATAAACATCAATTTCCATACTTACGACGCCGTCAGGCAAAATAAGTGACCGACCTTGTGTATTGTTATAATTAGTTGTCCCGTCGTAATCTGCGCTATTGATCGAATGCTTTAACCGGCTATCACCAGCAAAGTTAACCTGGGAGGTGAATGCATTCGGAGCTTTTCTATCTACTCCCCAAACACTTGTCGAGGGTGTGGCACCAATGCTTATCGCAGCGGAAAAATCATTTGCAACGCTGCAAACAGTTGATTGAGCAGAAATTGTTTGTAGAGACCCTAAAAGGAGGGCCACTGACTGAGCTGCAACCAGCTTTCTCAATGAGGAAAAAGTAAAGTTCATCATGTAATGGCAAAAGTTAGTGTTGAGTTGGATAAGTTTGTAATTACTGTTTATTTAGTAGTGACAAATTAATATAATATAATTAGTATTTTTAATACTAATGGCATAATAAATTAATTTCTTAATAAGAATAGTTAAATTATTGCCTTGGGAGTAAGTGTTTGCCTGACGTCTTCTTAAGTAGTAAACGCTTCTGATTCGGGTGGTAAGTCTGAGCGCTATGGCCCAATTCGTTGGCCGGAATCAGGATGATGTTGGGCTTTTTCTTAACCGGTGGCCAGTAAAACAAGGAATGAGCCCAGCTTCATTACATAGTCCTGTTTACTAAAGCCGGATACCGGGGAAAATGCCGCAAATACCCCGTTTTCTGTCGTGAGTATACCGGCTGATTTACGCCGTTTTGCCGGATATTTGTCAAAAAACAAACAACAATGCGGACACTGAAATTACAGGTACAAATGACCGTCGATGGGTTTATCGGCGGACCGGCCGGTGAGATGGACTGGATGACTTTTGCATGGGATCAGGATATGCTTGACTACATCACAAACCTGATTGCACCGGTCGATACCATTGTGCTGGGCCGGAAGCTGGCTGAGGGCTTTATCCCCCACTGGGCGGGGATTGCGGCCGATCCGGAAAGCCCCGAAAAGACAGCCGGTGAGTTTTTTACCAATACGCCCAAAGTTGTCTTTTCCCAATCGCCTGCCTCGCCGGACTGGGCGAATACGGTAGTAGCCAGCGGCGATCTGACGGCAGAAATTAAGGCTCTGAAGCAGCAGGCCGGCGGCGATATCATTGCCTATGGCGGGGCCTCGTTTGTGGGCAGCCTGATTCAGGCAGGCCTGATCGATGAGTTACATCTGTTCGTAAATCCGGTAGCTCTCGGACAGGGACTACCCATCTTTAACCTGCTCGACAGTAAACAACCCCTGACGCTGGTGAAGGCGACGCCGATGGCGTGCGGCATTGTGGTATTGCATTACAAACAATAAGAACCGCCCTATGCGGCCAGATGCAGCGGCCTGTACCGGTTACCTGCCAGTGCAGGCCGCTGTCTGTTCAGTTAACCTATCGGGCGATCTTAAACCGGAATTTGCCCTCGATTTCTGCCACGCCGTCAAACATAGGGTCGGTTCCGCCACTGTATTCCAGAAGCCCGGCCTTCTTTAAATAGAACGTTCCGTATACCTTATCACCGACATTGCCTCCGTTATAGAGAATCGTCAGATTGCCGGGACTTGGGTGGAGCGCTTTGTTCTGTTCATAGTAGAAGGTGTAAAGCGGCTGGCCGCTCGGGGTGGTGCTCAGGGTTATCATCGGAATCTTAAGTTCATTGGAGTCGTTTTTGAGCTGCCACGGCAAGACATATGAGGTATTAAACTTTTTAGTCAGATCACCCGGCCAATAAAGCGAAACCGTTGCAGAAAAGCCCTGCATGGTTGTACCCGTCTGAACCATATGAAAGAAACCATTACCGTGTTGCACTCTGCTCAAGCCTAAAGGTGAGGTGGTATAAATCCACGGACCTTTATTGATGCGGAAAATGAGACCTTCCGGCATGATAAATATCCGTGATTTAAGGGTAATTATTTTCTGGCCGTATTTTAAACGCAGGCTGACCGTGACAGGGTTGTTATCGGGAATCCGGTCCGGCGCCGTATAGGTGATTCGGGTTCCTGAATTATTCGACAACTTGCCTTCCCCTTGTATTGACCACTGATCGACGTATTTGCTGTCGATTTGCCCCGTTCCTTTTAATAACGCTTCTTTGTCATTTGCGCTGTTATCTGCATAGACGTTGATATTGATTGACTGACCTGGATCGACAACTGTCTGGCCTGGATCGATGTAAGCCGTTTGCAGCATGGCCCAGTCACTGAAATGTGTGGTTTGCACGTTAATTGTGTGGGCGGTAGTGTCGAGGCTATTATTGATGGTACCCATCCAGGTACGGTCATTGGTCTGGTAGGCAATGCGAAGCAATTCAGGGGCCGACCCGTCGGTATCGCTGTCCTGATACCGGAAGGTGACTGTAGCCGGTTTGGTAAAAGTTAACCCGTGGGGCAGCAGGCGAAAGGCGGCGCCTGTACCGCCCGGGCAGTTGTTCTGATCCAGCGCCTGTACCGAAATGGCCTGATTGGTGGTCAGTGCGCCGGCAGGTATCGTTACCAGCACCGTCGAATCGGCCGACAGGATGGTGCCGCCGGCCGGTCCGATGGTAGTCGTTGCCAGTTCGCCTGAGGGGTTGCCGACGGCCGTAACGGCAGGTGTATCAGGTGTTGTATCCGTACCCGTATCACCGGGATTAAGTAAATCTGTAGTTTTCTGACAGGATAAGGTCGCGGCTATCAGAAGCGCGCTCATGACGAGGAGAGAAAGTCTGTTCATTAATCTGTTATACTGTTTACAGACCAAAATTGGTAACGACTTACCGAAGCGCCAGTGTTGTGTAGGCTGAACCGGTAAAATATCCTGGTGAAACCTCAGTGCCGGTCTGTCAACATGAAATGCTGTAGCCTCCGAAAACGAAAACGCCCTACACGGGTCAGCAACCGGCATAGGGCGTTGGATAAAAGCTACGCAGCGTTTATTCTGCGTTGTAGGCGACTTTGATCTGCTGGTCAAACGTGATGGTCCGCTGCGTTTGTTGCGGAACAGGTGCCGGTGTTTTTACGGTAACCGATTTCTCATACGTTCCCGATTGGGTTACAATCCGCAGCGTATATACACCGTCATTTACTTCGCTCAGGTTAAACAGCTGGGAAATCTGCTGTTTTTTCTTCGGTAATATACCGATGTAAAGACGCTGCCTGCTGTCGTTGACCAGCTCAATCCGGGCGTTCTTTTCCGTTTCAGGCTTGTCGATAATCAGCCAGAATTTCAGGGGTTCCCGTGCCGGAAAGACGGCCATCTGCACTTTTTCCGGAACAGACTGTGCCCGTATCGTAAAGCCGAAGCAGAAAAGAAGTGCGGTAAGGGATGCCTTAATGGTAGCGGTTTGCGTAATCATGAGTCATGTTGAGTTGTTGACCGCACAAAGGTATAAACCGTATTTTGTCAAAAAGGCCTTTATAGGTCAAGCTTTTATAAAGACATTGACTGCGCATATAGCACCTGATTAATAGTTGCCGTAGCGGGAAGACGATCAACAGGCAGGCGCTCCCGTATACAATTCGGCAGAAAAGTTAAGCCAAAGAATATTTGGTTTAATTTGCTGGTCCGGCCAGAATTAAGGCTTATTACAAGAGGTTATTTCGTGTTTTACCGGAATGTTACCGGCACGTTATAGATCAGTAATACTCCAGCGTTGTGGTGACATTACTGCTGCGGATTTGGGTCGGATAATCACCTGAGTTGAGCGTGTAGGTTGCCGCAGGGACTTCTTTCTGGAGATACGGGCTCAGAAAAAAGGCTGATACATAATGGCTGAGTGCCGTATACGGATTTCTCACGGACGAATACTGATAAGATAATACCTGAACGTCCTGCCCGGCAGGGGCATTCGTCCGCGTTTCTTTAACGGAGGTGATATTGTTGGCCGCGTCGTAGGTGAGTTCCTGCGTTGAGAGTAATTGCTTTGACCCGTCATAGACTTTCGCTGAACTTACCCGTTGCTGATTATCATACACATAGTCAGTAACCGAACGTAGCTCCCACGTATTATTCTGATAGAGATAGGTTTTGCGGCTGCTGATTTTGCCCTGAGCGGTTGTTTCTACCTCATCGTAGCCGGTCCAGCGCACGGGGCCTCTACAGGTTGATGTACTGGCGTAAAAACAGTCGTTGGTAAACGTCTGTACGTACCGGAGCCGGTTGTCGGACGTGTACCGGTATTGAGAGGCAATCTGTACCTCGCCGTTCCGGTACATGCGGAATTCGGCCAGTTGCCCGTTCGGGTGGTACCGCCATTCACCGGAAAGTTGTCCGGCGTTATATTCGGTTTTCAAACGCCCGGGAAGCGTAACTCCGGTTTGAATCGGTTCGTAGGTAGCCGGCAGGTCCGCGACGCCGGACACCGCCTCAAAGTGTTTGGCCGGTACTAATCCGGTGGCAACCGGTTGCGGACTATCCTGACCGGTGCAGCCGGCTAACAGAAAGAGGAGAAGAGCAAGGGTAGAGAGGCGCATAAACTGGTTTTTTGAGGAAGACTCATAAAGCAGACAAGGGGTTGGAAATCAGGAACGCTTTTTTCGAAAAGTTACTGATCATTTTTTAGTTTGCTTCCGGTAAGCTCCGGGCGAGAGGCCGGTTTCCTTCTTAAAAAGCCGCGAGAAATAAGCCGGATCCTTAACGTTCAGGAAGTACGAGATTTCGGACAGGGAATACGTCGTATGAGTGAGGTACTTACGGGCTTCGTCGATGACAAAGCCGTGGATGACCTGCAAGGCTGATTTCCGGACCAATGCCTGACAGATACGATTCAGATGAACCGTGGTGATGTTTAGCCCGGCAGCATAGTCCTGTACCGATTTAACTTCATTGACGGATTGGCGGACAGCTTTCTGAAACGCCTGAAAATAGGCCAGTGTCCGGTTGTCGGATCGGGGTAACGGGATATCAAGCGCGAGACTGATCCGGTACAGATGCAGCCAGAATTGCTGTAGTAAGAGCTGGAGCACGGTGTTTTTCTCCGCATGGTTCTGAACGAGCTCATCGCACAACTGTGCTTTCAGCAGCTGAAGTTTTGCCAGCGACGCGTCATCAGGCTGAAACGTAAACAGCCGGAACCGGTTGATTTCCAGCAAAACATGCGGCATCGGCTTAAACAGCGTCTCCAGCGTCTGTTCACGGATGGTAAATACCTCGCCGACCATATCAGCCTGAAACGAAAACCCATGCAGTGTGTTGGCCGGAATCAGCACCACACAGGGCGAGAGAAGCTCAAGCCGCCGTCGTTCGGAAAGTAACGTGCCTGTGCCGGAACTGAACATGAATAGCTGTACCAGATCGGTATGCAGGTGCTCGTCAATGTCCCAGTCATACAACCGGCTACGTACTTCCAGCAGTTCATGATGGATAAAGCCGTCGCCGTCGGTAAACGGATGTTGTTTATCGCCGTACAGGCCTTCGAAGTTTTTGAGCAGTTGCACCGTATGTTTGAAAAAGATAAAAACCTGCTTGAATTTCTGATTAATGTTCGGTTTGTACAAGTTTATTTTTTGTTTATCCAGGAATTTTTATGATCCTGCTCATAGCTTTGCAGACGAACATTCCTGTTAACCTGTACAGAGACAATGAGCGAAATTGTGCCTGATTTATTCGACCGGGAGGTGCATCCGCCGTACCTTTCGCCCGACTACAAATCGACCGTGCTGCGGGCACCGTCGAAACCGCTGGTCGTCGTCAAACACAGTCTGTCGGAACTGACGGGGCCGGTCTTCGGCGACATCAATCTCGGAGCACTCGATCATGACCTGACGCGGAATGCCCGCAAAAACGGCGAGCCGATGGGCGAACGCATTGTGGTACACGGGTATGTATACGACGAAAACGGGCGCACGATACCGCATACGCTCATTGAGATCTGGCAGGCCAACGCTGCGGGGCGGTATGTGCACAAAGTCGATCAGCACGATGCGCCGCTTGATCCGAATTTTCTGGGAACGGGCCGGGTCATGACCGATGCCAATGGCTATTATAGGTTTTATACCATTAAGCCGGGCGCATATCCGTGGGGAAACCATTACAATGCGTGGCGGCCGAATCACATCCATTTTTCGCTGTTCGGGCCCAACATTACCACCCGTCTGGTGACGCAGATGTATTTCCCCGGCGATCCGTTGCTACAATACGACCCGATTTTTCTGGAGGTGCCGCCGAAAGGCCGCGACCTGCTCATCTCGCAGTTTGACCTGGGCATTACCGAACCGGATTTTGCCCTCGGTTACCGGTTTGATTTTGTTCTGCGCGGCAACAAGGCAACTCCTTTTGAAACTGTTTAACCTGAACCCGATCCGATGATGTTACAAACCCCATCGCAAACAGTCGGCCCTTACTTTGCCTATGGGCTGGTGCCGGAGCAATATCTGTATGATTTTAAAAGTCTGGTTGGCAATCAGCTGGTTAATCCGCTCGACGAACCTGCGGCTATTACGATCTCCGGCCAGGTCTTCGACGGCAACGGCACGCTGATTCCGGATGCTATGATTGAGGTCTGGGATGCGTATAACCGGCGGTTCGGCCGCTTTGGAACAGGTACGGATGCGAAGAACCGGTTTGTGTTTCATACCGTAAAGCCCGGTTCGGTCGACGGGCAGGCGCCGCACCTGAACGTGATCGTATTTATGCGCGGGCAGTTGATCCACTCGTACACGCGGCTTTATTTTCCGGACGAAGAAGCCGCCAATGCACAGGATGCCGTCCTGAACCAGGTGCCTGCCGACCGCCGTTCAACGCTGATTGCCCGGCAGACCGGTAGGGGTTATGTGTTTGACATTCACATGCAGGGTGGGCAGGAAACGGTATTTTTTGACATTTGATAAACGAAAGGGTAACCTTTCCTGATACAATACCATGAGCCTGTACACCAACCTGTTTTACAGCGAAGCCGCCCGACGCATCTTGTCTGATGAGCAGCAGTTAAGCCGGATGCTGGCTTTTGAAGCTGCACTGGCGCAAGCCCAGGGGGCGGCCGGACACATTCCGGTTCCGGCCGCAGAGATGATTGCAGCGGCCTGTTCGGTGCAGGAACTCGATGTCGATACGTTGCGGCAGGACACGGCATTGGGCGGAAATGCTGCCATTCCGCTGGTGAAACAGCTGACAGCACTCGTGCGCCGCAAAGATGCCGTGGCGGCGCAGTTTGTACATCTCGGGGCCACCAGTCAGGATGTTGTCGATACGGCGACGGTGCTGCAAATCCGCGATTACCTGCATTGGCTGCTCCCTCAAATCCGCCTCATCGAAGAACGGCTGGCCGACTTGACACACGCTCACCGGCAAACGGTTATGATTGGCCGGACCCTGCTGCAACAGGCGAAACCCATCACGTTTGGCCTGAAAACAGCCTATTGGCTGGCGGGTGTCCGCGAGGCCCGGCAACGGATTGAACAGGAAAGCCGGCAGGTATTGCGGGTACAGCTTGGCGGGGCAGTCGGTAGTCGTAACGAACATATTACGGCGGAGGTTGTAGCCTTTCTGGCGGAACTACTGGACCTGTCACCAGCTACCCCTTGGCATACACAGCGGGAAACGCTGGTCGGTTTCGGGGCATCGCTGGGTTTACTGACCGGAACGCTGGGCAAAATAGCCAAAGATGTATCGTTGCTGATGCAGACAGAGGTGGCAGAAGTGCTGGAAGGAAAGGCGGCCGGCAAGGGTGGTTCGAGTACCATGCCCCATAAACGTAACCCGGTTACGTCGGCTGCTATCCTGGCCAACGCCACACGCATACCCGGCCTGATCAGTACGTTATATGCGACGATGCTACAGGAACACGAGCGGTCGGCGGGTGTCTGGCATGCCGAATGGGAAACCCTGACCGATATTATGCAGCTGACCGCCGGGGCTGTGGAAAAGGCCCTCGATCTGCTCACCCATCTGGAGGTCGATGCTGACCGTATGCGGCAGAATCTGGACCTGACCAACGGCCTGATTTATGCCGAAAATGTCTCGCTGGCGCTGGCCGTGAAAATCGGTAAAGCCGCTGCCCATGAACTGGTCGAACAGGCTTGTGTGGTGGCGGTATCTGAAAAGCGGCACCTGAAAGAGGTGCTGGCCGGCATGGCATTGCCGCTCAGCGGGCTGGACTCCCTATTCTCGCCTGATCATTCGCCCGGCCAATCCGGGGAAATCATTGACCGGATACTGGCCGGAAGCGGCCGGTGATGCCGCGCCCGTATACCGGAGTATCATTTACCAATCAAACCATGAACCTCAACTATTCGCTACAGGGCACGCCCAATAGCCCGGTACTGCTTTTTTCTAATTCGCTGGGCTCCGAACAGATGATGTGGGACGAGCTGGTGCCCCATTTGCTGCCGTATTTCCGCGTGCTTCAGTACGATACCCGCGGCCACGGCAAAAGCCCCGTTACGCCCGGACCGTATACCATTGATCAGCTGGGACAGGATGTGATCGGGTTGCTGGATCACCTCGGCATCGGCCAGGTATATTACTGCGGCCTGTCAATGGGCGGCCTCATCGGTCAGTGGCTGGGAATTCACCACCCCGAACGGCTGAAAAAACTGGTGCTCAGCAATACCGGTGCAAAAATCGGCAATGATGAACGCTGGAACGGACGCATTGCCACCATCACGAAGGAGGGTATGCAGGCCATCGTCGACGATACGATGGAACGCTGGTTTACGGCCGGTTTCCGCGAAGCCAATCCGCAGCGGGTGGCCGAAACGAAAGCCATGTTTCTGCGTAGTCCGGTGGCTGGTTATGCAGCCTGTTGTGCGGCCATCCGCGACGCCGATTTCCGGTCGGAGCTATCCCGGATTCCGGTAGCCACGCTGGTCATTACCGGCGATGAAGACCCCGTAACCAATGTTGAGCAGGCGGAGTTTCTGGTTGCCCATATTCCGGATGCCCGGTTGCAGGTTTTGCCCGCCCGCCATCTGGCGGCTACTGAGCTGCCGGCCCGTTATGCAGAGCTGCTGATTGATTTTCTGGTTGGACAGACAACCTATGACCGGGGTATGCACGTCCGCCGGACGGTGCTGGGCGATGCCCACGTAGACCGTGCCAATGCTCAAATAACAGACTTTACGGCTGATTTTCAGCAATTCATTACGAACTACGCATGGGGTGAAATCTGGACCCGGTCCGGGTTACCAAAACATACCCGCAGCCTGATTACCCTCTCGATGCTGATTGCCCTGAACCGGAAAGCGGAGTTTCAGATGCACGTGCGGGCGGCGCTGCACAATGGGGTTTCGGAGGAAGAAATCAAGGAAGTAATCATGCACTCCGCCTTGTACTGCGGACTGCCGGCGGCCAATGAGGCTTTTCATTTGGCAAAAGAAGTGCTTGATCAGGAGCGACTTAACCAATCAAACTAAGATGAAACACATACGGACACAGGTCGGTATTATCGGAGCCGGACCAGCCGGCCTGATGCTGGCCCATTGGCTGAAGCAGCACGGCATCGAGTCGGTTATTATCGAACACCGGAGCCGGGCGTACGTGGAAGCCCGGGTGCGGGCCGGATTACTGGAGCAAAATACGGTTGATATCCTCAAAAGCCTCGGGCTGTCCGGTCGTCTCGAACGGGAAGGTCACCTGCACCACGGGGTTTACCTGAGCTTCGACGAAGAGCGAATCCGGGTACCGTTCGGCGAGCTGACCAATGGACGGAACATCACCATTTACGGGCAGCAGGAGGTAGTAAAAGACCTGACCGATGCCTGGTTGGCCGGGGGCGGGCAACTCTTGTTTGAAGCACCGGCGCTACAGATTGAAGGATTTGATACAACCTCACCGAAAATCCATTTTGAACAGCAGGGCGAACAGGGTATCATCGACTGCGATTTTGTGGCGGCCTGTGATGGGTTCCACGGCATCGGCCGGAAAACACTGCCGAAGCAGCTGTATAACGAGTACTCGATTACTTACCCGTTCAGCTGGCTGGGCATTCTGGCCAACGTTGCGCCGTCGACCGACGAGTTGATTTATGCGTATCATGAACGGGGGTTTGCGCTGCACAGCCTGCGTTCGTCGACCGTCAGCCGGTTGTATATTCAGGTGGGTAATGACGACCATATTGATAACTGGTCTGACGATCAGATCTGGGACGAGCTGTCGGTGCGGCTGGGTACGCCGGGGTGGAGTCTGCAAACCGGCCCGATCTTCGAAAAAGGCATCACGCCCATGCGCAGTTACCTGATCGATACCATGCAGGCCGGACGCTTGTTTCTGGCGGGCGATGCGGCCCACATTGTGCCGCCAACCGGTGGTAAGGGGCTTAATCTGGCCGCCGCTGACGTGAAGCACCTGGTCGACGGGCTGGTCGATTACTACAAGAACGGGTCGATGCGTGGCCTCGACTTATATACCGAAACGGCGCTGAAACGCATTTGGCGGGCGCAGGATTTTTCTAACTTTATGACCACCTTGTTCCATAAACAAGACGAACACGGATCGTTTCAGTATCAGCTTCAGCGGGCTAAGTTCCGGTATATCAGTCAGTCGGAGGCGTATGCTACGACGATTGCGGAAAACTACGTCGGCCTGCCGTTTGAGGCTCTTTAGCCACAAAGGGAGCAAGAACCGAAGTGGCACGAAGTTATCTTAAATAAACCCTTCGTGTTCCTTCATTACTTAGTGCCTTCGTGGCGAAAAAATGACAAACCACAAAGGCAGGAAGAACCGGAGCAGCACGAAGTTATCTTAAATAAACCCTTCGTGTTCCTTCATTACTTAGTGCCTTCGTGGCGAAAAAATGACAAACCACAAAGGCAGGAAGAACCGGAGCAGCACGAAGTTTTCTTAAACAAACCCTTTGTGCTCCTTCATTACTTAGTGCCTTCGTGGCGAAAAAATGACAAACCACAAAGGCAGGAAGAACCGGAGCAGCACGAAGTTTTCTTAAACAAACCCTTTGTGCTCCTTCATTACTTAGTGCCTTCGTGGCGAAAAAAAATATGAAACAAGTACCTGTAATTGACATAAAAATCGCTGCCGGGCTCGTCAAAGAAGGCGATACGCTTCTTCAGGGTGGTTTTGGCATGACCGGCAACCCCGTTCACCTGATGCATGCCTTGGCTGAGCAGGGGACCGGAAACCTGACGTTTGTTGGCAACAACACGGGTGAAGCCGGGTTGGGCGGCGGCCCGGCTGCTTCAGAACGGGCAGATCAGTAAGATGATCGGCTCCTTTTTTACGTCAAATCCAGACGCCGTGAAGGCCGCGCAGAGCGGGCAGGTAGCCTATGAGCTGCTGCCGCAGGGTACACTGGCAGAGGCCATCCGCGCGGGCGGGGCCGGGATCGGGGGCTTTTATACACCCACCTCGGCCGGTACACCGCTGGCGCAGGGCCGCGAAACCAAAGAGATCGACGGCGTAGAGCAGGTTTTTGTGAAAGCCATCCGGGGCAATGTAGCGTTTATCCGCGCCTGGCGGGCCGACACGGCCGGTAACCTGCAATACCGCATGACCGAAAATAACTTCAATAAGGCCATGGCAACGGCGGCCGATCTGGTCATTGCCGAAGTCGAGGAGATTGTGCCGGTCGGTGCCATTGCGCCGGAGCACGTTCATACGCCCGGCTGCTTCGTGGATTATCTTGTGCAGGCGACCCTGACCCTCGACGACCTTGGTTCGTCGGCCTCGGTTGCTTCGTCGAAAAAGGTCGACGAAGCCCGGATGAATATGGCTCGCCGGGCGTTGGCCGAACTTAAGAAAGGTGATGTCGTGAACCTGGGCATCGGCATTCCGACGCTGGTAGCCGATGTGATTTCAGAAGAACATGGCATCATTCTGCATACCGAAAATGGCATGCTGGGCGTAGGCCCCGTACCGGCCGATGGGGGCGGGGCGATGGACTATCCGGTCAATGCCGGTAAAATTCCGGTTACGGCACTGAAGGGCAGCAGCTATTTTGACAGTGCTGATTCGTTTGCGATGATTCGCGGCGGGCACATCGACGTAGCCATTATGGGTGGCCTGGAAGTAGACGAGGCGGCGAACCTGGCCAACTGGGCGGTGCCGGGCAAACCGTTGTTAGGCGTCGGCGGGGCAATGGATCTCGCCAGGGGCGCAAAACGGCTCATTATTACGATGACGCATACCAACCCCGACGGCTCGCCGAAAATTGTGCCGTCGTGTACACTGCCCCTGACCGCAACCGGCGTTGTCGACATGGTCATCACGGATCTGGCTGTGTTCGCTTATCCCGACGGTCAACTCACCCTGATCGACCTCATGCCCGGCGCCACCCCCGACGAGGTCCGCGCGAAGACGGGAGCGAGGTTTAAAGAGTGAAAGAGTGAAAGAGCGAAAGAGTGGCTTGCCCTTTCATTGTCGCAATTCTGACAGGAAAGGTGCCGTAACTACGGATCGCTCTTTCACTCTTTCGCACTTTCACTCTTTGGTAACATTGTGTCGGATCACTCTTTCACTCTTTCTCACTTTCACTCTTTAGAAACATATGGATTCATTCATTATAGATGCCGTTCGTACCCCGATCGGGAGTTTCGGGGGGAGCCTGTCGCCGGTGCGGGCCGATGACCTGGCGGCATTACCCATTAAGGAATTACTGGCCCGGAACCCGGCTGTCCCGGCCGAATGTATTGATGATGTGATACTTGGCTGTCACAATCAGGCGGGAGAAGACAACCGGAATGTGGCGCGCATGGCGCTGCTGCTGGCTGGGCTGCCATATACGGTGCCCGGCGAAACGGTCAACCGGCTGTGTTCATCGGGCATGTCGGCGGTGATCCACGCCAACCGCGCCATCAAGGCCGGCGACGGCGATGTGTTCATTGCCGGTGGTATGGAGCACATGACCCGCGGACCGTGGGTGATCTCGAAGACAGCAAAACCGTTCGGCAACGATGCGCAGATGTTCGATTCGAGCTTTGGCTGGCGGTTTGTGAATCCGAAAATGCATGAGCTGTACGGTACCGATGCCATGGGCGTAACGGCCGAAAATCTGGTAGATCTGTATGGCATCAGCCGTGAAGATCAGGACCTGTTTGCGTGGCGGTCACAGCAAAAAGCGGCGGCAGCGCAGGCCGCAGGCCGGTTGGCCGAAGAGATTGTGGCAGTAGACATTCCGGCACGGAAAGGACCGGCAACGGTTTTCAGTAAAGACGAGTTTGTCAAGCCGGGGACGAGTCTGGAGGTACTGGCAACCTTGAAACCATCGTTCCGTAAAAACGGGACCGTGACGGCCGGTAACGCCGCTGGTCTGAACGACGGAGCCGCAGCCATGCTGGTGGCTTCGGAAGATGCCGTGAAGCGGTATGGGCTGACCCCCAAAGCACGGATTGTCAGCTCGGCGGTGGTAGGTGTTGAACCACGGATTATGGGCATCGGGCCGGTGCCGGCTACGCAGAAAGCCCTGACCAAAGCCGGGTTAACGTTGGCTGATATGGCTGTGATTGAACTGAACGAAGCCTTTGCGGCGCAGTCGCTGGCCTGTATCCGGCAACTGGGCCTTGCCGATGATGACACGCGCATTAACCCCAACGGCGGGGCCATTGCGCTGGGTCACCCGCTGGGTATGTCGGGGACACGCCTGCTGCAAACGGCCGCCCTTGAGCTGCATAAACAGCAAAAACGCTATGCTTTGGTCACCATGTGTGTTGGCGTTGGAATGGGCTATGCCGTTGTGATTGAGCGGGTGTAGGGTAAGCTGTTTTAGTAGCACGACCGGGCGTCCCCGACTCAATCAGCGTCGGCTGCCGGTCGTGCCACCATTGAGCATGAATGGTTTTAACTTACTACTTTTTCCTGATTTCTGTCAGCTTGATATGACCTGCCAACGCTATAAGTGTCTCACCTTTAAAGCAGGAGCTATGCGTAACGCCGCTTACAAAAACAGTATCACCGGCACGGATATTCTTCCCTGAAAGTTTATCGTTGTTACAAACTGTAAAAAAGTACCCTCCCTGGCCTAACGTTGTAATTGTATTGTTGGTATACACCGCAAGCCGGTCCGAAAGCAAAGTACCACCACTGCCGTCGCAGCTGCAATCAGGTTTGGCTTCCTGACAGGCACTGACGATCAGGCTGAGGCAGAAAAGGTGTAGAAGTTGTTTTTTCATGGTATCGGGTGTTTCCCATAAGAGTCTGAGCGCGTTAAAATGGTTGGAATGGGTAGGTTCGTGAATCTTGTTCGTGAAATAGTTCTGTTCATCCGGCCGGATGTATATGCGAGTAAGGATTCCCTAGCCATTCCCGAACAGCATGCGCATCAGCAGGTATAAAACAGACGGACACGACAGACAGCCAAGCCCCGTATAAAAGGTTGCGGTGAGCGCGCCGTAGGGCACCAGCTTCGGGTCGGTAGCTGCCAGACCGGCAGACACCCCGCTGGTAGTACCCATCAGCCCACCGAAAATCATGGCTGTGTGCGGGTTATTCAGCCCGATGAACCTGGCCAGAAAGGGGGTAGCAATGGTCACAAAAACAGCTTTTACGACACCGGCGGCAATGCTCAGCGCCATTACGTCTGAGCTGGCGCCGATGGCCGCTCCGGTAACCGGCCCGACAATATAGGTACAGGCACCGGCGCCGATAGTGGTCAGGCTGACGGCATCGGTGTACCCCCAAACTAAAGCTACCAGTACACCGCCGACAAACGACAGCACAATGCCCAGAAACAATGACAGCGCACCGACCCATCCCGTTTTGCGCATCACGACAAAACTAGCCCCCATGGCGGTTGAAACAATGGCAAAATCGCGGAACATGGAGCCGCCCATGGTGCCGAAACCTGCCAGCGCCTTAATGTCGGCAATACCTTTTTCGCCTCCGGTGACGCGGCCGCCGATGTAGGCCAGCACCAGCCCCATGAGGATGGCAATGGCCGAGCCCGGAATTTTCCGGTTGGTGAGCCGGTCCGATAAGACAGAGGACACGTAGGTAATCGCGCCCACGCAGAAAAAGGCCACGATGAGGCCGTTTTTATCAAGAAACCGGCTGATAATCTCCATCTTGAGGGACTTTTTTAGTGAGTTTTGTTAGTACGGGAATGATTGCGAGACAGAGTAATACCGGTACAATACCGGCCAGAATCGCAATGAATCCGCTGGAAACTGCCACTTTCACGTTCTGAACCGCCGACATGGCCACCACAATCGGGATGTACATCTGGCTCCAGAACTGAATGCCGTTTTCGGTCAGTTTATCCAGATCGCCCTTTTGGGCGAACCAGTCGTTGATCAGAATCAGCAGGAGCATGGCAAAGCCTACCCCGCCGACATTGGCATCTACGCCAAGGGCATGGCCGAGAAATTCACCGGCCAGCTGGCCGGTAATGTAACAAAAGGCCAATAGGGCAACCCCGTAAATAATCATCAGAAAAAGCGTTTAGCTGGGTAAAAACAAAGGTTTCAGGTCGTTTTTAGTCACTTTGCCCATGGCATTGCGTGGGAGTTCTGCCACAATGCGGTACTGGCGCGGGATCTTGTAGCCCGGTAGCCGTTCGCGGAGCCAGGCATTAATTTCCGTCGTTGTTACGCTGCTGTCTTTCAGAAGCAGGACGGCCGATACTATCTCGCCCCATTCTTCGTTGGGAACACCGATTACGCTACAGTCGCTTACGGCCGGATGGGTCCGGAGTACTTCTTCCAGCTCAAGAGCCGATATTTTGTAGCCGCCTGATTTGATGATGTCGATGGAATCGCGGCCCAGCATCCGGATGTAGCCTTCCTCGTTGACTGCAATATCGCCGGTACGAAACCAGCCGTCGGTAGTAAATGCCTTTTGGGTCGCTTCCGGCCGTTGCCAGTACTCCGTAAATACGTTCGGCCCTTTGACCTGAATCTCGCCGGGCTGCCCGTCCGGAACGGGTTCACCGGCTTCATCCACGAGCCGGACCTGTACGCCCGGCAGCGGCTGCCCGATGGCACCCACGCGCCGTTCACCATCGTAGGGGTTGCTGATGCCCATGCCGATTTCGGTCATGCCGTAGCGTTCCAGCAGGGTGTGCCCGCTGATTATTTTCCATTTTTCCATGACCGTAACCGGCAGGGCAGCCGATCCGGAAACCATCAGCCGGAAGCGGACCAGCGTTGCCGAAATGGCCTGCTGTGCGTCTGCCGGGAGTTGTTCCCAGTGCGCAATGAGCTTAAAGTAGATGGTTGGCACTGCCATAAACACGTTGATGGCGCCTTTGGCAAAGGCATCAAAAACGCCTTCTGCCGAGAAGCTGGGCATAAACTCAACCGTTGCCCCCGACCAGAGGGCGCACGAAACAACGTTGATAATGCCGTGGACGTGATGCAGCGGCAGCACACACAGAATGTGATCATCGGCTGACCAGTGCCAGAACGATACCAGGGTCGATACCTGCGCCTGAATATTGGCATGGGTTGTGACAACGCCTTTGGGCAGATTAGTCGTTCCGCTGGTGTACAGGATCATGGCCCGCCGGTCGGGGGTGAGCTCCGGCAAGGGCCGGCTGGCAGCACCCGGCTCGTCCCTGACCCAAAACAATCAGCCGGATACCCCGTTCGGCTGCCAGCGGAGCCAGTATGTCTGCATTGCCGGCATCAGCGACCACAATAGCAGCGCCGGTATCTTCGAGTACGTAACGTAGCGACGGGGGCGGATAGGAGAGGGCCAGCGGTACGGCGATACCGCCCGCCCGCCAGATGCCCCATTGCACCCGGACATAGTCGAAGCCGGGCGTGATCATGAAGGCGACACGGGCTTCGGCCAGGTCGTCGCGGCCATCAAGGAGCCAGCCGGCCATTCGGGCAGAATCGTCCAGTAATTGCTGATAGGTATAGGTTTGGCCGTCGGCGACAATAGCGGTCCGGTCGGCGTGTTGGGTTGCATTAGTGATAAACGGTTGCATAAAATCGGGCACCCGAAATGGATGAAAATTGTTATATTTGTCCGCGTATTTTTGAAACAGTAAGATTGAGACAGAGATGCTCCGGCCGGTTAGCTGATGCTCTTCGACGAAATGTAGATCGTCATTAGTCCCGCCAGTATCGTCGGAACGGCGTAAATCAGAAAGTTGGTCGCCATCGACAACCCCATTCCGATCAGCACACCACCCACCGCCGGCCCGATAATTCCGCCCAGCCGGCCAATGCCGATGGCCCAGCCCACGCCCGTGGTCCGGAACTCGGTCGGGTAAAGCCGCGCCGCCACCGCATACAGGCCGACAAAGCCGCCCTGAATCCCGAAACCTAACAGCCCGAACACCAGCAACAGCGCCGATGAGCCGAAAAACAGGCTGAAGCCCGCCATCAGTACGCCCGTCATGATCAGAAAGACCCCGATGGTCTTTTTCAGGCCAAACCGGCTGGAGAAATAGCCTTGCGTAACGATGCCGAAAAAGGCCCCGACGTTGAAAACGGTGCCCGCATAAATCGCCAGCTCAATGGATAAGCCCGCATTCGTAGCCAGTTTCGGAATCCAGCTGGTGAGGAAATAAAGTGTAGCAAACGCCAGAAAGAGGGCTATCCACAACTGAATGCTGGATACCTTAAACTCGTCATTCAGCAGCGATTTCACCGGAATGCCGGAGGGTTTTACGGGTTTGTCGGGCAATGCCGGGAAGGGGCCTGCGCCGATCCTGACCAGTATCTGGTTGGCGCGGTCAAGAGCGGCTTTCGGTTGGGATTTTAGCAGAAAATCCAGCGATTCGGATAGGAAAAAGTAAATAAGCGGCAGCGAAAAAAACGTAGTTGCACCCGCCAGCTGAAAAATAGAGCCCCAGCCGGCCGCCGGAATGGTTTTGGCCGCTACCAGCCCTGAGACTACCGCCCCGACCGGATACCCTGCCACCACAAAGCTGACCCAGAAGTCGCGGGAGTGGTTGGGGGTGTATTCCGCCGCCAGCGCCGCCGTACTGGCCAGCATACAGCCAATGCCCAGTCCGCTCACGAACCGGAACGCAATCAAGGCCGTAATACTGGTAGCATAGGCCGTCAGGTATATGCTGATACCCATCAGGAACGCGCTGAGCAGAATCATGTTCTTCCGGCCGGTTACATCGGCATAGGGCGCCATCAGCAATGCCCCGAAGGTCATGCCGAATAGCCCCGAACTGAACACAATACCCAACGCTTCCGGCGTAACACCCCAGCTTTTGGCAATGGCAGGAGCCGCATAGGAGATCACCATAACGTCCATGCCGTCGAGCATGTTCATCAGAAAACAAATGAGAATGGTGGCGTATTGCAGGCCGGAAATGGGCCGCTGGTCAATAAGGGACCGGACACTGACAGTCATATCGATAAGGTTAGAAAATCTCCGCACATACTGTGGCATGATGCGGAGACGGAAAATGATAGGTTAAGGCGTACCCCAGACTTTGGTGGCCGTATTGACAACCAGTTCGATTTTGCGCCACTGATCGTCGTGGGTCATGTCGTTGCCGTGGTGTGTCGAAGAAAACCCGCACTGCGGACTGACGCACAGGTTATCGAGCGGGATGTATTGCGCTGCTTCGTCAATGCGTTTACAGAGATCATCAATGGGTTCCAGGGTTTTCACTTTCGACGAAATAATGCCCAGTACCACCATTTTGTGGTGAGGCACGAACCGTAAAGGCGCAAAATCACCCGAGCGCTCGTCGTCATATTCCAGAAAATAAGCATCGACGTTAATATCATTGAACAACACTTCGGCAACGGGTTCATAACCGCCTTCCGCAAACCAGGTACTCCGGTAGTTGCCCCGGCAAAGGTGAATGCCAACGGTCAGATCGTCGGGACGGTTGTCGATTACCGAGTTGATGAGCCGCGCATAGGTGCGGGGCAGTTCGTTAGGGTCCTCGCCGCGTTCGGCCGCTGCCGCCCGCATTTTGGGGTCGCAGAGGTAAGCGAGGTTGGTATCGTCCAGTTGCAGATACCGCAGACCAGCCTGATACAGGTGATCAATTTCCTCGCGGTAAGCAGCTGACAGATCAGCAAAGAACTGATCCATATCCGGATACGACTGAATATCGATTGACTTGCGGCCACCCCTGAAGTGGATCATTGTCGGCGACGGAATCGAGACTTTGGGCGTTTGGGTTACGACCGATTTCAGGTAGTTGAAGTCATCTACCTGAATGTCGTGCTGGTGCCGGAGCTTGCCGTTCACGCTCAGGACCGGGGGCTTAAATCCGTCTTCGGCCACTTTGGCTTGCGGGTTTGCGTCAATCCCACCGGTAACACTGACACCGGCCAGTTCTTTCAGAAAGTCGAGGTGGAAGTAATCGCGGCGGAACTCACCATCGGTAATGGCGCGCATACCGGTAGCTTCGAGCCGCTGTACAGTTTCGTGGATGGCTTCATCTTCGATTGCACGGAGTTCTTCCGCCGTAATTTCGCCTTTTTTCCACTTCAGGCGGTTTTCTTTGACGGCCGGTGTCCGGAGGAGGCTGCCCACATGATCGGCACGGAAAGGAGGGGTTTTCATATTAATTGGTTAAGGGTAGTTTTCATAAATTAACGCACCTGCCAGTCGGCGCCGTCCGGTAGAATGGTGCCTTTGAGTTGCTGTCCGTCGATGGTGCCACCTGTAATCGGAATAATCCGGCGCAGGCCATGGGCTGTTTCACCGACAAAGTAGGGAGGGGTGATGGTTACACTAAACCGGGCGATAAAGGCCAGGCCCGGCGCTTTAGGCGGGGCGGTTGTCCGGGCATCTGCATGCAAATGCATCAGGCTGATGCACAGGATAGCAGTCAGCCGGTAAAAGCTAAAAAGGCCGGTCATTAAGGTTTGTTCAGGTTAAGGGGTAAATACGGTAATCGTATGGCAATAATTTAAAAAAACAGGGAGAAAATCTAATTATTCCGGAAGTTCTTTTGAAAAAAAGCCGCATAACGCTGAATGGTTATGCGGCTGAAGCTGATACGGTAAACAGGTCAGGAGGGCAGGTTGCCGATTTGCTTCCGGAGTTTGTCCCGGCACCGCTTCAACCGCATTTTCACGGCCGACGGCTGCATATTCATTTGCTCTGCAATGACCGGAATACTCAGATTATGCTCGTACCGTAGACGTAGAATTTCTTTTTCAAGATCGGGTAGCTGGCGTAAAATATGGACAAACTCATCAAACGGATAATCGGCTTGTGGTGCCGGTTCGGCTAATGTGACGATATAGTCATCAAGCGCTACAAACTGAAAGGGCTTATAGCGCCTTTGCTGCGACAGGCAATAATTACGTGCCAATACATACAGCCACGTAGAAAAGCGACTTTTGTATTTAAACGTGTGCAGATTGACCAGCGCTTTTTCAAAAACAGTCTGGGCAAAATCCTGCGCTGATTCCGGGTCTTTCGTAAACGCAAGACAGTGTCTGAGCACTAATCTGTAATGACGCTGATAGAGGGGCTGAAAATAACGCTCCTGTGTAGTGCTCAGATACAGTGCTACCAGCGCTTCGTCTGTGGCGAGGCGGAGAGATGATTGTTTCACAAGTTTATTGCTTTAGGAATGGCTTAAACCAATTACTTGGTTTAAGTAAACAGGCTGTTAATTTAAAGTAACTTAATATTTTTGAATTTTGTTTGTCCGGGCAGAGATTATGGAAATGAAAAAGGTATTAAAATCAATATTCCTCCGTTTAGCTATATCTATACAAACTAATTATTGAATCGTCATTTATTGTGGCTTTCCGGATTAATTCAGTTGGTTTCAACAGGTAAAATCAAATCATTTTCTGAAGAATAAAACTAAAAAAGGAAACTCCTGTATTATACATGTACAAATGTTCTTAACTAGTCATGAAATGCTATATTAATAGAGTAGTATCAATGTTATGGCTCAGAGATTGAGCTACTTATACATTATGTCGTTTACCACCCACGGCAATGAATTATTACGCGCGAACATTACCTACTGAAAATGACTGGCAGGAATTGTTCTGTATTGCAGAGCAAGGAGATTTAACGACGTTTAAAGCAAGGAAGAAGGTATTTACCGAAAAGATTCATCTTGGCCGGTCATGCAAAGGCTGGCGTTTTTTATTTAATCATAATAACTGGGAGTTCTATCAGTCTGCTGACGAATTCTGGACCTGGCTTCAGTCAAAACGGATTGTTGATGAACACGAACGGGTTATTGCTTATGTCGATTTTCTGAAGATTGTTCTGGCTACAAAGGATGCACGGCCGGCATGGCATTATAAGCATAAATATCCTCACTTATACATCTATAAAGATGATGCCTTTTTTTTCGAAGATGTCGTATTTTTTTGAAAGAAACGCCCGCCGTTTAGTGGTTGTTTATAACTATTTATTGTAGTTGAAAATGACTGGTAATGGTGGTTATTTTAACGGGCTGAACGAACTGCTGGTCGGGCAAATGCCGGATTCCGTATGAAGCTACTGTCTGTAAATGTCATCAGGAACGCTTTCAGGCTGGCTTTGTCAGCAGGTGAAAGCCGGAGGCCGCCTGCCTCTCCGGCTACCAGTTCGCGGCTCAGGTTAGGAACTGCCTGTACATGATCGCTATACTGGTCGATTACCTCATCGAGGGTTGAAAAACGTCCGTCGTGCATATAGGGAGCCGTCAGGGCAATGTTGCGCAGCGTCGGCACCCGGAAACGCCCGCGATCCGGCGACAGGCTGGTAATGGTTTCCCGGCCTGTATCGGGCGCCTGCCGGTCGAGGCCGTTATTGTGGAACAGCTCCTGATACAGTTTAGGCCCGCCGTGGCAGTGGGCGCAGTTGCCGCCCCGCACACCGCCTGCCGGATCCGGAGCCCGCGTAAACAGGACCATGCCCCGGCTTTCGGCGTCCGTCAGCGACACCTGTCCGGCCAGGTATTGGTCATAGCGGGAACCGGCCGAAATAAGCGTTCGTTCGAACTGGGCGATGGCTTTACCGATGAGTGTGTCAGTAATAGTATCGGTGCCGAATACCTGCTTAAATTGCTGCGTATAGAGAGGAGCGTGCTGTAATCTGCGGGCTGCTTCACCCGGCTGCATGCCCATCTCACCGGCATGGCGCATCGGTATGAGCGCCTGTTCTTCGAGACTGTTTGAGCGGCCGTCCCAGAACAATTGCCGGACCCAGAGCAGATTGACCAGCGACATGGCATTGCGTGCGGTTGGTTTGCCGCTGACTCCGATGCTTTTCACCAGCCCGTCCGTAAAGGCGCGTTCCTGCCGGTGGCAAGTGGCGCAGGAGATGGTCCCGGTGCGCGAGAGCTGCGGATCATAGAACAGGAGCCGGCCAAGGTAAACGCCTTCTTCAGTTGTCGGATTGTCGGCCGGAATCGTATAACGCCCGCCGAATGAAGCCGGATAATGCAGCACATAAGGTGTCAGCGATGCCCTGCCGGTACGCCACGTTGTCCAGCCGGTCAGCGCCAGTGCGGCCGCCAGCAGTCCGTACCGGAGGTATTGTCTGGTCATTTGGCGAACCGGATATCAATTGATTTAACCTCGCGGACCCAGCGGGCGGGCCGTTTTTCGTTCGGAACCACCATACGGAAAGGCCCGGTTCCTGCCGGCAGAGCCGCACCATCGACGCTGTCGGCCAGAATAATTACCTGACTCGCAAAAGCAGGGTCGAATTCGGGCAGTGCAAACACAACTTCGTAGCCGTCAATGGCTTTAACGACGGCGTACTTAGCCAGATTTTCGCCCCGCAGCTCGTTGCCGGTCGTTACACCGGCTTTTTTCAGTAACTCTATGACCGGCACACCCGAGAAATGAAGTTCCTTCCCGTCGCGGTCTTTGCCGGTGACTTCATGGTGCGGAAGTGCTTTAATATCATCGGCCGACAACGTCACCGGCTTTTCAACTTCGCCGGTAATGGACAGCGATTGGGCGTTCAGACCGCTGGTCAGCCAGAGCAGGCATAGGATACTTAACAGGAATGGCTTCATAGAAGAATATGATAGCGTTATTTTCGATCAAATATAACGCTTGGCGCCAGTGAAAATCAAGCCTCTGAATCAGAAGCAGGCCGTAAGCAACGATTCATTTACTGCGGGTCCGGCTGGTGGACAGGTAGTTCGTGGAACCGGAGGGCGTCGGTAGCCATGTCGGGCATGCTGATCCGCAGCAGCCGCTGAAAAGCATCCCGCCGGTAGGGCAACGGGCCGTTATCGAATATCCGGTAGGTTTCGCGGTCGACATACGCCACATTATCGGGGGTCAGGTAACCGCCGTGGGCCAGTTTGTAGCTGTCCAGGGCAGGAATATAAATGACCGTCAGCGTGATCGATGAGGTGTCGTCTTTGGGGTAGTACGTCCACGTAAGTTTCATGATACTAACTGACGGTTTGGTTTCTGGCGTAACAATTAATCGGTAATAGATGTTTCACCGGCTTCACGAAGAGCCGCCGCTAAGCCTTCCAGTAACGAAGGTACTTCACCTTCGGAACCGGTTTCGGGACTAAGTGCTGAGAGCAGATCGGCAATCTGGCCGAGTTCTTTGCGTACGGCGGCTCCGTCAACCGGATCGGCCTGTAGCCGGGTTTTCAGTTTCGCAAGCGCATCCGCAATGGGTTTGGTATTGGGGGCCTGTCGTAGCGGACCAATCCATTGGTCAAGTAATTGAATACCCGATTCCGGGGTTGGCGAATTTTGTAAAAGGTCAGTTGTTTGCTCCAGTAAACTGGTGGCGTCGGCTAGTGTTATCATATATAGATAACTAGCGGCCATCGCAGATGGCCTGCCGGGGCTATTAAACGGGCTAATCTTGCCGTTCTGCATCGGCGGTAAAGGCGAGTTTGAGGGTGCGGACATGCTGGAATCTATGGGGGATTACCTCTGGACCGTGGAAGGTGGCACGCTGTACCGCACCAGTATTCGCTCCATGACGTGGCAGCAGGTAGGAAAAAAGGGCGGCTGGGAAAATACCGTGGTGATGGTGGCCGACCAGAATTACCTCTGGGACATTGGAAAAGACGGTACCCTGTACCGGACCAAAGGTTGAACCGGCAGTAAAGGTAAAACGCCCGGCCTCCGTTCAGGGAGCCGGGCGTTTTTTCACAAGCCGAGCAGCGTGCGGGCCTGTGCCTGATCCTTGCCTAATTGCTCGATCAGGGCGGGCAGGCCACTGAATTTTTGCTCGTACCGGATAAACTCCCGGAACAGTAACCGGATGTGTTCGCCGTAAATATCTTTGTCAAAGTCAAAAATGTAGGTTTCGATGGTCTGGTGCGTTCCTGCTACCGTCGGGCGGAAACCGATGTTAGTCATGCCCCCGAACGTCTGGCCTTTGTACAGTACTTCGACCGCATAGACGCCGTTGGCCGGAATGAGCTTGTTGGCGTCGTCTACCTGTAGATTTGCCGTCGGAAAGCCGATAGTCCGGCCCAGCTGACGGCCTTTAACAACTGTTCCGTTGAGGTTGTAGGGGCGGCCCAGCAACTTAATGGCAGTCTGTACCTGACCATCGGCCAGGGCCTGCCGGATTTTCGAAGAACTCACGCCGACAGCTTCTACGTCCTGACGCGGAATTTCTTCTACCTCGAAGCCATACTCTGCCTGATGTTTCTGAATGTAGTCAAAACCACCTTCGCGGTCGCGGCCAAAGCGGTGATCATAGCCGATAACCAGTTTTTTGGCCCGGATTTTATCAATTAGAATCGACTGGATAAACTCTTCGGAGGTAAGTTGTGAAAACGAACGCGTAAACGGAATCACTACCAGATGATCGACACCCGCCTGTTCGAGCAGGGCGATTTTTTCATCGAGCGTGGTCAGCAGCTTCAGGTTCTGGCTATCATTCGACACCACCGTCCGCGGATGGGGCCAGTACGTCAGCAGTACCGATTGCCCGTTATTGGCGCGGGCAACCTCTGTCAGCCGTTCCAGAATTTTCTGATGCCCCCGATGAACGCCGTCGAACGTACCACTGGTCACGACGGAATAGGAGAGTTCCGGAAACGAATCTAAACTAGTATGAACAATCATAGGTAACAGGCACACACCGGCTGATAATCAGGCTGGCTGCGCTTTAAACGTCTCAATAAATCCCTCAATAGAATCGGCCTCTTCGATCCGGAAACTGCCGATCCGGGTGCGGCGCAGGCTGCTCATATACGCTCCGTTCTGAAGCAGCAGGCCCAGATCGCGAACCAGACTGCGAATATACGTGCCTTTTGAACAAACGATGCGGAAATGTAGCGTAGGAAACGGGTCGGTGCCCAGGGTATCAGTCGTAATGTCAAAGACCGAAATCTCTACGGTCCGGCTTTTAATGCCGCCTTCCACCTGATCGGCAGTTTCGCCGCGGCGGGCCCGTTCGTACAGGCGTTCGCCGTTGACGCGGATGGCTGAATAGATCGGCGGAATCTGCTGAATACTGCCCGTCAGTTGCGCTACGGCTGCCTGTACATCGTCCGGGGTGATGGCAGATGTGTCGAATTCGGCGTCAAACTCCGTTTCCAAATCGACTGATGGAGTTGTGCGGCCGAGCACAAGCGTACCGGTATATTCTTTTTCCTGTGCCTGGTAGCTGTCGATTTCCTTTGTTTTTTTACCGGTACACAGAATAAGCAGACCGGTGGCAAGCGGGTCCAGCGTGCCGGCATGGCCGATTTTCTTAAACTTACAGGCCCACTTCAATTTTTTGACGACATCGAACGAGGTCCATTCGAGCGGCTTATCAATGAGAATAACCTGCCCGGGATCGGCCGGTTGATTTTCTGGTTTCAATGCAGAATCAGTTGACATAAATACTGTATCAGGCTGCTGACATGAATCGTCAGCTTCTATTTACCGGTTGCTTAGATGACATCCAGTTTAACGCCCGATGCTACCAGACCTAACAGGATCAGGCCGAGGATAATTCGGTAATAGCCGAAAACTTTAAAGCCGTAACGGGTCAGGAAGCCGACGAAACCACGGATAGCCAGCAGCCCGACGACAAAGGCTATAGCGTTGCCGATCAGCAGTATCTGTACATCGTCGGGGCTCAGCAGCTTGTAGGTTTTGAGCAGTTTATAGCCCGTGGCTGCCGCCATAGTCGGTACGGCGAGGAAAAACGAAAACTCGGCCGCCTGGGTGCGCGAAAGACCCTGGAACATACCGCCGATAATGGTAGCTGCAGACCGCGAGACACCCGGAATCATGGCAATACACTGAAAGAAGCCAATGCGCAGGGCTTCCGGAAAGGTTACGTCATAATCGCGGGTACGCTGTTGCATGATGCGGTCGATGTAAACCAGCACAATGCCGCCCAGCAGCAGGGAAATGGCAACCACCACCACGTTTTCGAGCAGCGAGTCGATGAAGTCGTTCAGCAGGAAGCCGATAACAGCGGCTGGCAGAAAAGCCACAAACAGTTTCAGGTAGAAGTCGATCACACCGGCAAATGAACCCAGCTTTTGCCGGATCGAAATCGGGAGTAGGGTATACCAGCGGGCCAGTTCAGATTCCCGCGTCCGGGTATCGATCAGGAAGCGGCGGCGGTACAGGACGAGTACCGACAGGATGCAGCCAAACTGCACGTTTACCGTGTAGAGCTTGGTGAACTCATCGCTGGCAATGCCGGCCAGCGACGAGTAGATGATCATGTGGCCGGTTGACGACACCGGCAAAAACTCGGTAAGGCCCTCGATGATGGCCAGAAAAATTGCGTGTAGAATGTCCATGAATGGGTATAAAATGCAGAATCAGCGCAAAGCCTTACCGGTGGGGCAAGGCCTTGCGCTGATTGCGGAAACGGATGATTATGCCTGATTCGGCTTCTTCAGAATCGCAAAGAATTCAACGACGAAACCGGCCATAACGATCAGTGGACCAACGGTCAGACCCAGGGCACCGAAGCCGAACGTCTCTTTATCCAGCGTCATCACGAAGAAACCCAGCAGAATCACCAGAATACCGGCAACCATCAGCTGATAGTTTGTTTTACCGAACGGAAGTGCCGCTGCCTTGTCGGGCTTCGGAGTGCTCGTAAACCGTGATACAACCGGCTGGCTTTCTGCCGTTTCCGGTGCTGTTGTTTCTTTTCCTCTAGGACTGACTTTTGCCATGTTCTTACGAATTTATAGAATTACCGGTGCCTGTGCGCTCCGGTTCGTTAATCAGTTAATGAAGATCGTCCAGGTGTACGCCCAGATACCGGTTGACGGCCTGAAACGTACTGAGCAGGCCGATGAAAACGCCCAGTAAAATAATACCGCCCAGCAGCAGTGCCAGCTTTAGTGGCTCCTGCAGCACCGTAAGTTCCGGCAGGTTATAAAGCGCCAGCTGGAGTGTACCGGCTACTAAACCGGCTGCAATCAGGCCGCTGATAAATCCCTGACCCACACCCCGCACCAGAAATGGCCGCGTAATGAAGCCGTTGGTGGCACCAACCAGCTGCATACTCCGGATCAACAACCGCTGCGAGTACAGCGCAAGACGGATGGTGTTGTTCATCAGAACGACGATAATCAGCAGCAGAAAAACGGCGAAAACCGACATCACAATGTAAATTTTTGTGATGTTCCGGTTGATGCTGTCCACAATATTTTCCTGATAAACCACATCGGCCACGCCGTCGATCTGGTCCAGATCGTCTTTGATAGCTTTCAGTTTGGTCTCATCAAAATAATCTTCGCGGAGTTTAATCCGGTAGCTGTCGCGGAGTGGATTGTCCTCCAGAAATTCCTCAAAATTCTCTTTCGTCTCGGCAATGAAGTCGCGGGCCGCCTGCTCTTTTGAGACAAACGAAACCTGCGGCGTATCGTTGGCAATGGCCACATACGGCCGGCTCTTCAGCGACTCTTTCACCCGTTCGATGGAAGCGGCCTTGACGTCTTTGTCAAGAAACGCCCGCACCTCGTAATTTTCGCGGATGTAGGTCACCAGCCGCTTTGACTGAATAGCCAGTAAGCCACAAAAACCAATGAGAAACAGCGCCAGCGTCATGCTGAACAAAATCAGGCCTGCGGGATATCTACCAACTTTTTTCTTTTTTCGAGCCACTGCTGCTTACCATTAAAACGTTAGACGAAGAGACCGTAGACAAGATCGTACTACCCGACCGGCAACGATGTCTGTCGGCCTAACTTATGCAAAAATAGGTCTTTTCACCAAAAACGAGCCAACACCTGTATAATGTGCGGTATATTTAGGAAAATTTAAGAGTAAAAAAGGTAACGTTCCTGCCTCTTCTGATTATATAGGCGACAAAAAGACTGAGTCCGTGCCTTGTTTACGCCGCAGCCAGGTCTTGATGTCCGTCAATCCGGATCGCTGATACCTTACCGCATGTTGTCAACGTTATATTTTATAAGCTCGTTCTGGCTCTGGCTACACCTGTTCGCTGAGCCTGCTGTTACTGAGCCGCCTGTTTGTCAGGGTGCTCCGGCTGTTTACGCCGATACAACGATTGTTATCCGTGCGCTGGCCGGGCTTCAGTACGAACAAACCCGGCTTGTAGTAAAGCCGAAGACCCGTTTCCGGCTTGTGCTGGAAAATGCGGACGATATGGCCCATAATTTTGTGTTGACCCGTCCGAATTCGCGGATGAAAGTGGTCGAAGCTGCGCTGAAAATGGGCACTGAAGGCGCCCGGAAAAACTATGTACCGAACCTGCCTGAAGTGCTGGCCAATACACCGCTTCTGGAACCGGACCATACCGATACGCTGACGCTGATACTTGATGAGGGATCGTATCCGTTTGTGTGTACCTATCCCGGGCACGGCTATGTGATGTACGGGGTTATTCACGCGACGCGGGAACCAAAGCGTCTGCCGCCACCTGAAGCCGATCCGTACGTGCCGAAACGGGCTGATGCAGTGGACCATGCGGCTCATCAGATGACCTCACCCCATCCTTACAAAATGACCTTTCCGGCGCTTTACCGGACCTTTATGCCCGAATGTAGTCCGGCGGCCATCGCCGTTGGCCTGCCGGTTGATGCTGCCGTCGGGCAGCAGTCGTATTGTTGGGATGCCGGCTCTTGCCGGTTGCGGTATGCCTGGACCGGCGGATTTGTCGACAGCTACGGCCACTGGGAAGGCAATGGCAACCGCCTGACCAGGGTGGTCGGCGATATTTATTACAACGACCGGTCGGGGTTCCCGTTCCGTATCGGCACGACAACGCCGGTACCGCAGTTTAAAGGCTACGAGCTGGTTAACCGCTTTCCGAAATTCAGCTACTCGCTGGGTAGCGTGCAGGTTACTGAACTCATCAGGGCCGTTCCGGGTAAACGGGGGCTGGTCCGGCAGTTTACCCTGTCGGCGGGCAAAACACCGGTCACGTTTCTGCTGGATCAGCAGGAAGGCGTAACGTACCAGACCCGGATCAATAATCTGGTCGCAACGGCGAAAAACGGCCGTCTGGAGTTGCCGGCGGGTACCCGTCAGTTTTCCGTAACGATGCTTGTTCCCTAACGATTTTACCCATGCTGCTGAATCTGCTTTTATCAACCCTGCTGGCGGTTACTGCGCCGGCTGATACCATAACGGATTACTATAAAGTCGAGACCATCCCGACGCCCGAAGGCCTGATTGTCGAAACAGGCGGAATCGCCTTTATGCCGGATGGGCGGCTGGTGGCTTGTTTTCACCGCGGGGAGGTGATGATGTATAATCCCAAAACTAAAAAGTGGTCGTTGTTTGCCGAAGGACTGCATGATCCGCTGGGCGTCATGCCAGTCAGTAACAACGAAGTACTGGTCATGCAGCGGCCGGAACTGACCCGGATCAAAGACCTGAACGGCGACGGCGTGGCCGACCGCTATGAGACGGTTTCTGATCAGTTTGGCATATCGGGTAACTACCACGAGTTTGCGTTCGGACCGGTGAAAGATGCCCGGGGAAACCTGTATTTCAGCCTGAATACCGCCTCGAACGGCGCGGGTATCCGCGACGAAATCCGTGGACAATACGATTCACTAGGGCGTCAGGGGCGGATGTATGCCTGCGTGCCCTACCGTGGCTGGGTCATGCAATTGTCGCCCGACGGTAAGCTGACGCCGTGGGCCTCGGGATTCCGGTCGCCGAACGGGATCGGTTTTGATGCCAAAGGTCGCCTGATGGTGACCGACAACCAGGGCGACTGGCTGGGGACCAGTAAACTGTACTACGTCGAAAAAGGGAAGTTCTATGGGCACCCGGCAAGTCTGGTCTGGCGCGAAGGCTTCCCCGACATCGATCCGCTGACCCTCACTCCGGAGCAGCTCGACAGCATGCGTACGAAAGAAGTGGTCGCTTTTCCGCACCAGCGGATAGCCCACTCACCGACGCAGATGGTGGCTGATCAGACCGGCGGCAAATTCGGGCCGTATGCCGGACAACTGTTCGTGGGCGAAATGGATTTTCCGCGGCTGCTACGGGTCATGTTTGATGAGGTTGACGGCGAACTACAGGGTGCCTGCATCCCGTTTTTTGATAAGACGGGACTACGGATGGGCAACAACCGGCTGGCGTTTGCACCGGACGGCAGCCTTTGGATTGGCCAGAACGACCATGGCTGGGTGGGCGCCCGCGGGTTGCAGCGGATTGTCTACAAGCAAGGCATACCGCTCGATCTCATGGAAATGCACCTGACCACTACCGGTTTCGATCTCACTTTTTCACAGCCGCTTGACGAAGCGGCTGCGCAGCGGGTGGCGAACTATGCTTTCCGCCGGTTTTACTACAAATACCACCGCGCCTATGGTTCACCCGAAACGGACAGCCAGCCCGTAGCTGTTTCAGGCGTGAAACTATCGGCCGACAAGCGGACGGTATCGCTGTCACTCGGAGAGCTGAAAAAGGGCTATATCTATGAGCTGACGCTGGGCAATCTGGTTTCGGCAGACGGCAAAAAAAAGGTAGCAAACCGGCTAGTTTGCTACACCTTAAATCGCCTGAAGTCAACGGCAGCCGCAGCTACTAGCGCACGTACGAAGCCGTAATGGCCTGATACAGCAATATTTTGAATTTGTCGCCCAGATCAGGATAGCTGTTCGGGACTTTCTGGGTATAGACCAGTCCGATTACCTTTTCTTTGGGGTCGGCCCAATAGGTGGTACCGAAATAGCCGCCCCAGGCAAACGACCCTTCCGAAACCGGAATCCGCGCCTCGCTTTTGTCCGATGCCAGACTGAAACCAAGGCCGAATTTATCCTGTCCCAGCGACAAATCACCGATCTGATTCGACAGAACGGTCCGCACCGTAATCGGGCTCAGAAATCCGTTTGCCGTTGTATTCGCCGCCGTTCAGGAGCATTTGCAGGAAAATGGCGTAATCGTACATGGTCGACGACAGCCCGGCTCCGCCCGAAAAATACGTTCCGTTAGTGGCTTTAGGATAGTCGGGTGACAGGCCACGTGCGCCTTTTTCAACCTGTAACGACTTGTCAGGCCCTTCGGTGTAAAGCGGTGAGAGCCGGTTTTGCTTGCTTACCGGCAGATAGAAGTAGGTATCGTTCATGCCCAGCGGGTCAAACAGCCTGGTTTTCAGAAAACTGGTCGAGCGGCTGGCCGGAGAGTACTTCAATCAGATAGCCCACCACGTCGGTGCTGAGCCCGTACGTCCATTTTTCGCCGGGCTGGTGCATCAGCGGTAGTTTGCCCAGACGTGCCATCACATCGGCCAGTTTGTAGGTTGGCGTACCGATGCCGCTGGGCACGTTGTTTTTAGCGTAAATTGCCACGGCTTCCTTGCTGCCAATCGATGGATAGCTGATGCCCGATGTATGTGTCAGCAACTGCCGGATGGTGATTTCCCGTTTGGCCGGAACCGTTGTGTAGGTAGTGTCTTTTGGTTCGTATTTATCCAGCACCACCGGATTTTTAAACGCCGGAATGTATTTGGACACCGGATCGTCCAGCAGGAACTTACCTTCTTCATACAGCGTCATCAGGCCCATGCTCACGATGGCTTTTGTCTGGGACGCAATCCGGAAAATCGCATCGCGTTTCAGCGGTTCTTTGGTATCAGGGTTTGCGTAGCCGAATGCCTTGTGGTGTACAACTTTACCATTCCGGACAATCAGCACCCCGATGCCGCCCTGATAGCCTTTGTCGATGTACTCCTGCATAACGCGGTCGAGGCGTTGCAGCCGTTCGGAACTCATGCCGGCCAGTTCGGGTTTTGCTTCCTGAAGGATCTGAGGCGGAGCTACTTGTGCCGTCACCTGTAACAGGGAGGCCGATAAGAAAAGAAGGGGCAGTACTTTTTTCATGAAGTTTGGTTTTAGGGTAGGGCGAAGATACAATAAGTCCTGATTTTCAGGATGCATCTTTTTCCCGGATTCGTACCGGATTTTGCCCCCGTTTTCGTGATATTCAGCTATTTTTGCGCTGTAAACAGAGTGATTCTGTAATCTGAATTATTTGCCACTGTGGAAACTGTACGTGTTTTTGCCCCTGCCACTGTCGCTAATGTGGCCTGTGGTTTCGATATTTTCGGCTTTGCCGTTGATCAGCCAGGTGATGAAGTTGTGCTGACGCGCCGCGACGAACCGGGCGTCACCATTGTTGATATTCTGGGTGATGAAGGTCGCCTGCCGCGCGAAGCCGCGCGTAATACGGCCGGTATTGCCATTCAGAAATACCTGGAACATATCGGCCGGACGGATGTCGGGATCGATGTGGTCCTGCATAAGCAGATGCCGCTGGGGAGCGGCTTAGGCTCGAGTGCGGCCAGTGCCGTAGCGGGTGTTTATGCCATTAACGAGCTGCTGGGCCGTCCGCTGCCAACCATTGACCTGTTGCCATTTGCGATGGAAGGGGAGCGGGTAGCCTGCGGGTCGGCACATGCCGATAACGTCGGGCCGTCGCTGCTGGGTGGTTTTGTGGTTGTCCGCAGCTATAATCCGCTGGACGTAATCAGGATTGATACCCCGACCGGGATGCATGCCACGCTGGTACACCCTGATATTGAGGTGAATACCAAAGATGCCCGCTTTATCCTGCGCAATGAAGTGTCGCTGAAAAACACGATCATTCAGATGGGTAACGTGGCCGGTCTGATTGCCGGGCTGATGAAACCGGACTATAACCTGATCAGCCGTTCGCTGGTTGATGTGATTATTGAGCCGGTCCGGTCGATTCTGATTCCGCAGTTTGACGAAGTGAAACAGGCGGCTCTTGCCCACGGCGCCCTTGGTTGCAGCATTTCGGGTTCAGGCCCGTCGATGTTTGCCCTGAGCGCCAACGCCGAAATTGCGCAGCAGGTTGGTAAGGCCATGCAGGAAGCGTTCCTGAGCGTTGATATTACGAGTGAGTTATACGTATCGGAGATCAACAGTCAGGGGCCTAAAGTGCTTGAGCCGGTTTCCAGTCTGACGGCGTAGTTACAATTTGTAATTCTGAAGGATCTTATAAAAGATAGTTTACCACATAGCCACATAGAACACAAAAGATTAAACGTCTTTGTGAACTTATGTGGCTATGTGGTAAAAGTAAGAATCAAGTATATAAGTTACCTGTTACTTCGCTACAATTGTTCCCACTTCAGGCGCCAGCCTTCGGCGAGTTCGTCGCGGAGGGGATCGGTACACCCGGCTGCTTGGTCCGTTCAACCGCCGACAGCTTCAGCGGAATGGATTCCTGCGTTTTACCTGACATCAGTTTGTCCGTGCGCAGATATACCCGCCCCGAAGTAGGTTCGATCATGTCAACATGGGCATACAGCACATCACCTACCGCAACGGGAATCCCGTTCAGCACATCCGGCCGGATGACTTCAAACAGGCAGATTTGGCCTTCGGTCAGTGGTTCGGTACCAATCCGGCGGGTCAGCAACTGATTAGTAGCGTCGGTAGAGGCAAAATTAGTGGCGGCGGGAGCCTGAGACGGTACGGCGACCGGGACTGGTTCAGATAAAGGGGTTTCTTCGGCTTCCGGTTCATCGTCCAGGATAGAGACTTCAGCTACAGCTTCCTGCTCATCCTGTTCATCGGTCAGCAGCGCCACAGTAGCTGTATCCGTCAGCATGGGATTATCCGAAATAGACGCGGTAAGGGTTGCTTCGCCGGGGCTGCCGTCGCCACGTCCTGCTTTTTCGGTTGATTCGTAGTAAGCCAGAATCGCTTGCTTCTCAGTGGCAGGGAGGGCGTCTGTATGTTTATTGAGCTGTGCGAGGGCACGGTCGCTGAGAAAATCGCGGTAAGCCGATGGCCGGGTCAGCAGTTCTTTTATGGCAACAGCCTGATAGATATAGGCTTTGGTTTCGTGGGCGCGGAAGGGAAGCGTGATCGGGTGGCGTTCGGGTACCTTCGTTTCAGGGCCTGTATGTAATTGGGACCTGCATTGTAGGCGGCGGCTACCAGCATCCAGGAACCGAGCTGATCGTGCAGATCGTTGAGGTAGCGACAGGCTGCGTGGGTAGCTTTGGTCAGGTTAAACCGTTCATCCCTGCCTCTGGCAACACTCAGACCCAGGCGTTTGGCTGTTTGCGGCATAATCTGCCAGAAACCGGCTGCTCCCCGCCGGGAAACTGCTCTCGCTACAACGGCGCTTTCGAGCAGCGGGAGGTATTTAAAGTCTTTCGGAATACCGTAACGCTCAATAATCGGCTCAATGATGGGAAAGATGGCAGAAGCGCGGCGTTTAAGTGTGGTCAGATGCTCAATGTACGATGCCTGACGATTCAGGGTGCGCAACCAGCGTTGGGATACCGAAGGCAGATTTTGGGGAATGCTCTCACCGCAAAAATGGACTTCCGGAGCTGGTTGGGCAAATGTCGGCATACACCACGTCAATCCCGACGCAGCTGCCAGCAAGAATAATTTCCGCATAACAGACTAGTTAAGTACAAAACGAAGCGTTCTCCCGAACGTTTCTATATGAATTACGGCTGAACTATTCTCACGAAACTCCTGCTACACCTGCTCTGACAGCCGTTACTGATACGCTCATGTCGTGGTGCCAAACCACGTTATTTCACAACGAAGAAAAGGGGGCTTTTAGCGCCCGATGTTGTTTTTCTGCAGCATAAACGTACACTCCCTATGCTTTACAAGTTGCCAATGCTGGCCGGGATGGGAGGGCTAAAGTATAAAGGATATTGGATAAAAGCAAGAAGTTGTTTTTTATACGTGCAGATATATTGCTGAAAATGAACACCACGGCACTTATGTCGTTTGTTTTATATTAAACGTTTACATCCCGGACCGGACCGGTCCGGGATGCCGGGAACGCTATTTCTGCGCCACTGCGCCGGATTCAGGGGCACTTACCTTATTCTTGATTTTGGGAATCGTTTTCAGGTATTGGTAGATCGAACCGACCTCATAATCGGTTAGCGTGACATGGGGAACCATCGGATACCGCAGTACCGATCCGTCAGGTCGTGCACCTTGTTTTACGACCTTGATAAACTGTTCTTCAGTGTATTTTTTACCGATACCAGTCTCATCGTCAAACGTAATGTTGGCCGACGGTACCAGTTCGCCCTCCAGGTTCAGCATCGGATTTCCGCCGCCGTAGAAACCCAGTGATTTTTCGGGTTCGATGTCGTTGAGGGCTTTAAAATCGGCCGAGTGGCAGGCATAACAACCCACCATGCCGTTGGCAATATACCGGCCGAATGCCACCCGGTCGGTGCTGTCGGGAACGGTAATGTCTTTTTGCGGGTATGGGTACGGTTTCATGACCGTGTTGGTCAGCGCCTTGATCAGGAAGTTGTATTCCGTTTTCGGCGCTTCTTCTTTCGTGGGCTGTACTTCAACGCGGTCTGAGTGCAGCCAGGCAATCACGGATTTCAGATCTTCATCGGCCATGTTTCGGGAATTTAGGCATGAGCGGGTTGTACGAGCCATCGCGCTGAATGCCGGTGCGCAGGAAGAAAGCGAGTTCACCGTCAGTCCAGGTACCGATGCCGGCTTCTTTATCCTGAGTAATATTGGCTGAATAAATCTGCCCGAAATCCTTAGGGGCGTCGGCAATGAGTTTACCGGTAAGCTGGGTCCCTTCGCCCCGGTGGCATTGAATGCAGAGCAACTGGGCAATTTTAGCGCCGCGTTCAATACGGACGGGCGTTACATCAACATGGTAGTCGGGCAGCTTCTGCGCTTCGTAGGTGGGCACCCCTCTGACAGCAATAAAACTGACAATGCCGAAAATGATGACGGCAATGCCGCCGATAATCCATACAACGATACGGATTGCTTTTTTCATGGTAGTAAAAGGTTGAAGAAATAGAAACAGGTAATCTATAAGGACTTAACACTTAAATGTAAGCTATTTTATGAAGTGGTCAAAAAGGTTTCGTTATGGAGCCTGTAACGTGTTAAGAGAAAACTAATGTTGCGGTAAGGACGATCATATAGCTTTTTTTGTTATAACACAGGAAGGGTCATTCGGGCCTTTATGGAGCAATGGCTTGTTTTGATCGTATAGCCTCGCCAGGCTCTTCCGTAAAGGGTAGTCCGGGCCGGTTTCCCCCTTCGGAGGGGGCGGGGAGGAATAATTTATTAACAGAAACGTATGCAGACATCAGCAGAACAAGGAGCAAATGCATCCCTTGCCGCGCAGGCAGGGACAATTACATTAGGTGATTTAACCGTAAACCGGATGGCATATGGTGCCATGCGTATCACCGGAGATGGTATCTGGGGACCACCGAAGAATCATGATGAAGCGATCCGGGTGCTTAAACATACCCTCGATTTAGGCATTAATTTTATAGACACAGCCGACAGCTACGGTCCGCATGTGTCGGAAGAACTGATTGCCGAAGCACTTTATCCGTATCCGGAAGGCCTGATTATCGGGACAAAAGGTGGTTTGTTGCGGACCGGCCCGAATCAGTGGCCGGTTGATGCCAGCCCGGCGCACCTCGACGAAGCGCTGAAAGGCAGTTTGAAGCGCCTGCGCGTTGACCGGATCGACCTGTATCAGCTACACCGCTTTGATCCGAAGGTGCCGAAAGACGAAACCCTGGATTTTCTGAAAGAAAAGCAGCAGCAGGGCTACATCCGGCACATCGGCCTGTCGGAAGTGAATGTGGACGACATTGAGTACGCGCGGAAGTTTTGTGGAGGTTGTATCGGTGCAGAACATGTACAACTTCGGTCAGCAGAAGTGGAATGATGTACTGGCGTATTGCGAACAGCATCAGATTGCGTTTATTCCGTGGTATCCGCTGGCGAGCGGCAATCTGTCGGCCGAAAAAGCGATTGATACCGTTGCGGCACGGCACAACGCCACAGCTTATCAGATAGCCCTGGCCTGGTTGCTGGCCGCCTCGCCGGTGATGTTGCCGATTCCGGGCACCTCGTCTGTCAAACACCTCGAGGAAAACACCGCTGCCGCCGCGATTCAGCTAACCGACGAAGATTTTCAGGACCTGCCGAAACCGGTTGTGGGGTAATATAGTGGTGATTTACTGTACATTAATGACAAAAGTGAGTATGAAGGCACGACTTTAAAGTCGTGCCTTCACTATTATTGGTGGTTGTGCTGTAAAGGATAGTGATGTTGTATAACTTTGGTTATTATTACGGCAAATACCAACAAATCAATACCGTCCCTCCACAAGTTAAGATAAGCCTTTCAACGCATAAATCCCGGGTATGTATGCTTGATGAATGTCAATTCGCATTTCAGATTGCGGAAAACTTCATCTCAATGATCACTTGCTGCATACTGCGACGGTCGCGCGTTGAAAACACACTCGTAAAAGCAAACGGGTAATGCCCGGAGCCCCACAGCGAATGTGAAAAGCTGACGTACATTCAGATAATTCCAATTTTCATTCTGATAAGCAATGCTTTAAAGATCAGATAAATAGTACAATTAGTCAGCTATAGTATGGTTATATTTCGTTCCGGATTTATCTTGATTATATGGGCTTATGCGCTGTGGGCAACTGCGCAGTCTGTGCAGGTCGTTAATCAAAAGCTGACTACTGCCAACGGGTTGCCCAATTCTACGGTGACGGGAATTGTGCAGGATCCGACTGGCTTTATCTGGATTGGTACAGGTGATGGACTAGCCCGGTTCGATGGCCGTCAGATGACGGTATTCCGACACGATGAACGGGCAAATGCCCTGGCTGAAAACGCCCTCAGCAGTGTGCAGATGTTGCCGGGCGGAACATTACTATTACAAACATCAACGGGAGATTTTCAGCAGTTTGATCCGCGTACCGAGCAGTTTACCCTGTACCTGCCACTGGCCAAACAAGGAAACCGGCGGATTGATGAGGGGTGGATCGCTCCGGCTAACCATCCCGGGCTAAAGGAAACATTCTGGGCCATATGGCGGGGTGAAAAAATTCAGGTTTTCGATAGACACCTCCGGTTGCGGCATACATGGGATAAAAACGTACTTGGTAACCCGACGCAAACCCTGCATTCAATTACCCCCGCCTCGAACGGGCGCGTTTATGCTCATTTTGATGAGGGCCTGATAGAACTGGATGCACAGACGGGTAATCACCGGTTATTGCGGTATCAGGGACCATCCACACGCTGGCTTTACAAGGTTATGCCCGTGGTTGACTGGAAACCGGTTGCCGAGCGCCCGAACGGTGAAATTATGGTGCTTGGCCGTCAGTATCTTTTCCTGCTGAATACGCAGACCGGACAATACCGTGAATTGAAAATGCCCGAAAACCCGTCCCGGAACGGATCTTACGGAATGCGGGTCTTTGCGGATGGGAAGGTATATATCAGCATTGCGAACCGCCTTTACCAATTGCTGCCCGACGACAGATTTCTGCTGATTTATGAATGGGAAAAACCTTTAGGTGAGCAGACGCCGTATGGGGTGCCCTTCCTGGCCGACCGCGCCGGGGGGATATGGCTGCACACACACATGGGCGACATTAAGCTGCTTGACCGGCGGGCCCGGCCTTTCCGCGCAATGTCTTATCAAGCCGACTGGAAATCAGACATACTTAAACGGGTATTGGGCGTTGACCCTCCCGATTGGAAATTGTCAAGCGGTGATAGCTGGACACGGTTTACAACTGCAAACGGCCGGCTCTGGTTTATCGATGTAGCTACCCTTTATCAATGCAGTCTGACAGAGCCCCGGCCCCGGTATACATCGACAAGCAGTGATCTGCTTGATGATAACTGTAGTTGTAAAATTGCAGTCAAGCCCGATGAGCAGGGGCATTTGTGGGTCTACGGGAATTTCGAAGGCGGTTTAACCGAAATGGATTCTGCCGGTCGTATTAAACGTTTCTGGCCTGATAGTTTTGTGCCGAAAACGTTTATCAACCCTGGCCTGGATATTGCTGATCTTCAGCCGATGGGCCCTGTTGTCTGGATGGCCTCGTATCTGGGCAAAGGGTTATTTAAGTACGACCTGCGGCAGAAGAAAATTGTTGCCCAACTGTTGCATAATCCTGCCAGCCAGCAGTCGTTACCGACGAATAAGTTGCTTTGTCTGGCTGTTGACCCGTATAAATCCGGTGTGCTCTGGATTGGAACAGCGGGCGGGGGCTTAGTCCGGTATGATACCGGAACCGGAAATTTTCAGACATTTACAGATCGGAATAATCTGCCTGACAACACCGTTTACAGCCTGATTACAGACCGGCAAAAGTTTCTATGGGTTGGTACTGACAAGGGGTTGGTGCGAATGGATACCCGATCGTTCCAGATGCGACGGTTCACCAGAGCGGACGGGTTACAGGACGACGAGTTTGGTCATACACTGGCTTTGCAGCTCCCTGATAACCGACTCGCTTTCGGAGGGCGCACCGGGATTACATTGGTAGATCCGGCTTCCCTGAAAGAAAACAACGTTGAGCCGCCGGTCGTGTTGTCGGGCCTTCGGGTGAATAATGAAATCATTACGGGTCAGGCAAAGTAACAGCCCGTTGCCAAAAGCGCTGAATGCCATTGATCACCTGACGCTCAGTTATACTCAGAACTTTCTGACGTTTGAATTCGCTGCTTTGGAATACAGCAAGCCGGAAAAAATTCAGTATAGGTACCGGATGGCGGGTGTTGATCCGGACTGGGTCAATACCAATGGTCTGAATACGGCTAACTATACCCAGTTGGCGCCGGGTGACTATATTTTCACGGTAAATAGTACCAACACAGAGGGCAAATGGAGTCGGCGTGAAAAGCAGCTGGTCATTCACATAAACCCTCCGGTATGGGCAACATGGTGGGCATATACGGTGTATTTTCTGGTTGCAGCCGGACTGGTTGCTGCGTTTATCCGGCTGCGGCTGCGCCGGTTACAGGAGCAGCAGACCATGCAGCTTCAGCAGCGGGAAGCCGAACAGCTTAAAGCCGTTGATGAGTTGAAGACCCGGTTTTTCTCCAACATTACCCATGAGTTCCGGACACCGCTTTCGCTGATTTTTATCCCCTGCTGAAAAACTTTTACAAGAAGAAAAGCACGACGAACTGACCCGCCGGGCCCTGTCGTCGGTACACCGCAACGCCGGACAATTACTGCTGCTGGTTAACCAATTGCTGGACCTCGCCAAACTCGAAGGAGGGCAGATGGCGGTTACGCTGGCCCGGGGTAATGTGGCTGAGTTTGTTCAGCAACTGGTTACAGCTTTTCAGGCCGCAGCCGAACACAAAGGGGTTAACCTTGCCGTCCGGACAGAGACAGGTACCGGAGACCATTTATTTGACGCAGACAAGTGGTTGAAGATCTGCACTAACATTCTGGCCAATGCCCTTAAGTTTACGCCTGCCGGGGGAACAATTACCGTTGAACTGACTTATGGAGGGGAAGAAAACTGTTAACCTGGTAATTACAGATACCGGTATCGGCATCCGGGCGGAGAAAATACCCTATATTTTTGACCGGTTTTATCAGATTGATGATACCCCCACCCGGTCTTACGAGGGTACCGGTATTGGACTGGCCCTGGTAAAAGAGCTAACCGACAGGCTGGGGGGCTCCGTTTCGGTAGACAGCGAGCCCGGTGAAGGTACTACCTTCAGGCTTCAGCTTCCGGTACAGAGGGCATTTGCCGGCAATGAGGTGCCCCGCATGGTGCTGCCTGCGTCTATACAACCCGGATTAACCCATTTGCAGGAAGCGGTAAGCGTTGCAGCGGCTAACCCGCCGACGAAGCGACCCCGGGTACTGGTCGTCGAGGATAATGAGGAGCTCCGTGATTTCATTGCCGGTGAACTGGCCGCATCGTACCAGGTGCTGACTGCCGCCAATGGCGCTGAGGGCTGGGCACTGGCACAATCCGACCTGCCTGATCTGGTCATTTCAGATGTGATGATGCCGCTGATGGATGGCTATGAGCTGACCCGGCACCTGAAAACAAGCGCACTCACCAACCACATCGGTGTCATACTTCTTTCGGCCAAAGCCGCCCATGAGAGCCGTATGGCCGGCCTGACTAAGGGGGCTGATGACTACCTGACCAAACCGTTTCATGTCGACGAACTACTGCAGCGGCTCCGGAATCTGCTCGCTGGCCGGGAGGTTCTGCGCGAGTATTACTACCGGCAGTTTACACAACCCGATGCAGTATTCAATCCTGAAACAATCGCCGATGATTTTCTGCGCAAACTACACGCCTGCATTGACGAAAAACTGGACGATCCTGCATTTGGTGTTGATGAACTGGCTCAAAAAATGGGTATGAGCCGCCGTACGCTCGACCGCAAACTGGCCGCCATTGTGAATCAGTCAGCCAATAATATAATCCGGCAACACCGGCTGAAGCGGGCTGCCCGGTTTCTGCTCGACGGACGCAATGTGTCAGAAGCTGCCTTTCTGGTTGGCTACGAAAGCCCCGCCCATTTCGCCCACATTTTTAAGGAACAATTCCAGAAAACTCCTTCCGAATTTACGCAGCGGTGAGCATAGTTTGGTAACGGATGCATTTTGCTGAAAATCAACCCTCGCCCATGCGGTTTATTCAGGCGTTTATGTACGATTGGCGGACGGAAAAACGGCCGGATCTCCCACTCTGAATAAGCCGGCGAAACAAATTTGGTTGAAACCAGATGCTTGTGTTTTCTTTCAGTTGCCGGAAAATTTTACCAGCAAAAGGGCTCAAAATAAACTAAAAAGTAAGCCATGGCTTAAAGCCGACAGTATTTGGCTTAAAACCGACAGCCTGTCTGCAGGCAGTAGCGGACTTTTGTAAAGCCAGTCAGCAATGACTGTTAATGCATCCCTACATGTACTGCGACCATGAAACGATTTGCTTTCCTCTTCTTCACCTGCTGGCCGGTAACGGCTGCTGTTGCCCAGACCCTTCTTACCGGTGCTGTCCGCGATAAAACCGGTACCCCCCTGCCATTTGCGAGTGTGGCTCTGCTGAATGCGAACGATTCCACACTGGCAAAAGGGGGGCTTGCAAATGAGCTGGGGATCTATACCAATACCCGGCGTCCGGCCCGGCCGGTACAGGGTTACGGTTAGTATGATGGGCTACACGACGGCCCGGTCGGCTGCGTTTGATGTCAACGCAGTGGCAGTGGAAGTACCTCCGCTGATCATGAGTGAATCAGCCAGAATGCTTGGTGAAGTTAAAGTGGCTGCTCAGAAGCCCGTTTTTGAACAGCAGCTCGACAAAATGGTCGTGAATGTGCAGAGCATTGTAACGGCTGCGGGTAGTTCAGCACTCGATGTACTGGAGCGGTCGCCGGGAATCACTGTAAACCGGCAAAACAACGCCCTTACAATGGCCGGTAAGTCGGGGGTTGTAGTCATGATTAACGGGAAAATAAGCCGTTTGCCTGCAGAGGCTGTAATGCAGCTCCTGGCCGGCACCAATGCTGCCAACATCGAAAAAATTGAACTGATCACAAATCCTTCGGCCCGCTACGATGCCGAAGGGGATGCAGGAATCATCAATATTATCTGAAGAAAAACACCTCTTACGGCACCAACGGTACGTATATGCTCTCGGCCGGTTATGGGTTCTACGAAAAGCTGAACGGTTCAGTTAATCTGAACCACCGCGCCGGTAAGCTGAACCTGTTTGGCGACGTATCCGGACAGCGGAACCGCGAGTGGCAGGATCTGCTGGCTGACTATACCTTGACTAATCAAGGGCTGACAACGAATAACCTGGGTGATTTGATCGGGATCCGTACGACCCCGTTGATCAATGCGCGGCTTGGGTTCGATTATTCGCTGAGCAAACGGACAACAGCCGGTGGTTTAGTGGCCGGTTTTCTGAATAATCCGACCCGGAGTCTTGACGTACGAATAACTTCATCCGGCGTAATGAGCTGTGGCAACAGGCCCGCGTCGATAATCAGGAAAGGAACCGCTGGCAACATGGAATGGCCAATTTAAACCTGAATCACGCCTTTTCGGACAGGCAACGCCTGACAGTGGATGTGGATTACCTGCAATACAGGAATTCTCTGACGAATACCTACACCAACTTTTTTTGACTATCCGACCGAAAAGCGGACTAACACCGAACGGGTAAACAGCGCAAAAACGACCCCCATTACTATCTGGGTTGCGAAAGCAGACTTTACCCGGATCCTGAATAAAAAGTCCAGTGTCGAGCTGGGAGCCAAGGCGACACTGATGGGTCTGACCAACGATGTGCTGGTCGAGCGATTACAAAAAAAAGCGGCTGGCAGACTGATCCGGAATACAGTCAGAACTATAAACTGGCCGACAACATCGTGGCCGGATATGTCAATCTTCAGCATGCTTTTTCGTCCAAAACCAAACTACAGGCCGGTTTGCGGTATGAACATACCCAAACAGACATTGGCCCGCCGGGAGAGCCCCTCGTGGTGCGGCGACGGTACGGGAGCTTGTTCCCCAGTGCGTTTGTTTCGCACGAGTTAAGTAAGGAGAGCAGTATTCAGCTATCGTATAGCCGCCGGATTCAGCGACCTGGTTATGATCTGCTGGCTCCCTGGATTCTGTTTACCAGCCCCTATTCCTTTCTGACGGGTAACCCCGCTCTGCTGCCCACGTTTACAGATGCTGTTCAAACGACCTACCGGTTCAAAAGCAACTACCTGTTAACTGCCAAATTCAGTCACGACCGGAATGCGCTCGACCGTAACCGGATTCGCATAGATTCGGTGAATAACCGTTCGTTCGTAACGCCGCAAAATGTAGCCTCACTGAATACTCTGTCGCTGACGTTCAGCTTCCCGGTGAAGCTGACAGTCTGGTGGCAGATGCAGACAAACCTGCTGGGTGTATGGCAGGACTCTCAACAACGGTTGAGGGAAGCCCATCCGGTTACAGCAATATAACGCCAACCTGTTTACCTCACATACATTCAGACTGCCACGAGACTTTACCGGTGAGCTAACGGCATACTACCAAAGCCCGGGCCTGGCAGGGATTTCCAGGCTCCGGTCGTTGGGATCGGTCAATGCGGGGCTGAGAAAGAAATTGCCCGGCAGCGGCGGGTCACTACTGGTCAACATATCCGATATTTTCTGGACAAACCGCTTTCCGGGTAATTACCGATAATCCGGCCGTGAATCAGATCGGCAACTGGACATACATGGTAGAGCCACGGGTTGTCCGGCTTACCTACACCCGTCCGTTCGGCAGCAAGACCGTGAAGTCAATCAACCGCCGGGCCACCGGCTCCGACGAAGAGCGTAGCCGGGTGCAGACCAACTAGTCTCCGGTGAGGTCGGCGCCCCAAAACAGTTTATTTTCCCTTAAACCCGTCAAACACATGCTTACATCTGCTTCTCCTCAATCAACCCCGTTGATTGAGGCACCGGCTGACCGCTTTCACGCCCTTGATGCCGTGCGGGCTTTTGCCCTGATACTGGGTGTTTTTTTTCACGGCATCATGTCGTTTGTTTCATACATCGGCTATTTCTGGGCCGTCCGTGATTCGCAGCCGAGTGTTTTTCTGGATGGCTTCTGGTATATCTCGCACTCGTTCAGGATGCAGGCGTTTTACCTGATTGCCGGGTACTTTGCTCACCTGATCTACCACCGGCAAGGGGCAACAGGGTTTATAACTCACCGCGCCCGGCGTATTCTGATTCCTTTTCTCCTCTTCATGCCCGTAACGTATGTGCTGGTAACGATACTATGGTATGGGGGCAGCAGCAGATGGGGATATTTTTCCGGGAACCCCTGTCGCCGCTGTGCCTGCCTGGCAGATTGCATTAAGCAATGTTCTGACTCTGAAGTGGTTTGATATACATGTAACGACGGTCCACCTCTGGTTTTTGTATTATCTGTTGCTGTTTTGTTTAACGGCTTTTTTGGTAAGGCCCTTATTAGTAAGGCTGGACCGGCAGGATCGGGTCCGGACACAGGCAGACTATGTATTGGCTAGACTAACACAGAGCGCGTGGGGGGGGATTTGTGCTGGGAGTGATTCTGGTGTTACCGATGCAGCTGGTGACGAACTGGGTAGGTGTTGATTTACCAAATGCCGGATTTTATTCCGGTTCCGGCGGCTTATTGTGTATATGGTTTGTTTTTTGCGATCGGCTGGTTTTTTCCACCGGCAACCTGCGCTGATCACCGGGCTAAAGCGATTCTGGAAAGCTAATCTGCTGATCAGTCTTGTATTTCTTGGCGGGCTTACGGTTTTCCTTTTATCAACTATTTATGCGGAGGCCGCTCCGCCTACGCTGCCAGCTATTGATCCGAAAGTGGCTAATGCGTTTTTGCCAATTACAAATGCCCTGTATGGAATTGGCTCCATGACCGCTGTATTTGCTTTCATCGGGGTGATTTCTGCAATTTTTCAGCCATCCCGATAAACGCATCCGCTATCTGTCCGATTCGGCTTACTGGCTGTATCTGATGCACCTGCCCGTGGTAGTCTTCTTTCAGATTCTGGTGGCTCCCTTACAAGTACACTGGCTCCTGAAGATGCCGCTGATTTTTGTGCCTTCCTTTGCCATTCTGTTTCTGAGCTATCACTACGGGGTTCGCAATACGTGGCTGGGTAAGTTGCTTAACGGACGACAGTATCCGATAAAGTGAATTGACTGTCAATTGCTTAGGCTTGAATTTTTGCCAGGCTTATGTCTACAGTTTTACTTACAGCATGTGGTGCTTCGGCAGTAGCTTGCCCACTTCCGAAGCACTGGCCCGTACCGGTCACACCGGTTATGCCAGCTACCATGCGGAACCCGCGATTTCCCCCGAGCCGAATCGTTCTGGCTCGCCCCGTGCATTACGATTCTTCCGATGGACGTTGATGGCGATAAATCCGTAAAAATCAGGTAGCGCCATCCGGAGCTGAATCCGGATGGCGCTGGTTTACAGCCAGAAATTTCCGATAGAATACGTTATGGCATGCCCGCTGATGATGACCCGGTCGCCCAAATATTCACAATACAGGTGGCCCATTCGTTCGGATAGTTGCTGTGCGTATAGTTCTTTTTTGTGTAGCCGTTTTGACCAGAACGGAATCAGGGAACAATGTGCAGAAACCGGTAACCGGGTCCTCCAGGATCGAAGCCTGTGGGGTGAAAAATCTTGACACGAAATCACAGGTATCACCAATTGCTGTTACAATGACACCTCCCGGATCAAGGTTAATCCGGTCAAACAGTTGCCGGTCAATCCTGATATTCCGGATGTCAGTTTCGTTATCATACACCAACACATAGTCCCTTGATTTATACACTTCCCGGGGCGGATGGCTTAATGATTCGGCGATAATGGATGGTAATGTTTCCGGAACCGGTATTCTGGCCGGAAAATCCATTTTATAAAGGCCGCCTTCAACGCTGACAATCAAATCGCCGCTTAATGTTTCAAAGGTGATAACCTCTTTTGGGTAGCCGAGTATTGACTTTAGGCTATGAGCGGTTGCCAGCGTGGCATGACCACACAAATCCATTTCAATTTCCGGCGTGAACCACCTTAAACGAACTTTTGCCCCGTTATCTACAAAAAAAGCGGTTTCGGCAACGGCGTTTTCTTTAGCGATTTTCAGCAAAATATCGTCTGGTAACCAGCTGTCAAGTGGTACAACACAAGCCGGATTTCCTCCGAAAACTATGTCTGTAAAGGCGTCGATCTGATAAAGATTAAGTTTCCACCGGTTTTATTCTGAATACGCTCCGAATGATCAAATATACACAATCGATGCTGTATTCAGGCGTGGTTTTCTATAGGGGATCAATTGCGGTCATACCTGACCAGACGGCCGGAACAACAGGGCATGTTAAATCAAATTCTTCCCCGATGGTGAGAAATGAGCCGCCGGTTGCTTATTTTTAGGCCCTTACCCGACGTATTATGGATAGTACTGTACCTCAACGTTTTATTGACGACTTAACCATTGCTAATGAGCGCTTTGACCTGCTGACGAAGGCCTCCCATGATGTAATTTGGGACTGGGACCTTGAGCAGGATATTATCTTCTGGAATGAAGCCTATCATACGTTGCTGGGGTACGCCGACTATGAATCGCCTAAGCTGCTGGACTCCTGGTCTGATTACATTCATCCGGATGACAAAAAACAGGTTGTTGCCAGCCTCAAAAAAGCCATAAGCCGGGGGAAACCCAATGGAATGATGAATATCGCTTCCGGAAAGCAGACGGATCGTATGCGTATATTCATGACCGGGGCTATGTGATCCGGCGGGGCGGCAAGCCGGTCCGGATGGTGGGCGCCATGCAGGACATGACCGATCACCTGCGTCTGCAACAGGATCGGGACAACAGCATCCGGCGGGCCAATATGGCGATTGAGGCGTCGGGAATGGGGGTATGGAGCGTCTATGCGCTGGAAGACCGCATGGAACTTGACGAACGCTGCCAGGCCATTTATCACTGGCCCGACCGCTCACCTAAACTAACGGAGATGCTGGCCTGGATCCATCCCGACGATCAGGCACCGATTTATGATGCCATGGCCCGGACGCCCCGGTCAAGTCTGAATAAACCCGCCGTAATCGAATTCCGGCTGACAAGTCCCGTTGACCGTAAAATGCGCTGGATCCGGCTGATTGGCAGGGCCTATTTTAATGCCGCCGGTCAGGCCCATTATTTTACGGGTATGTCCGCCGACATTACGGAGGAAAAACGTAAGGAAGCGGCCCTCAAGCAGGTGGAGGAACGGTTCCAGACTGCGTTCGACCATGCCGATGTGGGCGTGGTGATCGGTGACCCGCAGGGCAAATTTCTGCTGGTCAATAAAGGCTATTGCCGGATGACGGGCTATACTCCCGAAGAACTATATGAAGGTAGTTACGCCGACCTGAACCACCCCGAGGACGCTGCGCGGAAAAATGCCTTGTTCAGGGAAAAAATCGGACAGAAAGCCGGGTCATTTACCATTGATAGCCGGTACATCCGTAAAAACGGGGAACAGATCTGGATCAATCACCATGTTACCCTGATTTATACCTATACCGGCGAACTCGACAGTATTTTCTCAATTCTGCGCGACATCACCGAGGAGAAAAAGCAAAGCGAAGAGCAGCAGAAACTGCTGTTTCTGGTCGAGAATAGTTCGGATTTTATCGTGCTGGCAGACTGGAATGGCCGTGTAACGTACCTGAACGCGGCCGGACAGCGGATGGTCGGTCTTGATAGTATGGAGGAGGCCAAACGCCCGAATATTGACTATCTGATACCGGAGGAGATTGACCGCGTCATTCCGCAGATTGCTCCGAGCCTGCTCGAACATAACCGCTGGTCGGGTGAGGTGTTGTACCGCCATTTTAAAACCGGCGAAGCAATCCCTGTCCATGGAACGATGCTGCTTATCACCGATCCTGTTACGAAAAAACCAATCGGCAGGGCATCGGTGGTGCGGGATCTGCGGCCGGAAAAGGCCGCTCAGCGGAGTATTCTGGAAAGTGAACGCCGGTTTCGTGACATGATTGCACAGGCCCCGGTAGCCATCGGCTTGTTACGGGGCGAGGCGTTTGTGGTGGAATCGGCTAACGAAAAACTGCTGGCAATGTGGCAGTTGCCAGACGATGTGATCGGCCAAAAGCTGAGCAGCCAATTGCCGATGGATACCCATCAGGATCTGTTCACGATGCTGGACAAAGCCTATACCACGGGCGATGTGATTCATATTGACGAGCAGAAACTCGAACAGGTGCAGGATGGTAAAGGGCAGATACGCTACGTGAATGTGACCTATCAGCCGTTACCCGACGAGCAGGGGCGGGTATATGCCATTCTGGTAATGGCCATGGATATTACGAGCCGTGTACGCGCACGGCAGAAAATTGCCGAGGCCGAAGAGGTGTTGCGCGGGGCCATTGAACTGGCTGAACTGGGAACGTGGTGGATGGATGCCAAAACGAATACGCTGTATTTCTCAGACCGGATGGTAGGCTGGTATGGTCTGCCCGGAAACCTTGCTCCCCTGGCGTTAATTGAACAGGCGGTAGATGAACTGGACCGGGCGCGGCTGATTAAATCGGCCGCGCGGGCATTCCGGATCGGCCTTGACGGTAAATACGAGGAAGAATACACGATCCGGAATCTGATTACCGGCCAGAAGCGGATTATCAGCGCTCAGGGCAAGGTAACGCTCAATGCAGACGGGGAGCCGGTGCTGCTGCGCGGAACGGCACAGGATATTACTGTCCGGAAAATGACGGAGTACGAACTGGAACGACAGGTTGATTTGCGGACCAAAGAGCTGCGGAAGCTTAACGCGTCGTTACAGCAAACCAATCAGGAACTGGAGCGGTTTGCCTACATTGCCTCACACGATTTGCAGGAACCCCTCCGGAAAGTACAGGCGTTCGGCAGCATTCTGGAAGAAGAGTTCGGTAGTTCGCTGGATGCCCGCGGGTTGCAGATGCTCGGCCGGATGCAGTCGTCGGCCAGCCGTATGTCCTTGCTGATCCGGAATATCCTTGAATTTTCGCGGACGAGTCAGTTGCAGCCCGGTACGTATGCACAGGTAGACCTTGATCAGGTGATCCGCGACGTTCAGAAAGATCTGGAGCTGTTAATCAGCCAGAAACAGGCGGTGATTGAGTCCGTAGCGCTGGGCTTAGTCGAAGGTGTTCCGTTACAGATGTACCAGTTATTTTACAATCTCATCGGCAATGCCCTGAAATTCTCAAAACCGTCGGTACCGCCTCTGGTACAAATCCATATGGTAAAGCTCACGGCGACCGAACAGGCAGAGTATCCGCTTTTGTTCCAGGGGAATGAACACTGCCGGATTTCGGTAACCGATAACGGCATTGGCTTTAATCCGGCCTACGCACAACAGATTTTCGGGCTCTTTCAGCGGCTGCACGGCAAACAGCAATACGAAGGAACCGGTATCGGACTGGCGCTCTGCCACCGGATTGTCATGAATCATCAGGGCGAAATTCATGCTGAATCGGTTGAGGGCGAAGGGTCGTCTTTTCACATGGTACTGCCCTATAAGCAGCCCGGTGTACAGTAGCCATTAAAAACTTTAAGCGGAGTCACGTCGGTTTCAGACTGTTTTTTGTCGGCTTTATGAGATTCGTCAGCAGGGAAGTGCGCAATGCCTTGTTGTTTTGAGCCATTCAATCAGCTACTGACGAAAGATGGTTCGATTACTGACATTTTGCTTGCTGTGTAGCTTATCCGCACAGGGACAGACCATTGTCGCTTCGGTGCAGGAAGCGCTTGAGCTGGCCCGGAACCGGAATCCGGACGTACGGAATGCCCTGCAAAACCGGCAGATACAGGACCGGCAAAAAGAGGTTGCCCGTGCTGCGCGGCTGCCACAGGCGCGGGTATATGCTAACTTTGATTATAACTATGCGTTGCCGACGCAACTGTTGCCTGCTGAGTTTTTAGGCGGAAAGCCGGGAGAGTTTCAGAAAATACAGTTTGGAGTGCCGTATGTCTTTACCCCGACGGCCGAGGTAACGATGCCACTCCTGAACCGGCCGACCCGCGTTGACCTGGCCATTACGGATCAGAACCTGAAAATTCTGGACGACCAGAATCTGGTATTGCAGGATGAGGTGTCTACCCAGACCGTACGGGTGTATCATGCCACGCTGCTGGCCCGCGCGGCCATTCAGATTACAGGCCGGAACCTGTCCGGCGCGGATACGCTGGTGCAGATAGCCCGCGACCGGCTGGACAAAGGCCTTATTGAACCGCTCGAATACAACCGCATCCGCTCAGTACAGCTCACGACGGCCGATGTGCTGCAACAAAACGAACTGGCGTTTGCCCGCAACCTGAATCAGCTCAAGGTATTGCTGGGACTCACCGTTTCGGATAGTCTGACTTTAACCGAAAGCTTGCTGCAACCGTTGGCGACCCCTGCGGTTCCCGGGGCTGGTATGGAGCAGAAGCGGCCTCAGGTTGTGCTTAAAGAATCACAGCTGACATTTTACCGGTTACAACTCGACCGCGAAAAAGCCCTGCGGTGGCCGACACTGTCGGCCTACGGACGGTTTGCCGAACAGGCACAGCGCAAGCAATTCGATTTTTTTGACCTGAACCAGCCCTGGTATGCGGTCGGGGTAGCGGGGCTCCAGTTTAATTTACCGCTGTATTCGGGCGGGTTGCGCGACAGCAACATCGGCCGCGCCCGGATGCGTCTTAAGCTGGCGGAAGCTGAACTGGCTTATGAGCATATCAAACAGGATCTTGACCAGACCGATGTACAGCATACCTACCGGCAGGCGGTGCGATCCCTTGACCTGAACCGGCAGAACTATGAACTCAGTCAGCAAAATGTGCAGATTGCCCTCGTAAAATACCGTTCCGGACTGTTTGCGTATGACCAATACCTCAATGTCTTCAACGATGCGCTGACGGCGCAGAACCGTTACCTCAACAACGTCTCAACCGTTATTTATCAATCAGACCATTCTACAGATTCGTCATGGAAAGTAAACGTCTGACCGGCGGCTTACGACCGGCCGGCACAACCACCCTTCTGCTGTCGGTACTTACGCTCGTTGCGGTTTCCTGCAAAAAAGGGCCGGAGAGTACGTCGCCGACGTATCAGGATTTAACCGAGGCGGTTTATGCCTCGGGCTCGGTACTGCCCCGCGCGGAGTATACCGTTACGGCTGATGCACAGGGTATCATTGAGCAGCGGCTCATCAGCGAGGGTGATTCAGTGTATAAGGGCCAGCTGCTGTTTACGCTCGAAAACGCGTCGGCAACAGCCCGTCAGCAGGCCGCTTCGAGTGTCCTGCGGCAGTCACAGGCCAATTTACAGACTGACTCACCGGTGCTGGCGGAGCTGGAGGCGCAGGTGCGGAATGCACGGACACGGCTACAGAACGATTCGGTAAACTATGTCCGTTTCCGTGATCTGTATGCGCAGAATGCTACCTCGCGGGCCGAAGCCGAACGCTCGGAACTGAACTATACCGTGTCGAAAAATAACCTGCGGGCACAGCTGAATACCTTGCAGCGCACCCGCAACCAGCTGAAGGTTGATGTCGAAAACAGCCGGAGTCAGCTGGTGGCCTCGCAGGAGGCAGGCCGCAACACACGGGTACAGAGTTTTGTGAGTGGTAAGGTGTATGAAGTCTACAAAGACCCCGGCGAAGTTGTCCGGCCCGGCGATCCGCTGGCGCTGGTCGGGAGCGGCGACAATCTGTATGCGCAACTGGCTGTCGATGAAAGCGATTTCAGCCGGATCCGGGCAGGGCAGGAGGTGATGATCAAAACCGATGTCTATCCCGATAAGCTCTTCAAGGCGCGGATCAGTAAAATCTATCCGAAGCTGAACCGGGCCGATCAGTCGTTTCGCGTGGATGCGGAGTTTACCGGCGAACGCCCCGCTCTTATTACGGCCTGACGCTGGAAGCCAACATCATTATCAGCCGCAACCGCCGGGTGCTGACCATCCCGAAATCCTATGTCTTCGGTAACGACAGTGTCTGGATTGAAGCAGGCAAGGAGCAAAAAAAGGTGCGTTTCCGGAAAGGCGCCGAAAACTTTGACCTTGTCGAGGTAAAAGGAGGATTGACGAAGGAGACAAGAATAATTGTGAAAGAATGAAAGAGTGAAAGAGCGAACCGCCGTGGCGCTAATAGGCTGGAAAATTACTATGTTCAGTGACTACTGTAGTCACCTTGCCCATGCATCATATTCTTTCATGTTTTTGTGCTGGCAACACACTCTTTCACTCATTCACCATTCGCTCTTTAAAAACACATGAACCTACACATTGCGGCGGAGATTGCGAAGACGCATTTGCTGGCCAAAAACGACAGACACTAGTGGCGATGCTGGGCGTTACGTTCGGGATTGCCATGTTCATCACGATGATTTCGTTTATGCAGGGGGTGAATCAGTTTCTCGAAGATTCGGCGCTTGACGCAAGTCCGCACGTCCGGATGTATAACGAAGTGAACACCCAGCGGCCCGGCCTGATTGACGAAATCAACCCGGGCGGGTTTAATGTGGTCTATCACCAGAAGCCGAAGGATGAGCTGTCCCGGCTCAAAAACGGCATTACCATTGCCGGACGGATTGAGAAAGAAGCCGGTGTGCTGGGCGTATCCCCCCAGTTATCGACCCAGGTGTTCTTTAATAACGGCCCGATCCAGATATCGGGCACCGTCGCCGGCGTGGATATTGATCGCGAAAACCGGTTGTATAACCTCAACGCGCGGCTGAAGTCAGGCAGTCTGCGGACGTTGCAGAGCAATCCCGACGGGCTGATTATGGGAGGTACCCTCGCCCGCAAGCTGAACGTACGGGTCGGCGATAAGGTAAGTGTGACGACACCGCTGGGTACCAACCGGATTCTGCGGGTGGTCGGGACGTTCAGCTTTGGCATTGGTACGGTCGATAACATTAAAAGTTACGCCAACCTGTCGACCGTACAGGAAATGCTTCAGAAGGATCCCGGCTACATTACCGATATTCACATTAAGATGAACGACCCGTTGCAGGCCCTTCCGTTCGGGAAGCGACTGTATGCCACGTACGGCTACCATACCGAAGATTGGGCAACGGCCAATCAGGCGATTCTGGCCGGCGAAAACATCCGGAATGTCATGACCTTTGTCGTTTCCTTTACGCTGCTGGTCGTCGCCGGTTTCGGGATTTACAATATCATGAACATGACCGTAATGAACAAAATCAAGGACATTGCGATTCTGAAAGCCACCGGTTTCGACGGAAAGGATATTGTGGCAATTTTCCTGTTACAGGCAGTTTTTATCGGTATCTCGGGGGGAATCCTTGGTCTGCTGATTGGTTTCGGA
>CBDFHU010000080.1:0-17419 GCA_965247375.1 Arsenicibacter sp.
CCGGTCGAGCTCGTCGGTGCCCAGGTATTTGTCGCGGGCAACGCGTTCTTCGATCCGGCGGATAATCTTCACGGTGGTTTCGATGCCAACGTCCGACGTGATCAATATTTCTTCCAGCTCGTCCAGAACTTCATCGTCTACTTTTGACTTACCGACAACCGCACGGCCAAGTTTGGAGAAAAAACTGTCCTTTGATTTCTCCAGCCCTTTGTCGAGCGATTCTTTTTTTTCTTTCGAGAAGAAACCGAATAGTGCCATTGTTCAGTCCGAGGTTAATGTGTAGCAGCTTTTGGTTGACTTGCAGCAGGGCGGTGGCCTGTTTACTGCTGCAATGTTCAACAAAAATACAATAAAAAAAGTCCCTTCGGGGGACTTTCATGTGCGTACAGGTTGATTAAGAACTAGCTTTTCAGCGCGTTCTGTACGTCGTCAACCGGAACCATTTCTTCTTTGAAGGTATAAGCGCCTGTCTTAGGCGACTTAACGGCCTTGATGATTTTAGCAAAAGCCTTACCGTTGTCCTTCGTCTTCAGGGTTGCAACTACTTTCTTTGCCATTGTTCGACTTGGTTAGATGCAGTGGGAGTGGCTGGTAATCAGAATACCGTTTACAAACCACTTGCCACTATGACAACTTATTTAATTTCTTTGTGTAATGTTACCCGCTTCAAGAATGGGTTATATTTCTTACGCTCGATACGAGCCGGCGTATTTTTGCGGTTTTTCGTGGTAATATACCGTGAGATACCAGGTACACCGCTGTCTTTTTGCTCTGTGCATTCCAGAATTACCTGTACTCTATTGCCTTTCTTTGCCATTTCTGTACGTCATTTTCCCGATAGGAGCGCAAAGATAAGCAAAAAGACAGACTATCCCAAAAAGTTTTCAGAAAATGTCATGAGCGTAAGCGCCTTATAGCCAGCATGCCTGCATCTGCGTATAACTTACGGGGTTAACTCGTCATTCTTGCGCCTCAGGCATTACCTTTGTCGGATTGAACGCGTATGGCAACACAAACAACGATTGAATACGAATATGCGCCCAGTCACTTGTGGGCATCTGAACCGAATGCGTATGATGCCGCACGCTTGTCGGAAGGGCAGATGATTCTGAACATGGGCCCGCAACACCCGTCTACCCACGGTGTGCTGCGGCTCGAAGTCGTAACGGACGGCGAAATTATTGTCGATGCCGTTCCGCATATCGGTTATCTCCACCGCTGTTTTGAGGCACATGCCCAGTCGTTGCCGTTTAACCAGACCATTCCGTTTGTCGACCGGCTGGACTATCTGGCTGCCATGAACGGGGAACACATCTGGGCGATGGGTGTGGAAAAAATGCTGGGGATTCAGGGAGATATTCCGCTCCGGATCGAATACATCCGTGTGCTGATGGCCGAACTCAACCGGATCGGCTCCCACTTTATTGCCATCGGGACTTACGCCCTCGATATCGGTGCCTATACGCCGTTTCTGTGGCTGGTCCGCGACCGTGAGCACCTGCTCCGGCTGTTTGAGTGGGTAAGCGGTGCCCGGATGCTCTATAATTATATCTGGGTGGGTGGCTTGTTTTATGATTTACCCGTAGGCTTCGAAGAGCGCTGCCGCGAATTTGTCAATTACCTGAAGCCAAAACTCAGAGAACTGCAACAGCTCGTTATCGAAAACGAGATTTTTGTTAAACGGACGGCCAATGTAGGGATCCTGCCGCTGCCGGTGGCAATCAACTACGGGTGTACGGGACCGGTACTGCGCGGATCGGGGCTGCGGTATGACCTGCGCCGCGTCGACGGCTATTCGGTTTATCCCGAACTCGACTTTGATATTCCGGTCGGGACGGGGCAGGCGGGGACGACAGGTGACTGCTGGGACCGTAACTACGTACGGGTGCAGGAATGCTGGGAGTCGCTCCGGATTGTGGAGCAATGCCTCGACCGGCTGACCACTGACCACAAACGAACCCGCGACTTTGACCCGCATGCCATCCTGCCGAAAAAAATCCGTCCGAAAGCGATGGACATTTACGTTCGCGGAGAAAGCTCAAAGGGAGAACTGGGGTTCTTTTTCCGGACAGACGGGCGCTCCGATGTGCCGGTGCGGTGCAAGTGCCGGGCCTGCTCATTCCATAACCTGTCCGTGATCAGTGAGATTTCCAGGGGAACAATGATTGCTGATCTGATTGCGATTCTGGGCTCACTGGATATCGTCATGGGCGAAATTGACCGGTAACGTTGACAACTATTCAATCAAAGACTATAAAATACCCCTGCATACATGTCTGATTTTTTTATCTATCTCGGTCTGGGCTTTGATCACATTACCGATCCGGGCGGCTACGACCATATTCTGTTTGTTATTGCGCTGTGTGCCATTTATACACTACGGCAATGGAAGCAGGTACTTATCCTGGTGACGGCCTTTACCATCGGGCACTCTATTACGCTGGCGCTGGCAACGCTCAAACTCATTAATTATGATACAAAAATTATTGAGCTGCTGATACCCATTACGATTCTGATCACGGCCGTATCGAACTTTTTTTATCAGGACCGCCGCAGTCCGTTTGCCACCCGTGCGTCCCAGCGCGATAGCTTACGCTATGCACTGGCGCTGCTCTTCGGGCTCATTCACGGGATGGGCTTTTCCAGTTACCTGCGCAGTCTTCTGGGAACGGAAGCCGATATTGTTCAGCCCTTGCTAGCCTTTAATATCGGTCTGGAGCTGGGACAGCTGGTCATTGTAGCGATTGTGTTAAGCATTACCTATGTGGCCGTTGAGCGGTTACCGGTTAAAAAACACGACTGGCGGCTGATTATTTCGGGGATTGTTGCCGGTATGGCGATTTCGCTAATCCTGAATAATGAGCTGGTTGCCGGAACAAATTAAGGCCGTCTGGCCGGTACATGCCTTATGCCTGCTGCTCATGAAGGGGGAAATTCATCGTAAACACCGTGCCCTTATCCTGATTAAACTGGTATTGGCCCGCTAACTGCCTGACCTGTACGTCAATCAGCCGAAACCCGTAGGAACTGGAAGAAAGCGGATTACCCGTAAAGCCAGGACCATTGTCCCGGACGGTTACCTGCATGGTATTGCCCTTCTCATTAACATCTATAGCCAGTGCCGGCGCCGGATGCCCGTCGAACGCATACTTGCAGGCATTGGTAGTTACTTCAGTCAGGATGATGCCCAGTGGCAGGGTCTGGTCGGCAGATAGCCAGCTGGCATTGATCGTATAGGCCGGTGACAGCGTTCTGAAGCCATAGGTTGCCAGGATATGCCCGACTACTTCAGGGATGTATACTGATAAGTCGGCATCTACGGTGTGTTCGGGCTGAAGATACAGTCGTTTGTGGAGTAGCTGAATGGATTGAATCCGGAGCTGGCTTTCAGACACCGCTTTCAGGGCAGTTTCGTCAGTAAGCCGGGCGGCCTGTAAGGTCAGTAGATTAGAGATTACCTGTAGGTTATTGCGTACGCGGTGACTTTGTTCTTTTACCAGTTCTGCATTCTGCCGGCTGATCTGCCGGTTTTTGCGGTATAGGAACCAGAATACCGCTACAAAGAGCAGGGCTACGGATAAACCAATAAGCAGGCTGGTTTTCAGGTCTTTTTCTGCTGCCAGCGCACGGTTTGTAGCTTCAAGCAATTGTTGCTGGCTTTTGATTTGTGCATCTTTTTTTTCTGTCTCATATACGATTCCTAATCGGGCAATGGCCGCAGTGCGGTCTTCTTTCAGCTTATTAAGCAGATATTCATAGGCTAGTTTCTGGTAATAAAAGGCTTGTTGATAATCACCGGTCCGACGATAATAAACAACATAACTGCTGTAAAGGAGCTGAAGCAAGGCAGGGGCATTGAACTGATACTTGTTATACTGTTTACGGGCATCATCCAGCAGAATTTTAGCACGGCTGGTATTATTTATGCTGAGATAACAGTGAGCAAGAGCAGCCTGATTTGTGACACCGGATACTGTTTTCTTTAAGTACGGATACCGCTTCAACATGGTCTCATAATACCGGATAAATTGTGGGGTAGTCAGGCCCGTCCTGATGAAAAAATCACTCTTGGCGGGATCTGTTTCGTTTATGATCCGAAGTTTCTGTTCCGCTAATCGGCGGTAATAGGTAGCACTGTCGCACGAAAGCCAGGGCCAGCGTACCAGAATGTCCGGATTTGTAAAGTCGGTTTGATTCATGGTCTGGTAATCCCTGTAAACGCTGTCTTTGACCGGCGGCGGCGGACAGGCAGCGGCATGGATACCGGCCATCATCAGATAGGCCCTTTTCAGCGCACTGGTTGAGTCGGCAGTACGCACCTTCCGCGCCGTATTCATGGCTTTCAGAATATACTGCATGCTTTCTTCTGACATGGAACTGGACGAATAGTTACCGGACAGCTGAATGTAAAGCTTAACTAAATCTTCGGATGGCGGACGCGTTTCACGGATGCGGAGTGACTGTAAAAACCAGAAACGCGCCGTCAGCCGGTCGCCGGTGCCCTGGTAAAACTTGCCCAGCAGATAGCAGGCTTCTCCTATTGCCAGGGTATCTCTTTTCGCCTGAGCGGTCCGTAGCTCACCAATACGCCAGTGTAGTTTCTCCGGATCTCCTTTTTCCGGTAAGTAGTTGCGGAGCGAGTCTGTTATGGCAGCAATCCTGATGGACTGGGCCTGCAGCAAGTTGCCTGTAATAAGCAGGTAAAAAAATACTGATAATCGGAAGATCATAATTATGTGGGTGGCTAACTAGTCGTTAAAGCTAGCAGAGTGTGCATAATTTGGCAAGCCGGTGCTTCAGGGTAACTGCTCTGTGCGTCTGTTCTGCACCGTATTCCGGATACGAAAAATGGTGAAACCAATAACAGGACTGTATAAACATACGCAACAAGCTGTAACTTACATTACCACACCATATTTTCTTTAACTTCTTCGTAACTTTGTTGGGAGAAAAATTCATTAACTCACTAAAATGACGAAGAAAGTCTTCTGGCTTCTTGGGCTGACAGCGTTTTCGCTGTCATTACAGGCGCAGACCCCCGCCTCCACGTATAATGCCAATACGCGTTTCGAACAGTTGGGCCCCGTTTTACCGACGCCGAATACCTTCCGGACGGCTTCCGGTGCCCCCGGCCGCGATTACTTCCAGCAGCGCGCCGATTACGACATCAAAGCTGAGCTCGATGATCAGAAACAGCACTTGTCGGCTACGGAAACAATTACCTATTTCAACCGTTCGGGCGATGAACTGCGATATCTGTGGATGCAGCTGGATCAAAACCTCTTCAAGCCTAATTCGACGGGCAATATTACCCGCACCGGCAGCGTAAACGCCGAACGGGGTATCTCATTTGCCCAGGCGACGGCCAGTCAGACGGCTGCTCAGAAGGATTATGGCTATAAAATCACGTCCGTCCGCGATAAGGCGGGTAAGCCGCTGAAATTTACCATCAACGAAACCATGATGCGGATTGACCTGCCGGCACCGGTAGCGCCGGGACAATCGGTTGTTTTTTCAGTTGACTGGAACTTCAATATCGTGGACGCCCGGTCAACGGGTGCCCGTTCGGGATATGAGTTTTTCCCGCAAGATGGCAACTACATCTACGAAATGGCGCAGTGGTTCCCGCGTATGTGTGCCTATGACGATGTGAGCGGCTGGCAGAACAAGCAGTTTCTGGGCCAGGGTGAGTTTACCCTGATCTTCGGTAACTACAAAGTAGCCATTACCGCTCCGGCCGACCATGTTGTGGGCGCCAGCGGTGAGCTTCAGAATGCAGCACAGGTACTGACACCGGCTCAGATGAAGCGACTGGAACAAGCCAAAGGAAACGACAAGAACCCGACGCTGATTGTTACGCAGGAAGAAGCTACGGCGGCTGAGAAAAGCAAGGCAACCGGTAAGAAAACCTGGATTTATAAAGCGGATAACGTCCGTGACTTTGCGTTTGCCGCTTCGCGGAAATTTATCTGGGATGCCATGTACCCGACGGTAGAAGGCAAGCGCGTATGGGCCATGTCGCTGTATCCGAAAGAAGCCAATCCGCTTTGGGGACAGTACTCAACCCGTCTGGTAGCGCATACCCTGAAATCGTACTCGGCCCGCACATTTGCCTATCCGTATCCGGTGGCGTATTCGGTGCACGGTCCGGTAGGTGGTATGGAATATCCGATGATGTCATTCAACGGCGCGCGTCCGGAAGCGGATGGCACGTACTCACAGGGAACGAAGAACTTTTTGATTTCGGTAGTTATCCACGAAGTGGGCCACAACTTCTTCCCGATGATCGTCAACTCCGACGAACGGCAGTGGTCATGGATGGACGAAGGCCTCAATACCTTCCTGGAAGGGCTGGCGTGTCTGGAGTGGGACCCTGATTTCCCGGCTACCGGCATTTCGCCGCAAAGCATCGTGCCATACATGAAAACGGATGCCAAAGTGCAGGTGCCGATCATGAGCAGCTCCGACAACATCATGCAGTTTGGGCCGAATGCCTATACCAAACCGGGGACCGGCCTGAACATCCTGCGCGAGACCGTAATGGGCCGCGAACTGTTCGACTATGCGTTTAAAGAGTACTCACGCCGCTGGATGTTCAAGAGCCCGACACCGGCCGATTTCTTCCGGACGATGGAAGACGCCTCGGGCGTAGACCTTGACTGGTTCTGGAAAGGCTGGTTCTACGGCGTTGAGCCGGTTGACCAGGATCTGGTTGAAGTGGAATGGTTCCAGACCAGCAGCCAGAATCCTGAGGTGGTGAAAGCCGAGGCCCGTGCCGAAGCCGAGCGTCGTAACAACACCATCAGCAAGCAGCGCGACGCCGCTGCCCGTACAGGAACAGTTGTCGCACAGGATTCGACCATGCGCGACTTTTACAACAGCTACGATCCGTACAAAGTAACGGAGGCCGACCGCAAGAAGTACCAGGATTATCTGGCGACGCTGACCGAAAGCGAGCGCAAACTGGCCGAAAGCCAGCAGAATTTCTACACGCTGAAGCTGAAGAACAAAGGCGGTCTGCCAATGCCGGTAATCATCCGGATGGAGTTCGAAGACGGTACGGATTCGGTTGCCCGTTTCCCTGCCGAAATCTGGCGCTTCAACGATGTGCAGATTTCGAAGGTAATTTCGACGAACAAAAAAGTGAAACAGTGGACGCTCGACCCGTTCATGGAAATCGCCGATATTGATACGGATAATAACTCGTTCCCGCCGATGGCGAGACCGACGCGTCTGCAGCTGTTCAAGCAGCAGCAAGGCCGTTTTGGTGCGCAGGGCCCGAACCCGATGCAGCAGCAGCGCCAGCAGAACGGTCAGGGTACGCCTGCCCGGCAAGGTACCGGTCCGAGAGATTAACCCTCATGGTCAGGAATTGTCTTCGGGCAATTCCTGATCTTTTGCTAATAAATGCCCCTTTCTGATCTGATTCTGACTCCGCCGAATTACCTAATCAACACAATCTAACAATTACAACCCAACATGAAGAAACTCTTGTTAACCATCTGGGCTGGCTGTTTAGCGTGGGGCGTCTATGCACAGCAGCCAAACCAGCCGAGCTACAACGCCAACAACCGCTTTGAGCAGTTGGGGCCGGTATTGCCGACACCGAACACGTATCGGACGGCAGCAGGGTCTCCCGGTAAGGATTATTACCAGAACCGTGCGGATTATGACATCAAGGTAGAACTGGATGATGCCAATCAGAAGATCATCGGTTCAGAAGTGGTGACCTATCACAATTATTCGCCGGATGTGCTGCCTTATGTCTGGCTGCAGCTGGATCAGAACCTGTTTTCGAAAGGCTCAACAGCGAGCCTTACCCGGACGGGCAGCGTACCACAGAATGGCATGACGTTTTCGCAGTTACAGAACCTGAACTCGGTTCGGGAGCGGAGTCAGCAGGGAGCAAGCGATAAATACGGCTACAACATTACGGCGGTAAAAGACATCACCGGCAAGCCGCTGAAATATACCATCAACCAGACTATGATGCGGATCGAGCTGCCGGCACCGCTGGCGTCCGGTCAGAAGGTATCATTCAGCATCGACTGGAACTACTTTGTGACAGAATACTACGGCCGTAGTGGCATGGAGTATTTCGCAAAAGATGGTAACTACAACTACTTTATTGCCCACTGGTTCCCGCGGTTGTGTGCTTACAACGATGTGAATGGCTGGCAGAACAAACAATTCCTTGGTCAGGGCGAGTTTACGCTGATCTTTGGTAACTATAAAGTAGCCATCACGGTGCCAAACGACCACATTGTCGGTGCAACCGGTGAGTGCCAGAACTATAAGCAGGTACTGAGCGCTACCCAGATGAGCCGTTTGCAGAAAGCATCTACGGCCAAAGAGCCGGTAATCATTGTGACTCAGGCCGAAGCAGAGGCGGCCGAAAAAGCAAAACCAACCGGCAAGAAGACCTGGATTTACAAGGCGGATAACGTTCGTGACTTCGCGTTTGCGTCATCGCGGAAATTTATCTGGGATGCCATGCAGACAGACGTATACGGCAACGGCCGGAAAATCTGGAGCATGTCGTTCTATTCAAAAGAAGGCAACCCGCTTTGGGAGAAATACTCAACGCGTGCCGTTGAACACACCCTGCGTTCGTATGGTAAGCGTACAATCGAATATCCGTATCCGGTAGCGATTTCATGCCATGCCACGGCCGGCGGCGGTATGGAATATCCGATGATTTCGTTTAACGGCGGCCGTCCGGAGCCGGATGGTACCTATTCGGAGCAGACCAAATATGGCATGATCGGGGTGATTATCCACGAAGTAGGCCACAACTTCTTCCCGATGATCGTTAACTCTGACGAACGGCAGTGGACCTGGATGGACGAAGGCCTGAACACATTCTGCCAGTATCTGGCCGAAAAAGAGTGGGACTACAACTATCCGGCACGCCGTGGTGAGCCGCGCGACATCGTGGATTATATGAAATCGGACAAGGCAGCGCTGTCGCCGATCATGACTTCTTCGGACAATGTAATCGGCCTCGGACCAAACGCCTACGCCAAACCGGCAACGGCATTGAACATCCTGCGCGAGACCGTAATGGGCCGCGAACTGTTCGACTACGCATTTAAGGAGTATGCCCGCCGCTGGGCGTTCAAGAGCCCGGAACCGGCTGATTTCTTCCGGACACTGGAAGATGCCTCGGGCGTAGACCTTGACTGGTTCTGGAAAGGCTGGTTCTACGGTGTGGAACCGGTAGACCAGGATCTGGTTGAAGTGGAATGGTTCCAGACCAGCAGCCAGAACCCTGAAGTGGTGAAAGCCGAAGCCCGTGCCGAAGCCGAACGTCGCAGCAAAACCATCAGCAAACAGCGTGACGCCGCTACCCGCAATGAAACAGTCGTTGCACAGGATTCGACCATGCGCGACTTTTACAACAACTACGATCCGTACAAAGTAACGGAGGCCGACCGCAAGAAGTACCAGGATTATCTGGCGACACTGACCGAAAGCGAGCGCAAACTGGCCGAAAGCCAGCAGAATTTCTACACGCTGAAGCTGAAGAACAAAGGCGGTCTGCCGATGCCGGTAATCATCCGGATGGAGTTCGAAGACGGCACGGATTCGGTTGCCCCGTTTCCCTGCCGAAATCTGGCGCTTCAACGATGTACAGGTATCGAAAGTGATTGCGACCAATAAAAAAGTGAAACAGTGGACGCTCGACCCGTTCCAGGAGATTGCGGACATTGACGATTCGAATAACTCGTTCCCGCCGATGGCGAAGCCAACGCGTCTGCAGCTGTTCAAGCAGCAGCAGGGCCGTTTTGGTCCGCAGGGCCCGAACCCGATGCAGCAGCAGCGCCAGCAGAACGGTCAGGGACCAACCCCGGCCCGTCAGGGCAGCGGCCGCAACGAACGCGAGTAAAACGGCCGGCTTACCCGCAAGGGAGAAGCAAATCAACTCCTTTATGAGCGCCAGATACTTAGTGTATCCGGCGCTCATTTTTTTGTAACCTGTGGTGGAATACTATTCACTGAGAATGCGTATATTTAGAGCTGTTTTTACCTATATTTATGCGAAACACGTTACCATTATTTGGTCTGTTGGGTGGTTTATGCATGACAACGTCTGTTGCCTTTGCCCAACAACCAGGTACTCCATCGTCAACAACCGCCTCGCCGGCCGCTCCTGCTTCTGCAACGGCCGCAGCTGCTAAAAAAGAAAGCAGCGGACCTAAGCCCTACAAAGATGTGATCCCCGCAACGGCACAAACAAGCCGGGGCGCATTCATTACGCACAAAGTAGACGAGAAGTATTTCTTCGAAATTCCTGACTCATTGATCGGTCGGGAGTTTATGGCCATTACCCGGATTGCGAAAGCGCCGACGGGAGCCGGCTACGGCGGCGAACTGGCCAATCGTCAGGTACTGCGCTGGGAGCGTGGTCCGGAAAAAAAGCTGTTCCTGCGTGTGGTCAGCTACCAGAACGTGGGCGCGGATACGTTACAGCCGATCTACCGGGCTGTTAAAAATTCAAATGTCGAGCCGATTGCGGCCGCGTTTGACCTGAAATCAATCCGGAAAGATACGTCGGTAGTCATTGAGGTGACCGATTTCTTTAAGTCTGAAAATCAGGTGGTATCCCTGGACCCGCAGACCAAAACCCGTTACCGCCTGATGGCTCCGGCTACCGACCGTTCGTTTATCCAGCGTATCCGGTCGTATCCGATCAACACCGAAATCCGGGTGGTGAAAACGTTTAACGCCAGCACAGCCCCGGCCGCTCCCGGTCCTTCACCAAGCACACAGCTCCCGGCTGCGTCGGTGGCAGGAGCCGTGACCATGGAAATCAACACGTCCATGATTCTGCTGCCGAAAAAGGCGATGCGGAAACGGTATTTCGACAGCCGCGTGGGATTCTTTGCCAACGGCTATACGGTGTATGATGATGCGTCGCAACGGACGGAGCAGGAGACATTCGCCGTTCGCTGGCGGTTAGAGCCAAAATCAGTGGCGGATGCCGATCGCCAGAAGCGCGGTCAGCTAATTGAACCGGCTAAGCCGATTGTGTATTACATTGATCCGGCTACGCCGGTGAAATGGCGGAATGCGCTGAAACAAGGCGTTAACGACTGGCAGGTAGCTTTCGAAAAAGCGGGCTGGAAAAATGCCATCATGGCGAAGGACTGGGATGATAAAGACACGACCATGAGCCTTGAAGACGCCCGGTATTCGGTCATCCGGTATTTCGCGTCAGACATCGAAAACGCCTATGGCCCCAACGTACACGACCCGCGCACGGGTGAGATTCTGGAAAGCCACATCGGCTGGTACCACAACGTAATGAACCTGCTCCGGAAGTGGTACATGGTACAGGGCGCTGCCGTAGATGCCCGTGCCCGCAAGCCTAAGTTCGACGATGAGCTGATGGCACAGCTGGTGCGTTTTGTGTCGTCGCACGAAGTTGGTCACACGCTTGGCCTGCGTCATAACTTTGGTTCGAGCCACGCCACGCCGGTTGAAAAACTGCGTGATAAGGCGTATATCAAACAGTTTGGCCATACGCCGTCGATCATGGACTATGCTCGTTTTAACTACGTAGCACAACCCGAAGACGGCATTACCGACCTGTTCCCGCGCATCGGCACCTACGACATGTGGGCTATCGAATGGGGCTACAAGCCGATTTACGAAACCAAAACGCCGGAAGAAGACAAGGTGGTTCTGAACAAGTGGGTGAAGAGCCACGAAAGCGATCCGAAGTACTGGTTCGGTACGGAGGTCAACCCGATGGACCCGCGTTCACAGAGTGAAGACCTTGGCGATAATGCTATGGTAGCGAGCGACTACGGTATCAAAAACCTGAAGCGCATTCTGCCGAATCTGCCGCAGTGGACCCGGGAAGACGCCGAAGATTTTGACAAGCTACAGGAAATGTACGGCGAAATTACCGGTCAGTTCCGCCGGTACATGGGTCACGTAACGAAGTATGTAGGCGGCATTTACGAAACGCCGAAAACATTTGATCAGGCTGGTATCGTTTACGAACCAACCCCGAAAAACCTGCAGAAGGATGCGATGACGTTCCTGAACAAGCAGTTGTTCGACACGCCGACGTGGCTGCTGGATGCGAAGATCATGCCGCTGGTGCGGCCGGATCAGGGTGTTGACTTCATTCGTACCTTGCAGGAAGGTACGCTGAACTCGTTGTTCGACGTTGGCCGCCTGAGCCGTCTGATTGAGAACAGCAGCCGTACCGAGTCGTATGGATTGGACGAGTTCTTTACCGACGTGCAGGGTGGTATCTGGAGCGAACTGGCCGCGAAAAAGCCAATCGACACCTACCGCCGGAACCTGCAGAAGGCGTATGCCGAGAAACTGATCGGAATGCTGACCAATCCACCGGCCGCTGTCCGGCCGTCGAGCTTCTCGGGGCCTGGTTTCCGGTTTAACTCCGGTCCGTATACCGACGTGCAGAAGTCAGACATTATGTCGGTCACGCGCGCTTATCTGGTACAGTTGCAGAGCGATATCCGTACCGCCTTACCGGCGCAGACGGACAAAATGAGCCGGTACCATTTAGAAGACGTGCTGGTGCGCATCAACCGCGCCCTTGACCCGACGCGTTCGGTACCCGAAATTGCTGAGCGGAAATAATATCGTACTGTAGAGACGCAAAATTTTGCGTCTCTTTTTTTTTAGTGTTGCATTGAATCAATGGTATTGACCGGACTGTGTAGAGACGCAACATTTTGCGTCTCTTTTTTTATTGCAGGTTTTTGCACCTATCTCTTTGATCTGGCAGTGCTGAGACGCAACATATTGCGTCTCTACGAAATGGATTGCCCGGAAATAGCCAAAGAAAACCGTCATCCTTTTTTCATTTTTACGGACAGCGTTTTACTTTTGCAATCCAATAAATCGGGATGTAGCACAGCCAGGTAGTGTACTTGTATGGGGTGCAAGGGGTCGTGGGTTCGAATCCCGCCATCCCGACATTAATCGTAGAGACGCAAGATTTTGCGTCTCTTGTTTTTATTGCCTGTCCTGCTAATTGCCCAATTGCAGCCTGCCCGCTGTTTCATAGGTTAGTCTCCCTTCCGGATCATAGCTGAGAATCAAGCCTGAGGCCGTAAATCCGGCGGGGATGGTAACCGTATGCCTGAGGCGTACACGTTCTCCCGGCTGCGGCACTCTGCTGAGAGACCAGACTGACGGGTCATTCCAGTTACCGTTTTTGAGAGTATACATCTCCAGAATGCCCTGAAACTCCATAGCTCCCATGTCAATGCGGCTTACAAATCGCGGATTGCCTGCCAGATCGGTTATGCCAACCGTTGCCGACGAGGTACTTGGATCGCCTGCATTGATAGCTGGTGAGTTAGGAGCCAGGACCACGCTGGTAGTTGAAGCAAAGGGAGAAACGGTGATGTTGGTGAGGTTGCCGGGGCCGGAGAGGTCTAAACCAGCAATGTTGGATACGGCAGAGGGTTCGAAAAGGGAGTAGGTAGCTATGAATTTGGCAAAAGAGTTTTTTTATATCGTCGCTACCATTATTGTTAAATACTATGCAGTTAGTTAAAGAAGTTATGCAGTCTCCAGTTACGTCTACACTATTGTACATTACACTACCTGTTGGAGCAAGGTTACTTTGAAATGAACAATTGAGTAATGATGGTCTACACCATCCCCCTGCGGCTGCATTAAACATAGCACCACCGGTATTGGCAGCAGTGTTATTCAGAAATCCGCAGTTTATTGCCTGAGGGTTACAGGTGCCAACGTTAACAATAGCGCCTCCATAAGATGCTTTATTATTCGAAAAAGCACAATTGTATAAAAGCGGACTGGCAAGACTGTTATACATTGCCCCGCCAAAAAAAGGCTTGGTTATTATTAAAAAGACAACTTATGAATTTTGGGTTACAGGGAGATGAATTATTCCCGGCGTTATATACCCCTCCGCCACGGGAATTGCCGAATACTGTTGATGTTGTTTGTTCAGTGTATCCTCCCGTGATGACAAATCCATCCAGGATTGCTGTTGTCGTCAATCCCGCTGGATTACTGATTACATGATAACTGTTATCCGTGGTACTGTTAGGATCCCCGATCTCCCCGCTCAGCGTACTGCTACTGGGCTGGCCGTTTACCGGGTTAGGGACAGGACGCTGATTTAAGATTGTCTCGTTGCCTACAAAACCACCATAAATAGCTACACCGTTCTTCATTGAGAAGCTGATAGCGCGGTCGGTATTAGTATTACCACCAGGCTTATAAATACCTGATGCAACCCAAATTTCGGATAAACTACCGGAACAGGGGTAAGTAAGGGCACTTTGTAAATCATTGAATGCATTCTGCCAATCCAGACCGGTGTTATTACCACTTGCATCAGCTTTTACATATAGTCGGGATGGTTGGAATGGTAACGGCTGTTGATATTCTATAGCTCCCATATCCACCCGGTTTCCGAAAATTCGTTGATTATTTAACTGGTCGGTGGCAGGTAACGAGGTTTCTGAGTATGGTCCGGAAGAAACAGTTAAACTGGCGGGGTTACCGGCGTTTAAAGCAGGAGAGCATACCGCTAAAGCGACACTGGTAGTAGACGCGAAGGGTGAGGTGGTGATGTTGGTGAGATTGCCGGGACCGGTGACATTTACCCCTCGAACATTAGAATGAGCTGTCGGCTCAAAAAGAGAATAGGTGGCTTTTACAGTGGCAGAAAGATTTACAAATGTTTGTTCACCTCCATTGCCAAATAAAATACTATTAGCTAATTCAGAATAGACAGTACTATTAGCAGAGCCTACACTAAATATTGCTCCTCCCCCTGATGAAACCGCAGTATTGTTGTGTAAGGAACAATTAATGAATAGATTATAGCAGTTTCCGGTTCTCCCCCAGTTGTAAATACCTCCACCGGATTGAGCTGAATTACTTTCGAAAGAGCAATTCGTTAAAATTGAATTATTATTACCCGATTCGCTTTGGTTATATATAGCACCTCCATTTTGGCCTGAGTTATTCAGGAAAGCACAATTAGTAAGTATCGGGCGGCTATTGCTGTAATAGGTATTGTTACATATTGCTCCGCCTACTGAAGAAGTGGCATTGTTTTGAAAAGAGCAACTTCCCAAAACAGGATTGCTTATCCCCGAAGATTCCACAGTGTTATACACCGCTCCGCCGGAATTTACAGCATAATTGCTTTGAAAGGTACAATTAGTAAGTACATAATTATTAGTACCACCAGTACTGGCTCTATTAAATATGGCTCCTCCTTGGCTAGCTGCTGCGTTATCTTTGAAGACGCAGTTTGTCAGTGTAGAGTTACTAATACCATTATCCGCTCCTCTGGTATACATTGCTCCTCCCACAGAAGCAGAATTACTGGTAAAGAAGCAGTTTGTCAGAATGGGGCTACAATGGCCAGCATTATTGCCATCATTGTAAATAGCACCACCTGCAAAAGCAGAAATATTCTTGATAAACGAACAATTGAGAAAGGTTGGGCTACAAAAGCTACCATTACCGGCAGCATAATTATAAACCCCTCCCCCTGAATTATTGGGAAAATTGCCTACACCATTGCCCCCTGTAACCACAAACCCGTCCAGCACTGCCGTTGTCGTCAAACCAGCTGGATTACTGATAACGTGGTAGCTATTATCAGTTGCATTACTCAGATCCCCAATTTCCCCGCTCAGCGTACTGCTGCTGGGTTGGCCGTTTACCGGGTTAGGTGCAGGCCGCTGGCTGAGCGTGGTTTCGTTGCCCGTAAAACCGCCGTAAATCGCCACGTCATTTTTCATTGAAAAGCTGATCGAACGATTAGTATTGGTATTACCGCCGGGCTTATAGGTGCCGCCCGCAACCCAGACCTGATCGCCGGCCTGACTGGCATTAATTGCCCCTTGCAGGTCAGTGGTTGATGTGGCCCAGCTAACAGCAATGGCCGGATTGGTGTTTGTACCGCCAGGCGTTACATAACGGATGGTCTGGGCAAAGGTAAAGGTGCTGATTAGCAACAGAAGGTTAATAAAGGAAATTTGCCCTGCAAGAATGTGTAAACGTGTAGATAACATGAATGGATCGTGTATATAAAAAATGAAGGACTAAAGATATGTATTGTTTAAGACGATAAAAAGCACCATTCGGTACAGCTTTGCCCCCCCCGCCGGTAAAACCCCCACCCATCTGCCTTATAGACGTGAACGGAAGGGCATTCCGTTCTACATAGCTGACCGCAAAATGATCTATGAAAAACAATTGGTTACTGGTTCTAGGCGGCCTGCTGTGGGCCTTGACTGGACAGGCGCAGATGCGGCCCGTCCGGACTAATGTGCCCCTCGACTCGATTGTGCTGAGTGATCCGGCTATTCTGGCCGACCGGCCGACCAATACCTACTACATGACCGGTACCGGCGGCATGCTCTGGAAAAGTAAAGACCTGAAGCGCTGGGACGGGCCCTATAAAGTAACCCAAACCAACCCTGCCTCGTGGATGGGCCCCAATCCGATGATTTGGGCGGCTGAGCTCCATGCCTACAAAAACAAGTATTATTACTTTGCTACGTTTACCAACCGCGCTGTAAAAATCGACACCGTTCAGGGGCGCGAAATCGAGCGGCGGGCCAGCCATGTTTTGTTCAGCGACAAACCCGACGGGCCATATGTGCCGATGCAGGAGGCCACGTACCTGCCTGCGGATATGCCGACGCTGGACGGTACGTTCTGGGTCGATAAGGACGGGAAACCGTATATGATCTATTGCTACGAATGGCTGCAGAACCTGAACGGGACCATCGAAAAGATTGAGCTCAAACCTGACCTGAGCGGCTCCGTCGGGAAGGGCAAGGTCCTGTTCCGGGCCAGTGACTCGCCGTGGAGCCGCGAAAAAGACGGGGCCGGCAAGGACAAACCTAACAAGGTGACCGATGGCCCGTACCTGTTCAACACCGGAACCGGCCGGCTGGGTATGATCTGGACGAGCTGGATTTACGACAGCTACACACAGGGCGTGGCTTACTCCAAAAGCGGGATGCTGGACGGTCCCTGGGTGCAGGAGCCGGAACCAATCACCCCGCCGAATTTCGGGCATGGCATGCTGTTCCGCACCTTCGGCGGGAAACTGCTGATGTCAGTGCACAGTCACAAGAGCGTCAACGGGCGTACGGTTCGTGTCCCACACCTGTTCGAAGCCGACCTGTCGGGCGATAAACTGGTGATCGGCAAACCGTATGTGCCGGTGGAGTAGGGACTTTACCCGCGCCAGGGCGGTTTCTGAAAAATACTGTTTCCGTTGATAAAGCGTATAGCCCCCTACGAATACCAGTGTACCAATTTCGGCCAGTGAGCGGGAGAGCCAGACGCCGGTAAGGCCTAACTGTTCCGGCAACACCAGCAGACAACCACCAATCAGCACAATACCTTTCAGCAGGTTAATAAG
>CBDFHU010000081.1:0-8140 GCA_965247375.1 Arsenicibacter sp.
ACAGAATCGTCTTCCAGCTTTGCGAAGACATAGCCGCAAGCACATGCAGTCGCTAATCCACTATTTTTCTAACGTACCCGATCTACACCGGGCGTTGCTCCTGACGGTATCCGTCACCCTATTCTGGTGGTTAGAAAACCCCCGCTCGCCCTTCACCAATACCCGTCGCCGGCAACACGCGCTGACCAACGCGACCTTTGTTTTTTTCGGTGCCATCGTGCAGCTTTTTCTGGGCTATTCGCTGCTCAATACCCTCAACTGGACAGCCCATCATCACTGGGGGCTGGTGCGGCTCTTGCCGGTAGATGGACATCCGCTGCTCGGTTTCGCGCTGTCGTTCCTACTGCTCGATCTGCTGGAATACGTGTATCACGTACTGATGCATCGGTACAGCTACCTGTGGCGATTCCACGCCGTACACCACGCCGATCCAGCCCTCGACGTATCGACGGTCTTACGCGAACATCCCGGCGAGACGGCCATCCGGCTTGCGTTCCTGCTGGTTTGGGTGTTCGTCAGCGGCATTACGTTCTGGGCGCTCATGGCTCGTCAGTTTGTACAGATTGTCTCGAACGTGGCAGCTCATGCCCATCTACGGCTGCCGGAGCAATTTGACCAGGTGCTGAGCTGGGTACTGGTAACGCCGAATGTACACCATGTACACCACCACCGAAGCCAGCCCTACACCGACAGCAATTACGGTGATGTACTGAGTATCTGGGACCGGCTTTTCGGCACGTTTCGCCAAATGAAAACAAGCGAAATAGTATTCGGTCTCGATACGGTGAATGAGCCGCTCGATGGCGTGTCGTTCGGGCACCTGCTGGCACAACCGTTTCAGGGAATACCCGACGAAGGCCATGCCAATCCCCTTATACCGAAACCAGCCTCAGTTCAATCAAACTCACCCCAACGCCAATTCGACGCATGAGAACATTCCGTCTGGGGTTGTTATTGGCTTTGTGTTCAATAGCAAAGGTGGCCTGTTCACAAACCACCCCCAACGCTGTCGGCCACGCTAACGGTGCGCATTACCGAAGCTGGAACCGGAAAACCTGTACCTTTTGTCAGCGGTTATCTTAAACGCGGGCGGAATGGCAACACCGCTGAGGAAAACGGGATACTCTCATTAATCGTCAGGCAACTGCCCGATACGTTGCTGCTCTCGGAAGTAGGATACGAATCTGCGACGCTGCCCATAACCGCCCCACCCACCGAACCGCTGACCGTTCAGATGCGTGCCGTAACGGGGCAATTGGATGAAGTCGTGGTAACGGGCTACCGCGATCCGGGGAAAGCGTTGATGAAAAAGGTCATTGCCAACAAACGTACCAACGACCCGCAGCGGCTCACCCGCTGGACGCGCAACAACTACCTCCGCACTGAGGTGGACATAGAAAACCTGTCGGCCAACCAGAAGCGGAAGCTGCTCACTACCATGCTGAAAGCGTATCAGCAGTACCAGAACGATACGTCGGCCCGCACATCATTACCGATATTCTTTCGTGAACAGTACCGGAAAGAGTACCATACGCGGTCACCGCAAAATGATGCGGCTTATTTAGTTTCTGAGCAGAAACTGGGCCTTCAAACCGATGAAATTGGCCCCCGGCTTGACCGCTTCAACGTACCTATCAACCCGTATGATGGCATTGTCGCCATCCTAAAAACCTCGTTCGTTGGTCCCGTGTCCGACATCGGGCTGACAGTGTATGCCTTTGATAAACCCGATACGCTGATCGAAGGGGGGCAGTACCGATACAGACTAACGTTCCGGCCCCGGAGCAGCACCGAGAATGGTTTTGTCGGTAGTATGCTTATCGACGATGGTTCTTACGCTATTCGGGAAGTCGATATGCACACCAATGCCGGGGCAAATCTGAATTTTATCCGCTCGCTGGCCATTCGACAGGCGTACCTACCTATTGACGAGACCGAACGAGGAACCGTCTGGGTGATGACAAAAAACGAGCTGCGCTACGGGTTTGAGAATGGACTTGGCCTGTTGGGCCTGCCGACGCGCATCGACTCAACCAGCCGTACCGTCAGTATTCGGAGTACGAGCGTGTATGGCAATTACAAGATCAATCCCGAGGGCATTACGTCTACTAACTTCGCGCTGGCCGAACAGGCGATGCCAACCTCTGCTACGTTCACGGACGCCTACCGCCTAAATCCACTCACCATCCGCGAACGGGCCATCTACCAGGCAGTTGATTCGCTCAAACATAATCGGCAGTTCCGCAATACCACCCGGATGGCAGCCTTTATCACCAGTGGGTATTGGGACGTTCGGAACAAAGTCCGGTTTGGGCCCTACAGCTCACTGCTCAGTTCCAACCTGACCGAAGGGCTACGGCTTCGGTCAGGCTTCTGGACCATGGAGGGTTTCGACCCGCGCTGGTGCTTATGGGGGTACGTGGCCTACGGCACCCGCGACCGTCGGTTTAAGGAAACGATAGGTATCAAGTATGTGCCGAATCGAAGTCCTTATCAGAAGTATGAACTGACGCTAAAGAATGACTACGATGCATTGACGGCCAATGACGACGTATTAGACAATGACAATCTGTTTACGCTGGCGTTGCGCAAGCCCATTCCGGTGTATCAGAATTTTCTGCAACAAATTCGGTTTTCGCACGAGCGCGACCTCAGTCCCCTGTGGTCGGTGAAGAGCTACTACAGTTATGGGTCAATGACCCCCACGTTTCAGTTCAGCTACGCGCCCTCGGATGAAATCGTCAACGTAGCCGACTCGTCAGTAGCCTTGCTCACCACGCTTTACAATTCAGAGGTAGGAGCAACGTTCCGGTACGCCCGGAATGAGCGAACCATCATTCTGAACTACGATAAACTTCGGCTTTATACGCAGTTGCCGGTCTGGCAATTTCACGTGGCGGCCGGGCTGCCGCTTTACCGCAATACATATTTCGATTACTGGAAGCTTAGTACCAGTTTGTCACAGGAAATGCCCGCTCCATTTAAGGGTTCACTGTATTATAACCTAACGGGCGGGGTTGTTCTTGGCACCGTTCCCCTGCTGCTCCTGCAAATCCCGCGTGGTAACCCCAATTACGTCGCCGACAAGTACGCCTTTTACGGAATGAGTCCGTATGAGTTTGCTGCCGACCGCTACGTGAGTCTGTTGACCCGCTACTCGCTGGGAGGTCTGATTCTGGACCGGATTCCGCTCCTCAACAAGCTTGGGCTGCGCGAACGGCTGACGGCCAATCTGTTCTGGGGAAGTCTGAGCGGAACCAACCGGGACTTCAATAAAATCAACACCTTCCGCACGACCAGCTCGACGCCCTACGCGGAAGCGGGCGTAGGAGTCGAAAATATCCTGAATCTGTTTTCCATCGACGCTATCTGGAGGCTCAACTACTTAGATGGTGCCGATCAGTCCAGAATTACCCGATTTGGCATCTACACGGGTCTCAAACTTCAATTTTAATCGGATTTCATACGATGAGAATAGCAACAATTCCGCTGCTTTTGATCGGCTTGACAGTGCTTGCCAGCTTTACCCGCCCGCCCGGCGAAAATCAGATTTTGGGTCTCTGGCAGTCAGCCGACAATGACCTGCGCGTGGAGATATACGCCCATAATGGCCAGTTCAACGGGCGATTAGTCTGGTTTCTGTGTGAAAATGATGATCCGCCGATGGCCGCACACCGCGATACAGAAAACCCTAACCCGGCCCTTCGCAACCGGCCCTGGCTCGGCATGAATATCGTGGAACAACTAACGTATCAGGACGGGGGCGAATGGAGTGGCGGTAAGATCTATGATCCCAACTCAGGCCATACGTTTAATGCTTCTGTTCGGTTAACCGCCCCCGACCAACTCATCGTTCGGGGCTACTGGAAACTACCCGTACTCGGACGGAGCCTACGATTCCGACGGGTGACGGACAAAGAACGGCAACCGGCAGCATTGTCGGCGAAAAAATAATATAGCACAGGCAACGGTCACGGATTCATTAAACCTATTGGTTTTTAAACGTGATGTTTCTCCCTGCTTGGCCACCTTAACCACCTCGTCCATATCACCCATTTGACTATGCAAGTCGTTGAAGCTCAAATCCGCCATTATTTAACAAAACACTATACCGTTCCACAGCCTTCCGTCGAGACAACCCATCGCTTACGACAGGATTTGGGGCTGAATGAGTGGGAATTTCTGGATGTGCTGGTCCACATCGAGCATCTATTTAGCGTCAGTTTGTTCGACAATTCTTTAGTAAAACCACTCACTATTAATTAGTTAATCTATTTGGTGTATGAGCAGGTATCCAAATAAATAAGGCCTATTCCCAGCTTCAGAATTGCTATAGATTTATCGGATAGCTTTGAGCATTTACTCCTAAAAACGGCTCAATGAAATTTGCTTTCTTTCTTGCCATCTTGATATTCTCTGCCGGAGCCGTTATGGCCCAAACCAACGCCGTTACGCTGTCAGGAACGATAAAAGAAACGGGCCAAAAAGCGCCCCTGCCGTATGTGAACGTCACCCTGCTGATGCCAGCGGATAGTGCCTTCGTAACCGGAGGGATAACGAATGAGGCTGGTCTGTTCTCAATGGCAGGCGTTAGGCCGGGCGATTATCTGCTCCGGGTAACTTATGTCGGCTACCGGCCCCATGTCCAGGCGGTTCGGGTGGGGCAACTGAGTGAATTTTTAAACGTCGGTACGCTGGAACTGACTGAAGACGTGGCACAATTAGGGGAAGTAGTCGTAACGGCCCAGCAGGAAGCCATTGCCGGCACGATGGACAAAAAAACCTTTAGCGTAGCCGACAACATCAGTCAGGCGGGCGGCTCGGTGCTTGAATCGATGAAAAACCTCCCCGGCGTGACCGTCGATGGGGACGGAAAGGTTTTGCTCCGGGGTAACGACCGCGTCATGGTGCTGCTCGATGGCAAACAAACCGCCCTGACTGGCTTCGGGGGGCAGTCGGGGCTGGCGAATATTCCGGCCTCGGCTATTGAGAAAATAGAGATCATCAACAATCCGTCGGCCCGTTATGATGCCAACGGCAACGCGGGTATCATTAATATCATCTACAAAAAGGAGAAAAAAGAGGGCTTCAACGGCAAAGTAGGCATGGCCGTAGGCGTGGGTGCCTTATGGATAAAAGCCCCGAACTATCCCACCATCCGTTCGCAGTACCAGGCCACCCCCAAGCTGAACCCGTCGATTTCGTTGAATTATCGGAAGAGCAAAGTCAATCTGTTTTTGCAGGGCGATAACCTCTATACTCATACGCTGAATAAAAATGAGTTTGCCGAGCGATACTACGACACGGGGCAAGTCATCCGTCAACAAACTAAACGCAATCGCAATACTAACGTCATCACTGGCAAAGCAGGCCTTGACTGGTACGCGAATGCCAACAACACAATTTCGGTATCGGGGCTATTCAGCAGCGAGAAAATCATTGACCGGGGCGACGAACCATTCTTTACCGGTGATCTGTCGGAGCGGCTGCGGTTGTGGCAGTTTCTGGAAGATGAATTGAAGACCACCATAACGGCCTCAGCGGGCTGGCAACACAAGTTCAGCCAACCGGGACGGCTCCTCAATGTGGGGCTAAACTACACCTTTCACCGCGAAGATGAGAAGTACTTTTTCACCAACATCCTGCCCAGTTTCACCGGTACCGATTCATTCAAGTTGCTGTCGGACGAACACGTGGGCGATTTGACCGTCGATTACGTGCAGCCGCTGCGCTACGGACGCGTCGAAGCCGGGGCCAAACTGCGCCGACGCTACATTCCCACCAATATGCAGTTTTTCCCAGGCTTGAACTCCCCGCTCGATACCAACGCCGGTGGCTGGGCTACCTACAGCGAGGTGATTCCGGCTCTATACGGCAGTTATGTGTTCGAGAGCAAACGCGTAGAAATCGAAGCGGGACTGCGCTATGAGTATGTGGATCTGCAATACCGCGTCAACCCAAACCACAATACGTATAAAAGCGATGGATACCACTACGCCCAGCCGTTTCCCAACGTCAGGCTGACCTATAAAGTAAATGACAATAACCGCTTTTCGTTGTTCTACAATCGCCGGGTGGATCGGCCCAATGAAGTGGACATCCGCATTTTTCCCAAGTACGACGATGCTGAAATCATAAAAGTTGGAAACCCGGCACTGCGCCCACAGTTCACCACGTCGTTCGAGCTGGGGTATAAGACAAGCTGGGACTCGGGCTATCTGTACTCGGCGGCTTATCACAAGGAGATGCAGGCAACCATCACCCGGATTGCCAGTATTGCCCCCGGCAGCACGTTGATCTACAACATTTTCCAGAACGCGGGCAACAGCCGAAACACGGGGCTGGAGGTGGCCTTCTCGCAGAAGCTGACTGGCTGGGCCACCGTCAATGTGAACCTCAACGGCTACCAGACCACCATCGACGCCTTTACGGTTACCAACCTGTATCCCGTTCGCAACACGTTCTCCGCCGGGCGGCAACAACTGCTGTCGGGCAACGCCAAAGTCAACGGACTATTTCGGTTAGGTAAGCAGGTGGAGGCTCAACTGACGGCCATCTACTTAGCGCCTGACTTGGTGCCCCAGGGCCGGATCGATTCCCGTTTTTCCATCGACGGCGGGGTGAAAAAAACTGTGCAGGGCGGCAAAGGCGAATGGTTCTTAAACGCCACCGACATAGCAAACACCTTGCGGATTCGTCGACAGGTGCAAGGCGAAGGGTTCCGTTATGTCAGCACCGATTATTACGAGACACAAGTCTTTCGGGTAGGGTACAGTCGTAAATTTTAGATGATCGGATAAACCCGGATGATTCTCATTGAATTGCAGGTTTGCATTGGATTATTTCTAAATTAAGGTAAAAGGTGACAGATCAGAAACTATGCCTTGCCCAGGTTGTTAATCTTGTAACATTGTAGAGAATCATGAAATCGGTTGTTGCGTTTGTGTTGGCGTGCTGGATGCTGGGAGGCAGTTTACTCCCCGGCTTTGGCATTGACCAGTCGGCCCACTGGGGCGATCTGGTGCAGCACTATCAGCAGCATCGGAAAACTGACATCAAACTGTCCTTTACTGATTTTCTGAAAATGCATTATGGGGCAGACTCTGAGCACCAGAAACACCCCAATCACAGTCACCAGAATCTGCCCTCAAACGGTCACTCAGTGCCGGTTTACACGACAACTGCCCTGCGTCTGGCTGTTCCCGAATCAACTCAGGTCCTGATCCCCTCCATATCGGTATTCTTCCGGAAGGCAGACCTGTACTCCTTTCTCGCGGTTTTCGCGCTAATTAATCCCCCCCGACGGTAGTCTCCTGCCGCCCCTGGCCGTAGTGCGTCCTTACGATTCCGTCGTGGATGTGTACGCTTACAGGGTCCATTCTCAATTTCTGTACTGGTCTGCCACTAAGAAAGCGATTTAGCTAACGCTTAATCCTGCGCTACGTTCGTGAGCGCCGAATGGGCTAAACCGGTTAGCGTTTTGCGGCTTTTGATCTTGCTGTGAACGTACCCGCACAGGCTTTCAGAGCCTGCAATATCCTGTGTAACCAATTCAATATTACTCCTATGACACTCAATGGCGCCCACTGGCATCTGCTGGTGAATCATCTCCCTATTATCGGTGGTCTGATGGCTACCCTCGTACTGGGCTATGGCCTGTTTCGACGGAATGAAACCGTGATCAAGCTCGGCTATGGCCTCTTTGTACTGATAAGCATAGCCACAGCCATCACGAATCAGACGGGCGAAAGTGCCGAACACTACTTAAAATCCATCAACGCGCTCGACAGGCAGCGGTTGCATGAACACGAGCAAGCCGCCGATTGGGCCAACATCGGCATGTACCTAACCGGTGGCCTTTCGCTGCTGGCCCTGATCTGGCAGCGTGCTAAACAACTTACCTGGCTACCAGTCCTCATCTTCCTGACGTCGCTCATCACGTTCGGCCTGATGGCTAATGTAGGTCGTTTGGGCGGCCTGATTATGCACCAGGAACTGCATAGTGAGCAGTCTGGGCGCATCCCCAATAATCCATAGCTTACAGCCAACCGCTATGCTGAACGCAATTATCAAATTTTCTATCCGTAACAAGCTGATTATTGGCTTGTTCACGCTGGCCCTGATTGGCTGGGGCGTTTGG
>CBDFHU010000082.1:0-125978 GCA_965247375.1 Arsenicibacter sp.
TGGTAATACACGCAACGGGACCGGGCCGGGCGGACGCTATTATCCGGTACACTCAATCCGGGATGACTGGCAGGTCTATGATGAAGCCAACAAAGCCTATATCCCGTTTATTGTCGAGCAGCATAGTGAATTGCCTTCGGTGAGTGCGTTTATCGATCTGGAAAGTAACCGGAACTATAAGTTGCTGGTCTGGAGTGAGGAGGACTGTTATGTATTTCTGGATGCAGCGCTGAAGCAAAAACTGCCGGGGGGAAGCTGGCTGGTGATGAGCATCGACAGCCTGTACCGGGTATACCGGAAACCACAGATTTTTCTGACACTTTACGGCCCTCCGGGAATTGAAAACAAACAGGCCTTTATCGGTTACCCGAAGTCTGCCAGTCAGAAGGCCGTAGTACTGAGCGACGACAACCTGAGCGTATTGCCACGGCCACATACGGTCTACGACGATTTCTTTGGGCTGGCGCTGATTTTTCTGCTCGGTACGCATGCCTTCCTGTTCACATTCTTCCGCCGTCCTTTTCTGAGTTTCTTCAGTCTGCACGATTTATTTGTCCTGCGTCTGCGCGACGAGCAGTTTGTGATCAACAAGCAACTGAACCGGGCAACCATCGCGTTTACGCTGAATCTTAGTTTTGTGATCGGGTTTCTGATAATGTTTGTCCAGGATCTGGATATCGACGTGTTTGCGTCGCGTACCCTCATGTTGCAGGGGCGCCAGCTGCCGTCGCTGATCGTTGATTTTTTCCTGGTTAGCGGAATTGCCTTTTTATTGATGATGGGAAAATACGTTGCACTGCAGTCAATCGGTAGTTTATATCGTCTGGAGAGTATAACGAATCTACATTATTTTAAAATTCTTCAGGCTTCTTGTATTTTCTTTCCCACAATCGCAATACTACTTACTGCGTTGGTTTTCAACATACACGACCCGGCGTCGATAGGGGCTTACCTGCAAATCCCGTTTATAATATTCTATGTCGGACGCCTTGTATTGCTATACGTTGTATTTACAAATGCAGCATCAGTAAAAAGTCTCTATTTAATTTCGTACCTTTGCATCGTAGAATTAGTGCCCTTGCTCATTGGGGTGCGCTTTGCACTTTGAGCACTTCCTTTGCGGCATCCGACTCTGAACGTCAAAAGAAGTATTGTCAATGAATGAAATAAGCACGCAGTCATCGGCAAGCCGGCTGACAAAAGTTTCCAAAGTACTGGTAACCCAGTCACGGCCCGCTGACGAGAAATCTCCTTACTTCGACTTAGCCAGTAAATTTAACATCACCATTGATTTCCGGCCGTTTATTCAAATTCAAGGCGTATCGTATAAAGATTTCCGTAGACAAAAGATAAACATCCTCGATCATACGGCTATCATTTTCACCAGCCGGAATGCGATCGATCATTTTTTCCGGATCTGTCAGGAAGGCCGTATCGAAGTACCGGCCGACATGAAATATTTCTGTATTTCTGAGCAGACGGCAAATTATTTACAGAAGTATATCGTCATCCGGAAGCGCAAGATTTTTTCAGGCACTAAAACGGCTGTTGAGCTTTTTGATCTGATTAAAAAGCACAAGACAGAGAAGTTTTTATTCCCGTGCTCGAATATCCGGCACAACGATATTCCTGAGTTTATGGATATCAGCGGGCTGCATCTGACCGAAGCAGTAATGTACGAGACGGTATCGACGGATTTGTCCGATGTCGATATTCAGTCATTCGATATCATTGCCTTTTTCAGCCCGTCAGGCGTTACCTCGCTGTTCAATAACTTTCCGGAGTTTAAACAAAACGACATTCGTATGGCGGCTTTCGGGCCGACAACAGCCAAGGCGATTACAGAGGCCGGCTTAATCCTTGATATTGAGGCTCCGTTGCCAAATGCACCGTCGATGACCGGCGCGCTGGAGTTATATATCAAAAAGGCCAACAATCTGTAGGGATAGTGAGTTAAGGAAGAGGTCGGATTTTAGAGATTCGACCTCTTTTTTTGTGCCAATAATTTCAGAGATTTGGCGTTTAAGAAATAAGTCGAACAAAACCGGAAGTTAACAGCACTCAGAAAATCAGATTACTTGCGTAGATCAGCGGAGGTAAAGCATAAAAAGTGGGCTGAATTTCTAAATTGCGTTAATTATTACCCGAACTCAATCCCTTAAAAGTCGAATATGGGGCGCATACTTTACGTTTTTACGTGCTTACTGCTTGGCGTGTCGTATGTTTCATACGGTCAGAATGATCCGCAGTTCAGCTTATTCATGTTTAACCCGTTGTACTACAATCCGGCTGCTGCCGGTTCGGAAGGTGTCAGCCGGTTTCAGCTGACACACCGTACGCAATGGGCTGGCTATCAGTCAACCTATAATGATGGTGGCGCGCCCGGCACCCAATTGCTTTCCTTCAATACACCGCTCACCAAAATCAAAAGCGGAGTAGGCGTTTACCTGTTAAATGATAAGCTGGGGCCGTTTATTAACCAGGCAGCAGAAGTATCGTATGCCTACCGGATTAACCTGAAGCAGGGTACGCTGGCCATTGGCGCCCAGGCCGGTCTGTATGCCCGTGGTATAGATTATGCTAAGCTCCGTGCTGCCGACCCTACAGATCCGCTGCTACCAACCGGCCGTTTTATGGAAACCCGTCCCGACATTGGAGCCGGCGTATATTATAACACCATTGATTACTGGATCGGTGCGAGCGTTGTCCACCTGAACAATGCAAGTGCTACACTTGACAACGGCCGTTCAATCATTCCGCAGAGCAAAACCGCTTATTTATCGGCCGGTTACCGGCTGGGTATCGGTTACGATCTGGATGTACAGCCGTCTATTTTATACCAATATGTGGTTGATCCGCAGCCCAACGTTAAAGCCTCATCAATCAGCGGGAATATCCTGCTGACATACGATACCCGTTACTGGCTTGGGGTATCCTACCGGCAGGGGGATGCCTTCTCGGGTACAATCGGGGTAAATCTCCTGGCTAATAAGTCATTGCGGTTAGGCTATGCCTTCGATTTTACCACAAACTCATATGTAGGCAAGAGCCCGGGGTCACACGAAATTCTGGTGAGCTACAATTTGCCAACGCCGGACGGTCGTAAAAGGCCGGTTGTACGGACACCCCGGTTCCGGTATTAACAGAAAGGGAAACAGGAATGCTATTCGTACGTTGAGGATCCAAACACTTCATAGTCAGTATAAAAAGGAACTAAATGAAGGTTTTGGATATAAAAAACGGGATTATCAACAAATTGGCAGAATTATTGTTAGGCTGTTTGCAGTGTGGGTTGTATTTTTGAGGTGATTGGGCTGACTGACAGGGGTTGACAATAGCCGGAATCAGGTCGTTGCACAGAATTATTGCAATAAAAAAGTAGAGCATACAATAACCGTACTGATTTTCGTTTTTAGTTCGGTCTTGCACAAGAAGGATTTAACGTACCAATAAAGATGAAGTACAACTGGTTGACAATTCGCGCAACTCGCGGGGTAATGGTCGCGGCAGTGGTTCTGCTGATGCAGAGTTGCGGCTTTATCAAATCCAAGTTTGGGGGTGGCAAAGGTGGTAGTGGCGAAGTAGGGGTTAATAACGGTGAAGTAACCGCTGACAAAGGCCGGAAAGGCTGGAAGCAGACAACTCCTTACGGAATGGTTCTTATCCCATCTGGCTCGTTTATTATGGGTCAGGCTGACGAAGATGTTGCTGCTACTCAAATCAACATGAATCGCCGGGTGACCATCAGTTCATTCTACATGGATGATACGGAGATCACCAACCATGAGTATCGTCAGTATGTCAATGCACTACTGGCTGATTCGGTATCTGTTCTGGGAGAAGAAGAGATTATGACAAAGTTTTATCCGGATACTACTGTCTGGAAAAATGACTTTACCTATCACAACGGTGACCCGATGCTGGAGTATTACTATACACACCCGGCATTTGACACCTATCCGGTGGTTGGTGTAAGCTGGAAAGCCGCACAGCATTTCTGTAACTGGCGTACCTCGCTTTATAACGACTACCGTACCAAAGAGGGCATGTTTCAGTCACCACGTTTCCGCCTGCCATCAGAGGCTGAATGGGAATGGGCAGCCCGTGGTGGTAAAAACGGAGCCAAATATCCATGGGGTAACCCATACGTAGCAAACGGTAAAGGCTGCTATCTGGCTAACTTCAAGCCACAGCGTGGTAACTTCGATGCCGACGGGTATCCATACACCGCACCGGCGAATGCCTACAACGCCAACGAATATGGCCTGTACAACATGGCCGGTAACGTAGCTGAGTGGTGCCGTGATGCCTATGCTGATAACAGTAATGCTATTGTCTGGGATATGAACCCTGATAATCAGAATCCGGATGAGCCTCGTAAAGTAGTTCGCGGCGGTTCATGGAAGGACATTGCGTACTATCTGGAAACAGGTACACGTTATTACGAATACGAAGATGCAAAACGTTCTTACATCGGGTTCCGTTGCGTAATGGATAACCTCGAAGGTCGTGCCGCTTCGGCGCGCGGAGGCGGACGCAGCAGCGGACGTTCAAGCGCCAGCAGCAAGAGCAGTAAGAGCAGCGGAGGTGGCAGTGGTCGTGGAGGAAGCAGTCGTAAATAAGCCTTAAGATTTTTCCTTTCATACAATCAATCAATTACCCATTTTAACAGTTTCCCTTTCATCATGGCAGCAGGAAAAACTAACTTTTTCTGGGATCGTCTAGTACCAACCATTTACAGTGCCGGAGCCGCAATCGTAGTATTAGGCGCCATGGCCAAAATTCAGCATATTACATCGCTCAGCTGGCTTCTGACAGCGGGTCTGATTATCGAAGCCGTTATCTTCGGTTTGTATGCTTTCCAAAGTTTCCTGTTCCCTGTTGCTTCATCTGATTACGAGTGGGAGCGCGTTTATCCTGAACTGGCAAAAGACTACAAGGGCGAAGCCCGTAAGGCTGTTGCTCAGGCACCGCAGGCGAATGGTTTGACTGCTAACATGGACCAGATGCTGGCTCAGGCGAAAATTACGCCGGACGTATTCGAAAAGCTTGGTACCGGCTTCCGCACTTTGTCAGACAGCGTATCAAAAATGCGTGACATCAGCGATGCAACGGTAAGCTACCAACGACTATGCCCGTAACGTAAAAACAGCGGCTCAGGCTATTTCTGACATGAACAAGTCATATGGCACCGCTATAACGGCCATGAACGCCATGGCAGATGCCACAACTGACGCGAAAGAATACCGCACTCAGTTCCAGAAAGTAACCCAAAGCATGGGCGCGCTGAACGCCGTTTACGAACTGGAATTACAGGACACAAACAAACACCTGAAAGCTATGAATGCTTTCTATGGTAATCTGTCTGCGGCGATGCAGAATATGGCTGATGCCAGCCGGGATACGCAGCAGTTCAAAAATGAGCTGTCTAAACTGACCGGTAACCTGACGTCGCTCAACAACGTTTATGGCAGCATGTTGACTGCTATGCGCGGACAGAAATAAAAGCAAGGTATTAAGTGACAGCGTTTTAGGGCAGGAGTCTTCCGGCTTTAAAACGCTGATCGTTAAAACACTAAACTTCACCAAGAAAAGTACCCATAGTATATGGCAGGTGCAAAAGAATCACCCCGTCAGAAGATGATCGGGATGATGTATCTGGTTTTGACCGCGCTGTTGGCCCTTCAGGTCACATCGGCCATTCTGGAAAAATTCATTGTCCTCAATAATAGCCTTGAGCAGTCAACGGGGGCTGTAAACCAGGCAAACGACCAGCGGCTGAAGAGCATTCAGGCAGCCGTTGAAAAAGCCGGTAATCGTCCGAACGACGTTGCCGTATTCAAACAAGCCGGTGATGTTCGCCAGATTACGTCGGCGATCATCGGGGAAATTGACCAGCTGAAACAGCGGATCGTTGAAGAAGCAGGTGGTGGCCTCGACGAAACCGGTCATATCAAAAACGCCAGCGAAGAAGAAAAAGTAGCGCAGATCATGGTGGGTCTTAACCGGAATGGTTCGGCTTATCAGCTCCAGAAAAATCTGGACGGCTATCTGCAGAACATGGGTAAATATTCGGCAACGAAATACCCGTCACTGGCTACAGACGGCAAAGACGATCCGATCGCCAGCCGTTCTCCGGAGCAGCGTACCAAAGATTTTGCTGAACTGAACTTTGCCCAGACGCCGGTCCCGGCTGCTTTGGCGGTATTGAGCCAGAAACAAGCTGAAATCCGCCGGATTGAAGGTGAAACACTGAGCGCCCTGGCCCAGAAAGTAGGTGCCGAAGACGTTAAGTTCGACCAGATCTCAGCCATGCTGAGCATGGAATCGAAAGTGGTTGTAGCCGGTACGAAGTTCAAGGGTGAAATGTTCCTGGCGGCTTCGTCATCAGGTATTACGCCACGAATGAGCCTCAGCGGTGCACCGGTACGGATGGATGGCGGTAAAGGTATTATCGAGTTTACGGCACAGGGTGGTGCATACGACAAGAACGGTCTTGCCCGCCGCGTACTGACAGGTTCGATCAGTTACAACACGCCGGCCGGTATGAAAACGGTACCGCTTCAGGCTGAGTATTTTGTCGCTAAGCCTTCGTATCAGATCGAAACCGGTACGTTACCTCCATTGTATTTAGGTTGCGCGAACAAACTAAGTGTGCAGAGCCCGCAGCTGGGTGCACTCTGGAATCCAAGCTTTACTGCTGATGGTGCGGCCGTTATCGAATCGGGCCAGAAAGGCAAGATTACGATTGTGCCAAGTGCGGCTAACGTAATGCTGAACATTAACAACGCCGGCAACCGGTTAGGCTCCGAGCCATTCCGCGTAAACCGTGTACCGAAACCGACAATCGAGTACTATCTGGGTGGTCAGAAAGCGGATAATGCAAAAGGCTTACCGGCATCGAGCGCCCGTAACGTAAGAGTTGCCGCTATCGCTGATGAAAGCTTCAGAAATTACTCGCCGGATGATGCGAATTATCGGGTGACTGGTCTGACTGTTTCACTGGCACGTGGTACACGCCGTGTCAAAGCTGTAGAAATTAATGGGCCACAGGGTTCGCTGGGTGAGATCGGTGCAGAGGCGCAGCCGGGTGACCGTCTGATCATTGAAGTAAACGGTGTACAGCGCAAGAACTTCCGTGGTGAAATCAGCGATGTATCGATGGGTCGTCCAATGCAGTCAATCGGCCTGTATTAAGCCTGAAAATATAGTTGAGCGGGTATGAAAAATACTCGCTCAATATCCTAAAAATCAAATACTATTACCCCGTACTCCACGTTAGTAATAGTGAAAATGAAAGTCAGACAATATCAAGGATTGAAACGTATGTTGCGAATCAACACGATAGCGGTAGCTGCCGGAACGGTAGTATCCGCCTTACTGGTGACAGGAGGTAGTGCGGTGGCGCAGGAGAAGGCCAGTAATGGTACAAACCCGCTTTCAGTACGGGCAATCAACGAGAACGACATCATGATGAAGAAAACCCTTTGGCGTCGGATCGACCTGAAGGAGAAGCAGAATCAGTCGATGTTCTCGAAGAATAACGAAATTTCAAAGTACCTGATCGAGGCGGTTAAAGCCGGTTTACTGGTACCTTACGAAAACGACTCGGTGAAAACGAAGATGGCGCCGGAGAAATTCCAGCAGCGTCTTGTCCAGCCGAATGCCACAGGTGGTCTGTCTGCCGAAGAAATTGCGGCTGGTTTTAAAGAAGACGGTGCTGCGGCAGGAGCCAACGATGGCTGGGATAAGCCAAAGAAAGAAGATCCGAAGAAAGTAGCGGACGATGGCTGGGGAACACCGAAGAAAGAGGCTAAACCGGCCGACGATGGCTGGGGTACACCAGCTCCGAAGAAAAAAGCCACGGCTAAAAACGCGAAAGGCAAAAAAGGTGCTAAGCCGGTTCAGCCGGTAGAACCGCCTAAGCCGGCTGTTGATTCAGCCGCGCTGGCTGCTGCCGCGCCGAAGCCGATGTCATCGGATAACGAGTATCTGGCGCGTGAATTCAGTATTCTGGAAGTAAAAGAAGACTGGATTTTCGACCGGAAACGTTCACGGTTGTTCTACGACATTCAGACGGTAACGCTGTATCTGCCGGCTGACAAAAACCAGGCAGGTCTGGAGGTTCCGGTAGCCACGTTCAAATACAAGGACCTGGACCAACTGTTCCGCAGCGACCCTAAGAAATTTATCTGGTACAACCCGCAGAACCAGGCACAGCACAAAAACCTGGCCGATGCTTTTGATCTCCGGTTATTCTATGGCCGTATCACCAAAGTATCAAACCCGCAGGATAATGACCTGATCGGTATGTTCGGTGACCGCGATGGTCTGATGAAATCATACCAGACAGAGTACGAACTGATGGAAGTTGAGCACGGTCTCTGGGAATACTAAGATTCTTTCGGCTCATAAAAAAGCCGGAATCAGCATCTTGCTGATTCCGGCTTTTGCTTTTACAGGGCTTAGCGCTTACCAGTTCAAGTCTTTCAAAAGATCGACACCCAAAAAGGTTTTGGCAATCGGAGCCAGTTTTTCGGCAGAACCTTCAAAATGAAACGTTCGGTGGTGATGCGTGAGCCGTTCGCCTTTTTTCAGCGCTTTAACCGATGAGTTCGATTCCAGCTCATAGAATGGCCCCAACTGGCTACCATCGGCTAAGGGGCCGTCGTTATAAGCATTGAGGGCATCGCCGCCGTACGGGTCTTTGTGCTGCTCCCAGGTCGATTTGAGGTAATCGCCGGTTGGTGACAGGTCATACTGCACAATGGTTAATACACCTTTTGCGGCATCATAACTCCCCGCAAACGGCCGCGCCGACAGTCCGGCCAGGCCTATTTTACTACGATGTTTCCCGTCCGCCCGCATGATTACCGCCTGATCCAGTACTTTCAGGCGGTCAGCAGGGACTTTGCCGAAATAGGTATCGGTCAGCAGCAACTTATCGGAATACGTTTTGGTAAACGGTGCAATGATGGTTGTTTGTGGCGACGGAGTAAACATACCCAGAATCCAGATGCCCAGCACGCCTTTGTCGCGATGCCAGTCCGCACCGGTGTTTTCGAGCGTATTGGCCGTTTCATAACCAACAACATGCAGTCCGGTCAGGTCTGTATTCGGGAACAGCTCCGCCATGGCTGCTTTGGAAAAAACAGAAATCTTCCGTTCAATACGGATATCAAACAACACGCCGGCGTGATTGGTTAACGAGGCTGCCTTGCTGAAAACCGCTTCTGAACCAGTCGATTGATCGAATGTGTAGGCAGTTGTATCGATCACAGCCGGTGTCTGCCACTCGTCGAAGGTAAACGGAGCCGACGGTTTAAAATAGACCGAAAACTGCCCGCCTTCGGGCGATAGCCAAATGCGGTCTTCGCCGCCGAAGGCATTCATGTGGGGCTGGTATTGGCCCGATTCGATAAGCTTGTAATTGATCCAGCCAAAGCTGTTGCCGCCGGTCCCGTTGGCTGTACTGGTCATAACACGCCCCTGATAAGCGCCAATCACGGCTACCTGTGCGGAGTCATTATCGGGCGATGTCAGAACCAATACGTCTTTGTGTTGTTTCAGAAACGCAACGTCATAACCGAACGTGCCTTGAGATACTTCCATTGTCTGCGTTGTTGTCTGGTCGGTTTGTGTTCCGCCACAAGCAATGAGTAGCAGGCCGGTAAGCGTGCATAAAGTTAATTGGGGGAACGTTTTCATGAGATCGATCAGCGTTTAGCCAGTTTCTGATAACGCAGTAATCCTTCGAGGTAATAGTAATCGGCATAGACCAGTGGCGTATCAATCTCCGACTTAAGTGGTTTGGCACCGACGCTGTGCTTCAGAATAAAGTTATTGTTTTCACCAACCTTAGCCATGTATGCGTCTCCCGAGAGGCTTTGCAGCATTTTCTCCGCCGCATCGAAATACACTTTCCCTTTTTTGCCGGTATACGTGCTGAGCTCGAGCAGAGCCGAAGCCGTGATGGCTCCTGCCGATGCATCCCGCTCTTCCTTCGGAATATTCGGCGCGTTGAAGTCCCAATACGGAATTTTATCAGCAGGCAGGTTCGGATGATTTAGCATGAAGTCGGCGATTTTCTGCGCCTGAGCGAGGTACTTTTTATCCTTTGTTTCGCGGTACATGTCGGTATAGCCGTATAATGCCCACGCCTGACCGCGTGCCCAGGCCGATTCATCCGAATAGCCCTGATGGGTTACTTTCGCTTCTACCTCGCCGTTCGGGCCATAACAAACTACATGGTAACTGCTGTTGTCGGGCCGGAAATGGTTTTTGAGGGTGTTGTCGGCGTGGGTAACACTCAGGTTGTAAAACGCCTTATCACCGGATTCGCGGGCTGCCCAGAACAGAAACTCCAGATTCATCATGTTGTCGACGATAACCGGATAGGTATATTTGCCCAGTTTCTCCCATGATTTAATCAGGCCGACTTTCGGGTTAAAGCGGGTAGCCAGCGATTTGGCTCCCGTCAGCATGATTTCCTTGTACTGCGGATTTTTGGTCAGGCGGTAGCCATTGCCGAACGGGCAGTAAAGCATAAAGCCCAGATCGTGGGTCCGGGTATTGAACTTCTCTTTTTCAACGGCCATAGTCCAGGTATGGGCCGCATCTTTCCACTTCGGATCGTTTGTGAATTCATAGAGATACCAGAGCGAACCGCCGAAAAAGCCGCTGCACCACCAGTCGGATTTCATGTCGCGGGGCGAACCGTCGGGATTAGTCGACTGGGGAAAGCGGGTCTGGTCCGTATGGGTTTGCAGCATGCGGGTGTATTGCTGCTGAGCCAGATCGAACTGTTTTTTTACGTCGATTTTGGGTTGGGCAAAGGTAAGTACAGGGGCAATCAATAGCGCAGTAAGCGCAGCAAATCGTTTCATGAACAAGGGGTGTTAACTAACTGATTATACATTCCCCTGTAAAAGTCCGCCACCTGCCGGTTTTACCGCTATCGATTATTGTTCCATATTGGCAAAGTAGGCTTTTATTTTATTTGCCCGGTCAGTGCCAACTATTTCGGCCACTTCCTCAACGGATGCTTCCCGTATTTTGGTAACGCCTTTGAAGAATTTAAGCAGTTTGGCCGCCGTTTTTTTGCCAACCCCTTCGATATTTTCCAGTTCACTGATCAGGCTGTTGCGGCTCCGTTTGTCGCGGTGATAGGTGATGGCAAAGCGGTGGGCTTCATCACGAATGCGCTGAATCAGCTTCAGGGATTCTGATTTTTTGTCGATATAAAGCGGCAGACTGTCTTCAGGGAAGTAAATTTCCTCGAGGCGTTTGGCAATACCGATGATCGGTACCTTACCATAGAGATCAAGGCCTTTCAGGGCTTCGCAGGCGGCGCTGAGCTGCCCTTTTCCCCCGTCAATTACAATCAGATCCGGCAGTCCGGTTTGTTCATCGAGCACACGCGTATACCGGCGGGTAACGACCTCATGCATGCTGGCAAAGTCGTTGGGACCAACCACGGTTTTAATCGAAAAATGCCGGTATTCGCGGTTGGCCGGTTTGCCGTCGATAAAGCAGACCATGGCCGACACAGGATTCGTGCCCTGGATATTGGAGTTATCGAAACATTCGATGCGGCGGGGCAGGGTTTTCAGCTGTAAATCCTGCTTTAACCGGATCAGGACGCGGTCTTTCTTACTGGCACTGGCTGATGCTTCGGCATTGGCTTTCTCCTGCCGTTCGCGCCGGAAATAAAGCACGTTTTTCAGCGACATGTCGAGCAGTTTTTTCTTGTCGCCGATTTGTGGTACGGTAATTTCGGCCTTCAGGTCGGCGTCGAGCGGAATGTTGGTAATGATCTCTTTGGCTTCGGCTCCGTATTGGTTCCGGAACTCGATAATGATCATGGTCAGCAGGTCGGCATCGCTTTCATCCAGCTTTTTCTTAACCTCAACCGTATGGGTCTGGATGATGGTGCCGTTCGCCACCTTCATAAAGTTGATGTAGGCACAGGACTCATCGGAAGCAATGGTAAACACATCGGCGTTTTCGATCTTCGGGTTCACAACCGTCGACTTGCTCTGGAACCGCTGGAGAATATCAAGCCGTTCCTTGTATTGTTGCGCCTGTTCAAACGCCAGCTCCTGCGCTGCTTCCAGCATTCGTGCCTTAAAGTAGTCCTGGGCAGGTTTCAGATTGCCTTTCAGGATGTGATGTACCTGTTCAATATCCTTATCATACTCCGCCGGTGACTGTTTCCCTTCGCACGGCCCTTTGCAGTTGCCGATGTGGTATTCCAGACAGACTTTAAACTTCCCTTCTTCAATATTTTCTTTCGACAGATGGTAATTACAAGTACGGATCGTAAAGAGCTGACTGAACATTTCCAGCACCGTATACATCGGCTTCAGGTTGGCAAACGGCCCGTAGAATGTACCCAGTTTCCGGTCAATGCGCCGGGTGGTCTGTACGCGCGGAAACGGCTCGTTCGTGACGCAAATAAACGGATACGTCTTGTCGTCGCGCAGAAGGATGTTGTATTTGGGCTGATACCGCTTGATCAGCTGGTTCTCCAGCAGCAGGGCATCAAATTCGGTATGGACAATGGTAAACTCAATCTTCCGGATCTGACTGACCAGCCGGGTTGTTTTGCGGTCGTGCTGATTAGATTTGACAAAATAACTGCTGACGCGGTTCTTCAGGTCTTTGGCCTTCCCGACGTAGATTACTTCGCCGGTTGCGTCAAAATAGCGGTAGACACCCGGCTCGTGCGGGACTCTGGCTAGCTCGGTTTTATAATCAAAGGGCGGCATAGGCGTTTGTTAATGGCTGACAACCCCGACAGAAACCGTTGGTTTGTTGAACCGGCGATCTGTCGGGGTTGTAGAGTTGCTATCTGAAAAACCAGGAATTAACCGGAATAGTTACTGCAAAATGTCTTCATCTTCGGAATTAAGCACCTTTGGCGGTACATACCGCTGCGTAGAGTCGATGTAATAGCCGCCGCAGTCGATTTTGTACTTATCGGGTTTCCGGAACGGCTCCGGCTTATACTTCCGCAGCGTCGGGTCCTTATATACCCGCTGCATGAATAAACCCCAGGCCGGCATAGCCTGACGGCCACCCTGACCGAGCTCAATGTTCCGGAAGTGGATACTCCGGTCATCACCGCCGACCCACAGGCCGGCTACCAGGTGCTGGGTCATTCCCATAAACCAGGCATCGGAATAATTAGAGGTCGTACCGGTTTTGGCCGCAATCTCGTTACCACCTTCACTCAGCTTGTACTGACTCCGTAGCCGTGCTGCCGTACCGCCCGCTTCTTCAACGGCGCCGCGCATCAGATACAGCATGTCATAGGCGCGGTCGGCGCTGATTTCCTGTTTGGCTTCCGGATTGAACTTGGCCAGTTCGTTCCCGTCCTTATCCAGAATTTTCCAGATCAGCATTGGTTTGACGCGATACCCGCCATTGGCGAAGGTACAGTAAGACGCGACCATCTCGTATACCGAGACATCGCTGGTCCCCAGGCAAAGAGTTGGATTCGCCAGCAGGTCACTGGAAACACCCAGCCGTTTGGCGTAGTTCACGACGGTTTCCGGAGTCGCTTTCTTGATCAGCTGTGCGCTGACGGTATTAATCGACTGGCCAATGGCTTCGCGCAGCGACAGCGAGCGATAGCTGTATTTACCGTTCGAGTTTTTAGGCGTCCACGATTTCGGGCCATTGCCTAGTTCATAAGGGGCAAACGTCGTCGGCTGGTCAACCAAATGATCGCAGGGGGTCATGTAGTTATTATCGAGAGCCGCCAGATAAACGAACGGCTTAAATGTCGAACCAGGCTGCCGTCGTCCCTGCCGGACGTGGTCGAACTTCATGTACTTAAAGTTGATGCCGCCTACCCACGCTTTCACGTGGCCATCGCGCGGGTCCATCGCCATAAATCCCGTATTCAGCATGCGTTTGTAATACCGGATTGAATCGAGGGAGCTGAGGGTCGTGTCCTTTTCGTGGCGTTTCCCGGCATAGGTAAAGACCTTCATTTTGACCGGCTGCTTCATTTCCTTCCAGATAGCGTCCTCGTCGTCCGGGTACTGCTCTTTCAACTGCCGGTAGCGGCCCGTACGCTTGGCTACTGATTCGATAAAGCCCGGTATTTCGCGGAATTTACCGGTTTTAGGGTCTTTCTCTACCCACGGGTTTCGTCCGCGCCAGTGCTCGTAGAACTTGGTTTGCTGGTCGCGCATGTTTTCCATGACCGCCGCTTCCGCATAGGTCTGCATCCGTGAGTCAATCGTCGTAATAATCTGAAGTCCGCTGGTATACAGGTCCAGTTCGGTGTCGTTGGCATCGTTATAGGCATCAATCCACTGCTGCAGCTCCTGTTTCAGCACCGACCGGAAATAAGGAGCCATGCCGGTATTCTGGTTTTCGATGTTGAAATCGAGCTGAATGGGCTTTTCCCGGTAGCTGATGAATTGTTCTTCGTTCAGAAACCCATACTTCTTCATCTGCGACAGTACGACATTACGCCGTTGCAGAGCGCGTTCTTCGTGAGTCCGCGGATTCCAGAGCGAAGGATTCTGCAGCATACCGACCAGTAGCGCTGCTTCCTGCACGTTCAGGTTCCAGGGTTCCTTGTTAAAGTAGGTTTTGGCGGCCGTCTTGATGCCATAGGTATTATTACCGAACGAAACCGTGTTCAGGTACATCATCATGATTTCCTGCTTGGTGTAGTTGCGTTCGAGCTGTACTGACAGAATCCATTCCTTCGTCTTTTCAATAACCGTCCGGACCAGCGGAATATGGCCGAGCAGACCACGGTATTTCTCCCCGCGGGTTTCAAAGAGGTTTTTGGCCGTTTGCTGAGTAAGGGTACTACCGCCGCCTTTACTACCGGAAAAGGGAATGAAGCCCAGAGCGGCGCGGAAGATGGAGCGCGGGTCAATGCCGGAATGTTTGGTAAAGCGGGCGTCTTCGGTAGACAGCAATGCCATAATCACATTGGGCGAAACCTGCGTGATTTCGACCAGTGTACGGTTTTCGGTATAGTATTTACCCAGTAAGACACCGTCTTCTGAATACAGGGCCGAGGCGATTTCACTTTGCGGGTTTTCCAGCGTTTTCAGATTCGGCATTCCGCCGAATAACCATAGAAAGTTAAAACTGACTGCCAGAATATACAAAATCAGCATGCCGAGGCCTATGAGGGTGCCTCGCCATAAGCGTCGGATCAACTTACGGTAAGGACCGGGAGCGAGTTCAATCATTGATGACTGTTACATTAAACTTCGACATCAGAAAGTGGCAAGAAAGCCAAAAAAACAATAAGCTGCCACATTTCTGCGCGGATACTTATTTACGTTTAGCCGTTGCCTGGTCGGCTGTGGTCTGAAGCTCTTTTACATAGGGCAACAACGGGCTCGACGGATAATCCCGGATAAAATCGGTGATGGCCTGCCGGTATTTTTCGGCACCGTGAACGTGCCCGGTCAGTATGGTACGCAGCAGGGCCAGCTTATCTTCAATCTGGGTACCGGCGAAGCTGGCGAGCGCATTTTCGGAGCGCGCAAGGGCTTCCGTATGGTTACCGGAGCGGTACAGGTTGTAGATATCCGTGTAGGTTTTGGCCGCAACAGCTTCTGTTCCTGTAGTAGGTTGTTCTGAGCGGTTGGTTCGGTTAGCCAGTCGGGCATAGGAGGTATTGGGAAATTCGCGCAGCAGTTTATCCCGCCAGTCGGTCTGAATGCCGAGCTGCTCATTCGTCAGGTAAAGCAGGTAATATATTTCCGGACGGTGCTGGCTACCCGGAAAACGGCCGGCATGGCTCTCAAATGTCTTCACCGCATCCTTCGGCTGATTCAGCTGGAATTTGTAAATCTTGCCGAGCTGATAGAGCGATTCATCCAGCCGCTGATTAGACTGGTTTTTTGCTTCTGCCGAAAACGGAATAGAGGCATACATGGCATCGCGCCGCGCCTTCGGCGACGGCTGTCCGCTGTTAAAGCTGCTGGCGAGTTCGGTTGGCAGGCCTGGTGCAGTGGCGTCACCGGTTGCGGTTGCCGCGCCTGTACCGCTTGCCGGCGTGGTTACCGTAGTCGCTGCTGTAACGTTCGGTGCATCTTTGGTCTGGCGGCGCCAGTTATCTTCAAGCGGCCGGTTGCCCCAGCGCTGCATAAATTCCTGTTTTCCCTGTGCCATCCGGTTCGGGTTATACAAAACCCACCGCTGATCCGGAGCCAGGTTCGAGTTGGTTGCTCCGGGCATACTCATACCGGCATTTGTCGGCTGTCCGGTTGCTTTCTCAATGACTTTACGGGCTAGTTCGGCCTTTGCTTCATCTTCCTTTGCTTTACGGGCCACGGCGGCACTGAGTACTTTTTCCAGCGCATCAGGGCTGAGTGTGGTCAGATGCTGGAGACTGTCTTCGGTCCGGACAATGGTCAGGTGTTTGACAAAGTCGTCGAGGGTCTTTTTCCGGCCCTGAACGGCGGCAAAGTCAGGCGACTGCTGCGGTAGCAGGGCAAGGGCACTGTCATAATACGCCTGTGCTTTTTCGAACTGCTGCTTTTTTTCAAAATACAGTTTACCCATTTCCAGATACGTATACGGAATCTGGGCGGTATTGGTCGTTGTTTCCTGAATCGAAATCCGGTAGAGGGCAAGCGCACGGTCATACTGACCCTTACGGGCTTCGAGCAGGCCCATCGTATAGTAAATCTTATCTTTCAGATCCTCATTCTTTCGGTCGCGGAGCATCCGTTCGAACGTATTGTTTGCTTTGGCGGCCTGACGGGGATCAGTGCTCTGAAGCAGCAGCATATTCGCATAAAACGCCTGATCGTAGAGGGGCCGGTTACGCAGAACGGCCTGGTAATGGTCAGCAGCTTTGGCCGGCTGATTGGCCATGTCATACAACTGACCGGCTGCCAGATGGAGCCGGGCGGTGGCTTCTCCTTTTTTCAGGGACGGGAATGTCGCATCCAGAATGGCCGCCGCAACGGCATATTCGCCCTTACGCTGGTGAAGATTAGCCTTAGTCAGGTAAAAAGCCTTGGTATTGGCAAAATTCAGCGGTTGCGTACGCAGAAATTCGGCCACATTCATGGCATTCGGATAGTCGCCCATTTCGGTATAGGTCTGCATCAGCAGAATGAGCGCCTCATGCTTATCGTCCGGATCGGTTCCTTTCGTGTTGACATATTTAAACACTTCAACCGCATTCGGGTAATCCTCACGGTATAGCCGGACTTTACCGATCAGGTTATAGGAATTATCCAGCCACTTGCTGTTCTGGTGCCGTTCGGCTACCAGGGAGGCTTTCTTGATAACATCATCGAGCTGGGCCTGCATCGGCTGGGCTTCCAGCGAATCGACCGGCAGCAGAATCGGGAGCAGCTGGTTATAGTTTTCCTTGCGGTTTTCAAAACGAAGTTTTTCCACCTCGTCCATTTTTACTTTGGCAATAAAGTACGCATTGTAGTGGGCGGTCAGGTTGTGATACCCCTTGCTCATGGAGCGTTCGCTGTATTGCGAACAGCCAACAGACCCCAGAACCAGACCGGTAAACGCAGTCAGCGTAACGAAGTAGATAGAAACGTAGTTATTATAGAGACGTTGCATCCGGGAACATAACATAAAAAACACGACCTTTACAAGTTGTGTGGCAGGTCGGGTGTACACGTGTTGGAAAAGCACCATTCATAAAACGTACCGGAATGGGTTTGCCGTATTAAATGTAAACCCAAAATAACAAAATAAAGGCCGAACTGCCAGCCAGATAGCCTGTATCATGGAAAATAAAGAACAGAAACCGGATCAGGATGAGGTGCGGAAAAAACTGGATGATGCCAGCCGTAAAACTTCATCGTATGCACAGTACAGCAGCATTGCGTTTCAGATGTTAGGTACGATTGGCCTGGGGGTATGGGGCGGGATGAAGATCGACGAATGGCTTGGGAATAAGTTTCCGGCCTGGACGGTGATTCTGTCGTTAACCTCAATCGGGGCCTCATTGTACCTGTTTATCAAACAACTTCCCAAACAATAATGTATAACCGATACGGGATAAAGTATAGTTTGTGTTAAAATTATCCTGTATTTATTGCCGGATATCCATTTTTACTACCATAATGCTCCGTTCAATTATCTTTTCGGCCATCATCGCATTTGTATTTTTTATAGCTGAGTACTTTTACGGCAATCAGTTTATACACCCGCTTTGGAAAGTGATGCTGCTCTTTTATGTGAGCTTATCCTTTCTCATGCACCGGTTAGTTGATCTTGGAAATCAGGGTAAACCCGAACGGTTTATCGGGTTTTATATGGCATTCATTATTGCCCGGCTGATCTTAAGTGTCGGGTTTATTGGTTTTTTTCTGTACCGGGGGCTCGACGACCGCAAGGCATTCATTTTAAACTTTCTTGTACTATATATATTTTACACCAGCTTTGAAATGTACGGTCTTAATCGTAACTTGCGACGCGATTTGTAAAACCGCTTTCGATTGCATCATGATTCGTTCGCTGCTTCATAAAGTTTTACTGATTTCAGCTCTGATAATCAGTCCGTTTGTTTCTTCTTATGCTCAGGAACATGAGCATGAGGGAGAAGCCCACACATCAGGAACACCACGAGGGAAACGCTCACGGTGCCGAAACTAAAAAGGAAGGTTTCAATGTGGGTGAAATGATTATGCACCACATCCGTGATGACCACGGGTGGGAGTTTGCGCATGGTCTGAAACTGCCTTTGCCGGTCATTCTGTACAGTAAAGACCGTGGCGTTGAAGTGTTCTCGTCATCAAAACTTGATCACGACGCTATCTACAACGACTACAAGCTGGTACATGGAAAAATCCACCGCGTGAATGCTGCCGGTGCAGAAGACCACGAAGCACACGTTTATGATTTTTCCATTACGAAAAACGTAGCGTCCCTGCTGTTGAGTGCCGTACTGCTGCTGGTGATTTTCTCATCCGTTTCAAAAGGCTATCAGCAGAACCGTGGTAAAGCTCCTAAAGGTTTGCAGTCATTTCTTGAGCCGATTATTCTTTTCATCCGTGATGAAGTAGTTAAGCCGAATATCGGTCCTAAGTATGAGCGTTACCTGCCTTACCTGCTGACGCTGTTCTTCTTTATTCTGGTCAACAACCTCCTGGGTCTGTTGCCGGGTGCTGCCAACCTGACGGGTAACATTGCTGTTACGATGACGCTGGCGGTAATTACCTTCCTGATCGTAAACTTCAGCGGTAATAAGCATTACTGGATGCACCTTGTCAAACCAACGGGTGTCCCGCTGGCACTGTTGCCGGTCATGGTTCCGGTTGAGATTGTCGGTGTGTTTATGAAGCCGTTCTCACTGATGGTCCGGTTGTTTGCCAACATCACGGCTGGTCACATCATTATCCTGAGCCTGTTAGGCCTGATCTTCATCGCGAAGAATCTGGGCGGTTCGGGAATCGCGTCGGGCATCAGTCCGCTGGTGGCGATCTTTACGATCTTTATGAATCTGATCGAGCTGGTGGTGGCCTTTTTGCAGGCGTTCATCTTTACGCTGCTGTCGTCGATGTATATCGGCAGTGCGATCGAAGAACATCACGAAGCTGACCACGGTCACTGAGCCGTCTGACCGGAAGGTCATCAGTACGTTGTTTTCAATACGAGTTTTTTTGTTCAACTATATATAAATTCAATTACGAGCATGTTAGCTATGTTGCTCTCTATCCTGTTGGAAGCTACAGGTAGTATTTCGGTTACAGGTGCTGCTATCGGCGCTGGTTTAGCTGCTATTGGTGCAGGTCTTGGTATTGGTAAAATCGGTGGCAGCGCGATGGAAGGTATCGCCCGTCAGCCGGAAGCCGCTGGCCGTATCCAGACAGCGATGCTGATCATCGCGGCCCTGATTGAGGCCGTGGCCCTGTTTGCTGCCGTTATCTGTCTGCTGGTTGCTCTGGCTTAATCCAGACAAACCGGTACTGACGTGCTGATTACATTAGGTGTCGGCGCAAGCGTCAAAAAAATCCGAAATTGCCTGTTCATATGGATTAGCCAGTGAACAGGCATTTCAAGATTTACGCCTCACGGTTTACGGGCAGGTCTTAGGTTACCTCGTAAATGCTGAAAATCGTAAATCTGTGTCATTCATACGTAAATCGTAATTCGTAAAATACAATGGATTTACTTACCCCGGATATTGGGTTACTTTTCTGGCAGGTAGTTGTATTCCTCGCCATCTTCTTTATCCTGTCCCGTTTTGCCTGGAAACCAATCACCAGCGGTTTGAAAGAGCGGGAAGAAAGCATCCAGAGTGCTATTGACCTTGCGGAAAAAACACGGAAGGAAATGGCGCAGCTGCAGTCAGACAACCAGAAATTACTGGCTGAGGCCCGTGCCGAACGTGAAGCAATGCTGCGTGGCGCGAAAGAAACAGCTGATAAAATGATTGCCGAAGCCCGTGATAAGGCGGCTGCCGAAGGCCAGCGTGTGCTGGAGCAGGCCCGCGAAGCTATGGCAAATGAGCGTCAGGCATTGGTTGCTCAGGTGAAAAAAGAAGTAGTTACGCTTTCACTTGATATCGCTGAGAAAGTTCTTCGTAAAGAACTTGCCGACAAAACGGCTCAGGAGAAACTTGTTCAGGATTTAGTAGCAAACGCAAGACTTAACTAAGCAAAGGGCCGGTAAGGAATAAGGAATCTGTCTTATCCATGGCCGGCACGTTGCTCCCGAAGATATGGCTGTATCTACAGTAGCATTCCGGTATGCCAAATCGTTGTTCGATCTGGCACAGGAAAAAAGCCTGACAGAGGACATTCAGAACGATATGTTGTTCTTCAAGCGTACGTTGGCAGAAAACCGTCAGCTGGCGCTGGTACTGAAGAACCCGATTGTGCGCAGCGAAAAGAAAAATCAGGTGGTGAAAGCGGTCTTCGGAAGCCGGATTAATCCCCTGTCAATGGCCTTTTTTGGCATCGTTGCCCGCAAAAACCGTGAATCAATCCTTGATGCCATTGCTGACGAATACATTAAACTGTATGATGAGTCAAAAGGCATTAAACGAGCTACAGTAACGACCACTGTACCACTTACTGACGAACTACGTGCCGCTTTCAAAGCGCTGGTAACTAAGTCAACGGGTGCGAAAGGGGTAGAACTGGAAGAAAAAACCAATCCGAACCTGATCGGCGGATATGTACTCCGGATCGGTGATGAACAACTGGATGCGTCACTGCGCAGTCAGCTGAACGAGCTGAAACTTGAGTTCCTCAGCTAGTCGCTGGCACGAAACAATACAAACGATTTATTGTTAAGTCAAACGCCCGGCAATTGCCGGGCGTTTGCTGTTTATCAGGGGGTAAACTGCTTAGAACTTCACCGCTTCGATGTAATTTTACAGCATGAGGCTTTCACTTCGTAAACCGGCACAGCAGCTTTTCCGTACCACAGGACGGACATATGCCGGAGCCGGTGCTTTTACTATATTTCAGGAAGCTGCCCGTAAACTGGTGTCGAGGGTCAGTGAAGACGAGAATGAAGCGTTTCAGCGCCGGATCATTAGCAGCTTCATTGACGACATACAACCTGATGTACACTGGCGAAGTGAAACGGATGAAAACGACGTATGGCTACTGACCGAAGCAGATAAGCCGGACAAACCACCGGCACTTATCGTTGCGAAACGGGCTTATGGTGCGGAAATGATGACGCCGCTGAAGTCTAATGTCAAGGCATTGCACGCCCTCATTCTATCGTGTTTTGCACAGCTGGAGCAATCCGGTCACCTGCCGGAAACACTGATCGTGACCGACGGCTTTTCGTGGTTTTGGTTTGATGCCGGCGATATCCGGACATACTTCATTGACCATCCCCGACTGCGGCGTATTTTTCAGCTCAGGCAACAGGGGAGAAGTGAAACGGCGGTTTATGCTGAAGTCGCCAGAACCATACGCGAAATCCAGGCCGATATTCCGGTTACCTATCTGAATCTGCGCGAGCTGGTGTCGCAGCCGGAGCAACAAAGCATCGACTGGATTAATGCGTTTTTACTGTTCAGTAACCTGTCTGCCCCGCACGGACCAGCCGATGAAGTTGATCCGGAATTACGGGAGCTGCTGAGGCAAATCCGGCAGGATATGCCGGACGACTTTCCGATGTGGTTTTGCCGGTTATTCTTTTTGCGGGCATTGGAATGTAAAATAGCGGCTATTGGCGGGCAGTCACCCACAACCATTGGGGAAGTACAGACAAATGATGATCTCGCAGCGATCCTGACTGTCTGGAAGAGCACGCATCCGGCCTTACTGACCGTAGAGCCCGGAGAATGGCCGGCCATTGGTATCAATGCACTGGCTGATGACCGTGTGGCAGAACCGGAGATGCCGCTTGTCAGGCTGGCTCGTATGTTGGCAAACTGCGAGATTATCCTGGCAGGACCTCCACCCGTGATTCCGGAGGGACGGTTTGTTTGTACAGCAGCGGGTGTTGATGAACTGTTACAGGATTTGCCGGGTGAGACCGGTGCGCCACTGACTGTCATTCGCGAAATAACCCGTAAGGCTGTTCAGGAGGCGGTCACGGAGAAATTGTCCGGACTAGTTGGGCATGAGGATACCGCGTTGGCGCAGCTGGAAGACAAGCTGGTATCAATACCGGTTGAGGAGGCGTTGCCGGTCTTCCGGAGTACTGCCGTATGCGATGTACACGCCGGCTCAGGCCGGATGCTGCAAATAACGCTGCAGGAATTAGTCCGGATGCAGCACCGGTTAGGATTGCTGACAGATGGACAAGGTCAGTCAATGCATCACTACACGCTGGCTGTTGTAAACGGTCAGGTGCAACTGGCAACGCTCGATGGCGAGCCGGTATACTATCAGATTACAGGACCGATTAGCCGGAACACCGAACCGCAACGCATCCGGAAGGCGTTGTTTGACGCCAAAAAGGCTTTGTTGACATCGGTTTTATTCGGTGTTGTACCGGACAGGACGCAACGAATGGTCGTTCTTACCCGGCTATCGCTGGAGCTGTTAACGGATCTGTATGCGGTGGCAGATAAAAAGAAGGGTGTTACCTGGCCGGTTTTTCCGGGCTTGACCTGGCAGCTGCAAACCGGTAACGGGTTAGTATATCAACTGGACATACACCTGCCGCTGCGTTATAGTGACGATGAACTGCCGGAACGGATCAGCCACCTGCAGCAGCAGGTACATACCGATAAGGAAACACCGGCCGCCCGGCGACAGGTTCAGCAGCAACTCGACGCATTCCGGCAGCAGTTACAGGCACAGACCGCCCTGGCTGACCGCCCGTTACTCGACCGGCTGACCCGTTTGCAGGCAATTTATACACAGCGTTATGCCGGTAATCTGCTGTTTCCGGAGCAGCTCACCGCCTCGCAGCAAGCCGATCAGGAAAAATTATCGCTGGAAATTACCCGGCTGACACAACGCGTTGAACAACGCCGGTCTGACGATCCGGAGGGGTTTGAGTGGCGTATCGGGTGGCCAACCCGATTAGACCGACAAGGTAACTTTACCGGCTTTGATGTCATTATCAGCCAGCTGCCCGTTTCTGCCCCTGATGTACCTGAAAACCGGCTGAGCGGCTTTAAAACGCAGTACAAAGCCGTCTATGCCGGAAAGGCACCAGCTTTTGTCTATTATGTATGGTTAAGCTGGCTATTACTAACGGAAGAGCACAACGCATGGCTATTGGTACCAAACGGATGGGAGAGAAAGAGCGGTACCCGAAAGCTTCAGACATGGCTGGCCGGGCAGGCAGTGGTCGGGCCGGAAAACACGCCCGAAGCGGAAGTTGACGTAATCCGGATTAAGAAGCAGACGGTCGTAGTGTCACGGGAAGATTGATGTTACGATTACAAAGACGCGGGGTTCCGCCGACAGCATGATGCTGCCGGCGGAACCCCGCTGTGTATCCGGGATTATGGTAGCTGTAGGCCGGTTGGCAGAGGTCCCTTCCGGGTCAGCTTTTGTTCGGCAACCCAGGCTGCTGCGTGCGCGCACTGTTCCGGCGAACGTCCGTCGATCCATGCTGTTAGAAAACCTGCCCAATAGGCGTCGCCCGCTCCGGTGGCGTCAATAACCTCAATCGGCTTTGCCGGAATCCTCACTTTTTCCTTGCCGTAGTCGTACGAAACCCAGCTGCCGTCGCCGCCTAAGGTAAGACAAACCAGTGCCGCGCCCATCTCGTGAAAATCGCCGATGATGCGTTCGGGCGGCTGCGGACTGCCGTAGAGCCGTGCTGCATCGTCTTCGCTGAGCTTGACGAGCGCATTGGCGGAGCAGTAGCTTTTCAGAATCCGTTTGGCACCTTCACGGTCGGGCCAGATCGTCGGCGCATAATTCGCATCAATACTGACCTGACAACCGGCCTTGCAGGCACGTTGCGCGGCCTCGACAATAGCGTCCTGAGCAGGTTGGCGGCTGAGGGCAAAGCAGGTCGTGTGAAAGATGGACGCCTGCGCCAGCAGCGAATCCGGAATGTGTTCCGGCCGGATCATCCGGTCTGCTTCCCGGTAAGCAATAAAATCAGGTGTTCCTTTAGTACGTGATACAATAACAATGCTGCTGGGTGCTTCGGTATCCTGCGCAATAAACTGCGTATCAACACCGGCTTCACCAACCCGTTGGGTCAGGTAGGCACCCAGATTATCGTTACCAACGCAGGCGACAAGGGCTGTTTTGTTGCCAAGGCGCGCCATGTTGGCCGCCATATTGGCCGGACTGCCGCCCTGATAGCGATGATAGTCCCGCGTGTCAAAAAGGCTGCCGGCGACTTCGTGGCCAATCAGATCGACCAGCAGTTCACCCACAGCGATAAGCTGATAAGTTCTGTGTTCCATTACTGTCAGTGGCCGCCTGCTCCGATAGGGAATGCTGCTTTTTCGCTCTTACTATCTTCTTTAACCAGGAAACAGGCCCCCGCCGCTAAAAACAGGCAGACACCGCAAAGAATAAGCGCATTTAACGGGTCGCTGCCCAATAGATTGTTGTAGAGAAATCCGACGGTTACCATGTTTACAATTTGAGGCACAACGATAAAACCGTTGAAAAGCCCCATATACACGCCCATGCGGTCGGCCGGAACAGATGTCGACAGCATAACATAAGGCATTGACAGAATAGAACCCCAGGCTAAGCCGACCAGCGTCATACCGATACGGAACCCATTCTCGCCGCTGTTAAAGAGCATGGATAAAAAGCCAAGGCCTCCCAGTGTTAAAAAAAGTGCATGAGTGCCCCGGCGACCGATCCGGTTTGCAATGGCAGGCAGGAAAAAGGAAATACCAAAACAACCAACGTTAAAAAGAGCGAAGCAGTCGTTTCCCACTTCAATTCCTTTCTCGAATCCCGGTGATTGCGGAGTCGGTGCATTAAAGGCGTGCCTGGCAATGGCCAGTGAAAGATATTGCCACATGAGCGGTAGCCCATACCAGGTAAAAAATTTGACCCACCACAGTTGTTTCATGGTAGCAGGCATTTCCCGGAAGGCATGAAAAACTTCGGTAAAGGCTTTGCTGATACCCGCTCCCTCCCGTTTTTCCCGTTCAAAAGCGGCCATATCTTCCGGAGGTGCTTCCTCTGTTGTATAAACGGTCCATAAAACCGCCAGTATTACAGCGACAGCACCGATGTAAAAAGACCACCGGGTAATATCAGGAATCGGATTACTACTCGTAGCCGCCATGGTGAGGCCAAAGAGCGGCAGGATACGGTGCATCTGATTGGCAAGTGTTTGTCCGAAACCCACAAAAAAGCTTTGCATGGCAAAACCAACCGTACGCTGCTCTACGTTGAGCTTGTCGCCGATAAAGGCGCGGAAGGGTTCCATTGCCACATTTAAGCCGGAGTCTAAGATCCACATGAGACTGGCAGCCATCCAGAGTCCGGTCGAATTGGGCATCAGGAACAGGGCGAAGCTGGTGATAATGGCGCCAATAAGAAAGAACGGCTTCCGGCGGCCCCAGCGCGGCGACCACGTGCGGTCACTGAGGGCGCCGATGACCGGTTGCACCAGTAAACCTGTCATCGGCCCGGCCAGCCAAAGGGCGGGAATAGCGGCTTCATCGGCATTCAGGTAGCGGAAAATAGGACTCATGTTGGCCTGTTGTAAGCCAAAACCATACTGAATCCCGAGAAATCCGAAACTCATGTTCCAGATTTGCCAGAATGTTAAACGGGGTTTGTTTTTCATCATTTACGGTGCAAAGCAGTTCAAACAGCTAAGCTGACAACTTTACGGATTGTTAGGTAGGAGAATACAGAACAAGTATACGAACCCGATTGCAGGATTTAAAGAAAAAGTACGCTAAAATTTAAAGAAAAGGTTATTTTTGATAAATACTGTAACCAATCGTAACTTGTAGAATGCTTTTGCTTACTGCGTTATTCATTTGTGGGAATTTGAGGTTTGGAGGGATGGCTGATACCGTACGTGTAAAAGAAACAGAACCGGTTTCAGTAACAGTACGGGATTCCGGCAGCACTGCTCCGCTCAACGACTCACTCGTAGTGATCCGGTCAATCAGACTTACGGGTAACTTCCGGACCCGAACCCGTATTGTCATGCGGGAAATGGCCGTACAGGTGGGCGATACCCTGCGCGTAAGCCAGCTGGCCGAAAAACTTACCTGGAGTCAGCGCAATATCAATAATACCAATCTGTTTGTCACGGCTGATGTAGACGCTTGTGTGACCAATCCTGATTTTGAGTACAAGCCAGTTATACCACCAGGCGCCATTCAGCCGGTCGATGTAGAAGTGGTGTTAAAAGAGCGCTGGTATCTGTTTGCCTTCCCCGTCTTCGACATTGCCGACCGGAACTTCAATGAGTGGTGGTATGAGCGAGGACGCGACCTGCGCCGGACGGTATATGGCGGGTATCTGAGTCACCGGAACCTGACCGGCAACGGCGACCGGCTGAATATCGCGCTTGAATCGGGTTTTACGCGGCGGGCAGCCGTAACGTATCAGCTTCCGTACCTGGACAGGGCTCAGCGGACGGGGATGCGTTTTGACTTTTCCTATGCTACGAATAAGGATGTATCCTATCGTACACAGGCCGATAAATGGGTATATATGCGCTCCGAAGGCACCTTACGGGAACGGTTTAACGCCGGATTAACATTGACTTACCGCAACAGCTTTTACAATTATAACGGGTTTGAGATTCGCTACGTCCGTAACTGGATTGCGGACACGGTGGCCCGCCTGAATCCGGGCTATTACCTTGACGGCAATACACATCAGCGTTATCTCTCATTTGCCTATACGTATCGTTATGATAAGCGCGATAATGTTGCCTATCCGTTGCGGGGTAAGGTGTTTCAGGTATCTATCGGGCAGGCCGGCTTGTTTTCGGGAGCCCGGTGGGGCGTGACCAGCCTGAATGCCGACTACAGCCGTTTTTTACCGGTGAAAGGCCCGCTCTATTATGGTGTCGGCTTACAGGGGCAGCTGACGCTTGGCAAACGCCAGCCGTACAGTGCCTTACGCGGCATCGGTATCGGTCCGAATATCATGCGGGGATATGAGCTGTACGTGATCGATGGCCAGCACATGGGGCTCATGCGGAACAGCCTGCGCTACCAGCTGTTTAACGTCCGGAAACAGTTAGCCTGGGTACCTGTCCGCCAGTTTAATACCCTGCCGCTGGCGGCCTACCTGACCCTGTTCGGCGATCTGGGATACATTCACAGCAATGTGGCAGCGCAGTATGAGAGCCGGCTGGCTAATAAATTACTGTATAGCACCGGGCTTGGCCTCGATGTGGTAACGTTTTACAACGTAGTGGGCCGGTTTAGTTACTCAATCAACCGGCAGGGGCAGACCGGTATTTTCTTCAATTTGACGCGCTCGCTATAGCTTACCATTCATCCTTACCCGGCTACCAATCCGGCCTGAGGGGGGCCAGTCATCCGATTTTTGTACAGGCGTGTTGACGGGTCTGCTATTTTTGATCCGTCAATCAAGCACAACTGCCCTACACCGATGTAGCCGCTCGCTAAAACACAGAACCTCAGGCTCGTTTCTCAAACTCCAAATGCCGTATTTGCTTTTGCTCAAACAGTAATCACCGGATTACTGGTCATTGCTGCGCGCACATTTTCTAACTAAACCACAAACACAATTTCAATGGATTTCTTCGCTTTTGGCGGCATCCTGATCTGGTTGCCTGTCATTCTTATTGCCCTTGTGCTTTACAAATGGGTATTACGTTTTCTGTTCGGGATGGTCATTGTCCCGCAGGACCGGATTGGGCTGGTCACAAAAAAATACGTGCTGGTGGGCCCGAACCGGGAGTTGCCCGACGGCCGGATTATTGCCACAAAAGGGGAAGCCGGTTATCAGGCACAGACCCTGGCGCCGGGCTTATACTGGTGGATGTTTCCGTGGCAGTACGGTGTTGATATGGAACCGTTTACGGTGATTCCGGAAGGGAAAATCGGTCTGGTGCTCGCCAATGACGGGGCTGAATTGCCAACCGGTAATATTCTGGCGCGGAAAGTGCCCTGCGACAATTTCCAGAATACCGAACAGTTTCTGGCCAGCGGCGGGCAGAAAGGACGTCAGACGGGTGTACTGACACCGGGTACGTACCGGATTAACACCTATGCGTTTTCGGTAACGGTTGCGGCTATGACCGACATCAAGGAAAACATGGTCGGCATTATCACCACCCTCGACGGCGCACCACTGACGCCGGGGCAGATTGCGGGTAAGCAGATAGACGGACACAATAACTTTCAGGATATTGACTCATTTTTACAACGTGGCGGTAATCGTGGCTTGCAGCCGCAGGTCGTACTGGCCGGTTCCTATTACATCAATCAGTGGGCCGTACAGATCGAACAGATTCCGATGACAGAAGTGCCGATTGGTCATGTGGGGGTAGTTATTTCCTATATCGGTGAAGAAGGCGAGGACCTGACCGGGGATACCTTTAAACATGGTAATATTGTCCGGAAAGGCTTCCGTGGGGTCTGGATGGAACCGCTTGGCCCGGGTAAATATCCGGTCAATACCTACACCATGAAGGTTGAAGAAGTGCCGACGACCAACCTGGTCCTGAACTGGGCCAATGCCCGTTCGGAGGCCCACGCCCTTGACCGGAATCTGTCAACCATTACCGTCCGGTCGAAAGACGGGTTCCCGTTTAACCTGGACGTGGCGCAGATTATCCACATTCCGGCTAATGAAGCCCCAAAAGTAATTGCCCGTTTCGGGAGCATGACCAACCTTGTTTCGCAGGTACTTGAACCTACTATCGGTAACTATTTCCGCAACTCGGCGCAGGACTCGGATGTGATTTCGTTCCTGAGTACGCGGAAAGAGCGTCAGGAGTCGGCCCGGGAGCATATCCGGCGAGTGTTGGAGATTTATAACGTAAACGCCGTCGATACACTGATTGGCGACATTGTGCCGCCGGAAGCGCTGATGAAAACGCTGACCGACCGGAAAGTAGCGCAGGAAGAAGAAAAAACCTACGAAACCCAGCGGATGGCGCAGGAGAAACGGCAGGGCTACGAACGCGAAACGGCGCTGGCCGAAATGCAGCGCGAGATTGTGAAAGCCCAGCAAAGTGTCGAAATCGCCGAACGGACCGCCAACGCATCGGTGAAGAAAAGCGAGGGGGAAGCCCGCAGCATGAAGCTACAGGTAGGTGCAGAAGCGGAGGCAACCAAGCTGCGTGCCGAGGCGGAAGCAGAAGCCACGCGCCGCCGTGCGGCCGCCGAGGCTGAATCGACCAAACTCAATGCTGATGCTGAAGCCGAGCGGATCGCCAAAACCGGTAACGCCGAAGCGGAGAAGATTCTGGCCATTGGCCGTTCAACAGCCGAAGCCTATGAGCTACAGGTAAAAGCCATGGGCGAAGAAAACTTTACCCGATTCAAGATTACCGAAGAGATTGCCAAAGGGCATATCCGCATCATTCCGGATGTTGTGATCAACGGCAACGGTGGCAACTCAACCGATGGCTCGCTGAGCGGATTGCTGGGGATGAAACTGCTGGAACTGACGGAGACGCGTCAGCAGGCGGCTGATATTCGTCGGGTACCGATTGTGCCGGCGTCGGAGAAAGAAGCAAAAGAGTAATGTATACACCCATTTAACGTGCGGGTTGGCCGGTCGGTAACGACGGGGCAACCCGTTTTTTTATGGATACCGTCCCGGTTACTTGACGGTCTATACAAATAGACAACTATTGGGATACGGATTGAGCCGTGTATTTGCCTGATCCGGATTTAAAAACGCGCGATCCATTGCATGAGCGACTCCGGCTTGAGGAAGAACCAGACACTCAGCAATGCCAGCCCAACCGCCAGCCCCGTAGCTACCGGTGAGACCACCACCGCCGGTGTTTCTTCGGAAGGGGATGGCCGGAAAAACAGGAGAAACGGGATTTTGAGGTAATATGCCAGTGAAATGACGGCATTCAGCAGCCCCCAGCCAAATAGTATGCCCAGCCACTTATTACCCGAAGCCTGAAATGCTTCATAAAGGGCCGAAAAAACCAGCAGTTTGGCCGTAAATCCAACCGTTGGCGGTAATCCGACTAACGCAATCATGACAACTGTCAGGGCAATGGACAGCAGTGGCTGACGGGCCCCTAAACCTGCCAGGCCAGCGATGGTCAGGTGGCCGTTGTTTTGTTTGCTCAGCAGGTCAATCAGGAAGAATGCCGCCAGATTAATGAACAAATAGGTTGCGATGTAAAACGTAGTAGCTTCAAAGCCGGTTTTGTTGAGGGCCACGATACCGACGATCAGGAAGCCAGCCTGGGCAATACCGGAATAGGCTAACAGACGTTTGGCGTTGGTCTGCCACAGGGCCGCGAAGTTGCCCAGGGTAATGCTGGCAATAGCAACAATAGCCAGCGGACTTTGTACGTCGAAGCCAAGCGCGGCATCAGGTAAGGCCGTCACCATACGCATCAGGACCAGCACCGTCGCTGCTTTCGGCGCAATGGAGAAAAACGCCGCAACCGGAACCGGAGCTGCGTCATAGACATCGGGTGTCCAGACGTGAAAAGGCACCAGTGAGAGCTTAAATAAAAAGCCTGACATGGTCAGCAGGCCGATGGCAGCAACAACCAGCGGTTCGTTTTTGGCCAGTTCAATACCGAATGCAGGACTGGTAATGTCGAGGGTACCGGTGATGCCGTAAAGCAACGACATCCCGTAGAGCATAATGGCCGAGCTAATGGCCCCAAACAGCAGGTACTTAATCCCCCCTTCTACGGCTTTGCGGGTTTTGGTCAGGGCCGTGAGCAGGTACGAACAAATAGAAATTAACTCCAGACTGAGATAGATTGACAACAGGTTTACCGACATTGCCAGCAAACAGGACCCAAGGACAGTTGCCAGCAGCAGGGGATACCACTCGGCCGGTAGCCGGTCTTGCCGGTCCGGAGAGTCTGCCAGCTGGTCGTAGCCGACAACGAGGATGGCGGCCAGGATCACAATGAGTTTGTAGAAATTGGCCTGATCGTCGGAAAAGAGTAAATGAAGAAATAAAAAGCCCTGGGGTGTACTGCGGATGACGAGAAACCCGGCAATGAGCAGGAAGGTAATGGTCAGGCCACTGAGCCAGAAACGGGCATGGGCTGTTTTGAGGCGGAGCAATACCAGCTCGGCAATCAGGATAGAACAAAAGGCAATAGAAAGCCACAACTCGGGCCTAAAACCACCCAGGCTGTTTATAATGTCTTGTAATTGGCTTAACAGCGGCAAAGCTTGAGAATTGATACGTGAAAAACGAAGAGTGAAGATGAACCATCACTCTTCGTTCACGAAAGTTAGAGAATACCTTCCCGTTTCGCCTGTTCATCGTATCCGTGAAGCTGAACCGGTTTCTGCGATTTACGCAGCTTCATATTCAGGAATTCGACCATTAGCGAGAACGCAATAGCAAAATAAAGATATCCTTTCGGTACTGTACCAATTTCGGAGTTGAAAATAACAACTTCTGACAGGTGAGCGCCTTCGGCCACCAGCATAAAGCCGATCATAATCAGGAAGGCCAGCCCCAGTACCTGAATACTCGGGTGTTCATTAACGAACTTACCGACCGGACCGGCAAAGAACATCATGATGCCAATCGACAGGATTACAGACACCATCATAATAGTAATGTTCTGCGTAAGACCAACGGCCGTCAGAATCGAGTCAATCGAGAATACGATGTTGATGATCGCAATCTGAGTGACCACGCCGGAAATCGTGGCCTTGCCGCCGGTTTGTCCGGCTTGCGGCGTTTCTTCTTCACCTTCGAGCTTATGGTGAATTTCGGTCGTTGCCTTATAGAGCAGGAACAGACCGCCGACAACCAGAATGATACTCTGCCCGGTAAGACCGGCTTTGAACCAGCCGAGGTCAATGTGGGTGAACGGTTCAGAGAGCGCAATCAGGTAGGAGATACCGAACAGGAGCAAAACGCGGAACACCATGGCGAGCAGCAGACCAATATTCCGGGCCCTGGGTTGATCGCCGGCAGCCAGCTTGTTGGCCGCAATGGAGATGAAAATGATGTTGTCGATACCAAGAACGATTTCCAGAAAGGTAAGCGTCAATAAACTGACAATGCCTTCGGCGGAAAAGAGATGGTCCATGTGTTTAGATGTTTCTTTATAAAAAGGTTGAACGCCTTTTGTGTTTGTTTGGACTGCAAACATCCGTTTAAAATGCATTGCCTCCAAGCGTTTTAGATGAAAGAATTAACAACGGGAAGAAAGGTCCGTTTATGGCCTGAGCGGTAAACCGGCTTTGCCGGAAAAAACAGCGGAATCCGCAGGAGAGGGTTACTGTAACAGGAGCGCATCCCCGGATTTAAGGATATAAAATAATAGGAATCAGGGAGTGAATACTGATGGATAAAAGCGGAGTTTTACCAAAAAAACAGACGTTATTTCAAGGTAACAGCATGGTGTAACGCCTTGTTTTTGAGTTTGTTTTGCTATGGGATTGATCGTTAACGGTTAGTTTATCATCTTGCAGATCAATGAAATATATCCATATTTATGCGCATTCTTGTCGCCGAGGATCATCGGATTTTACTGGACAGCCTTGCTCTGCTCTTATCAAGTATCGAAGGCATTGACGTTATCTCAAAACACACCAATGGCCGGCAGGTACTGACCGCACTGGAGATTGACCCCGACATTGATTTAATCGTTTCTGACTTACAAATGCCCGTTATGGGCGGTATTGAACTGACGCTGCAGCTGCGACAGCACTTTCCGCACGTCCGGATCTGTCTGTTGACGGTTGCCGATGAGCCGAATGCGATAAAGGAAGCCATACGGGCGGGAGCAGACGGGTATGTGCTGAAAAGTGCCGAACGGGAAGAACTGGAAATGGCACTGACCATAATCAGTAAAGGCGGTAAATTTTACAGTGAGCAAGTTCTCAGACTGCTGGCCAGCGAACCCAGTATTGAGTTTTCGCCTGAGATAGACAAACCGACGACAATTACTTTAACCAAACGGGAGCTAGACGTTTTACGGCTGATTACGCAGGAATATTCCGGAACCGAAATTGCCGAAAAGCTTTTTATTGCCCCCTCGACCGTTGAAACACACCGTAAGCACCTGATGCAGAAGCTCGGCGTGCAGTCGACTATTGGTCTGGTGAAATACGCCATTAAATTTCAGCTTGTTTAAGTAAATAGTTCACTATTAACTCACTACAGAAATATGTTCAAAAAAATGGTAGACCGCAGGTATATCCATCTGGATGGCAAGATGGCTGTCGAATGGGATGAGGCATCTCAAAAACTGGTACTTAAGTTTCTGGATACATCGATGAAGCCCATTCCGGGCGGCGTACCGATCGTTTTCCGGGAAAAACAAGCTAAGTTCCTGGGTGCCCATATTATTATCAGTGTGAGTAAGGAAGGCTATGACCTTTATAAATCAACAATAAGCAACGAAAAGGTAGATCCGCTTTTGCCAGCATGGGAAGATCTGCAACCGGATGAGGATGATCCGAAAAGTAATACAGAGGGTGGTGTAGACGACGAAGATAAAATGAACACAACCAATCCTCCGGATGAGGACGGAGGCGGAAATTAAGTAAAGTTGCTGTGTTTATCCCCGTTGGCTCACACCATGTCAACGGGGATTTTTATATCAATCCGTGTACCATTTTCAATCGGTTGAATGATTTCCAATGTACCGCCGAGCGAATCCAGCCGGGTCTGAATGTTCTGAAAACCTACTCCCCGCTTAGGGGTCTGCGGACCCAGACCAATCCCGTCATCCTCAACCGACAGATTAATGTCCGTAGTGCTGCGGAGCAGACAGATGGTAATAGTACTTGCCTGCGCATGTTTTATGGCATTATTAACCAGCTCATGCACAATGCTGTAAATATTGACTTCAAACTGAACCGGTAAGCGCTCTTCCAAACCGGAAATAGTCATATTAATACGTAGTGCCGAGTTCTGGTTGAACTGGCTGATACGCTTTGTGAGAGCTATCGCCAATCCTTCCTTTTCCAGTTCGGCCGGTAAAATATTATGGGAGATATTACGCACTTCGGCATAAGCATTCTGAATCAGCAGCCTCAGGTTTTGGTAGATGCCTTGTTCGTTCACCGGCAGATTCTGCGGGTTAATCGACTGCATATTCATATTTACCGCGCTGAGAAGGCTGCTTAAATTATCGTGGAGCTCCAGTGCAACCCGCTTTCGTTCAATGGTCTGCCCTTTAAAAAGAGCCGCTTTAATCTCTTCGTTTTTCAAGATCAGTTCATTGTTGGCATCAACCAGTTCTTTGGTGCGTTCTTCGACCCGGTTTTCCAGGGTACGGTTAATATCGGCCAGTTGTTTTCCGGCCTCTTCAATCAATCCCCGTTGCTGATCAATTTTATGGTTTCTGGCCTGCAGCCGCCTGTTGTTCCATAGAAGTAAGGCCGCAAGCATCAGGAAAATGCTGATTCCTGCAATAAGCAGTTTGTTGTAGAGCTCTGATAAAAATAATTTGTTTTGCTTGGTAAGGAGTTCGTTTTGGCTCTGCTCATATTTATATTGAGCACTGAGTAGCTCAATCCGTTGTTCGTTTGTCCCTTTAGACAGACTGTCTCTCAGGAAGACAAAGTGTTCATAAGCGCTCAGAGCCAGGGCCGTTTGACCGGTATGTTTGTAAATTTGGTACAGTTGCTCTTCACTTTCGGCCAGAACAGTGCCATTGCCGAGTCTCAGCGCCATTTCTTTAACCTGTCTACTAAGCTGTAGTGCTTGCAGCCACTTTTGGGTCCGGATGTAGATTGATGCAATATTGGCGAGTATATTGGCTTCGAGATCAACCCGTCCGGAAACATCTGTAGCTCTTTTCTGGCGTATCACACCCAGTGCCCTCTGACTAAAAGCAAGTGCCTGGGTTATGTTGCCCATTTCTTTATAAACCCACCCGATTGCCTGTAAGCCCTGTGCTTCATGCCACTGCATACTATGTTGCCGGGCAAGGGTAAGCAGTTCCTGATTGATTTGGAGTGCTTTGAGCAATTCGCCCTGTGTCCGGTAGATAGCTCCGATGTCATTCAGAATAGACGCTTTTGCATTAGGGTCCGGATGTTTGCTGAGTACGGCCAGGCCCTGCCGGCCAAACGCCAGTGCTTTCTCATTTTTTTCCAGACCCAGATAGGCGTGGGCCAGCCCACCGAGCGCTCTGGCTATACGGGCATGCTGATTCAGTTTTTTCGCCAGTGCCAGAGCCTTGTAATGCACCACTATACTTTGAGAAAAATTTCTGTTCAATGAGTAGAGATAGCCAATGTAGAGGTAGGCATAGGTAAGCTCTCTGTCAAGTTTCTGTTCCTGGCAAAAACTTATGAGCTGCTTACTGTAGTAGAACGATGAGTCGATCTTGTGTTCACCATAGTGGCGCATAATTCCCTTCATGGCGGCATAAATAAGCGTATCTCTGCCAGGGCCGGGAGTTTGTTTGTGTAAATCGGCTAAAACCAGTTTCAGGCTATCAGGATAGGATATTTTGGCATGGCTTTGCAGTGTCAGAAGGCAGAGAAACAGTACCAGTTTTTTCATGAACATGTGGGTTTCGGCAAACTTACATGCTATCCTTTATTTACCAAACAGGTTATCCTTAAATTATAGGATATAAAATAGTTATAATCAGGGATTTGGGTAGCGAGGTAGGTTACTGACATTTGAAACACAATAACATGATCTGCTTAGCTGCTTTCCGACTATGTATCCATAAAAGCTGAATTAAACAGAAGAGATTTCTGTACCGGCTTACCTGCGGCATAATTACTACTGATTCAATCCATTCATCGCATGTTGAACCAATTCGACCCACAGCATCAGGTTCTTCTTGAAGGCATTCAGGGAAATATTCTGAAGTCACACGGACGCCACCATACGGCTAACCTCTTTATTCGCTGCCTGACGAGTGTGGATGGTAACCAACCATCCGGTAGCCTGCGTACCCTGGCAAGGAAATGGCTTCAGAAACTGGCCGGTGAAGATACCGGTATCGTGCAGTCGGCTTATCACCAGCTTCGGAATAATGCTTTATTCAAAGAAAGCGGAGGCAAAGCAGATACGGGTCTTTTTGCCTGTATTCATATCAGTGCGGCCGGATACCGGTACATATTTGAAAATGATGCTGCCTTAAACGCTAAGCTTGTCCTGATGGATCAATCGTTTTCGGGTGGAATGAAGGCACGTGCGCAGTATCTCAATGATCCGGCTTTCAATGAGTGGGAGCCCGGCTTTCGGGGCGAAATTCATTTTATGCTTTTGCTGGCACATGCAGATCCGGAAGAACTCGGTAAAGCAGTAGCCGCCGTTCAGGGAGATATTCAGCACTTTGGTGTTGTTACGGTAATTGAAAACGGAAATGCAATTTTTAATGACGAAGGGGCGGGAATCGAGCATTTCGGGTATGTCGACGGGGTATCACAGCCCTTGTTTTTTGATGATGAATGGAGGACTTACAAAGAAAACCACGGTATTTTCCAGAGCGATACAGAACTGAAGAAAACAGGGTATATTAAATTTGACCCGCGAGCCGAGCCCGGACTGGTCTTGACGCAGGATGTATTTGCGGAGGATGAACAGGCTTTTGGCAGCTATTTTGTTTTCCGGAAACTGGAGCAGAATGTAAAGGGTTTCAAACAGGCCGAAGCTGATTTAGCAACCCGGTTAGGTTTAGAGGGGGATGATCGGGAGCGCGCCGGAGCCATGCTGGTAGGCCGTTTTGAAGACGGAACGCCGGTTGAGGTACGCGGTAAAGAAGAACTGATACAAGGTGCGGTATTCAATAATTTTGGTTACGATCCGGATGAGGCAGCCCGTTGTCCGTACCATGCCCATATCCGTAAGACAAACCCCCGTGTAGGACCGGTTGAAGACGGAACGCAGGTAAAAAATAACCTTGCCATGGCCCGTCGGGGCATACCGTTTGGTACGCGGAAGGATAACCCGAATGACGGTATCATTTTTACTAAACCGGACAAAGAGGTTGGGCTATTATTCATGAGTTATCAAGCAAGTATTCTCAATCAGTTTGAAGCCATTCAGCGCTCAGCTAATGATACAAAAAAAGGGATTGATCACATAATCGGACAGGGCGATCACACGGCGGTTGGCAATATGTCGAGAGACTGGAACAACCCCGATACAATGACTCCCGTTAGTTTCAGTCAGTTTGTGTACCTGAAAGGGGGCGAATACTTCTTCACGCCAAGCTTACAATTTTTGAGGGGAAAATAATCACGCACGTTTTAACCGGCCGTTTATCCGCCTGAAATGCAAAAAGCGGATTGATCATTTAGTTTGTTGATCAATCCGCTTTTGTCAATCTATTAAACTACTTCAATATCGGCTCCAGCGCGGCGCGGTTTTCGTCGAGCCAGGCGTGGATGTCGGTAACGATCTCTTTGATGCCGAGTTCGGGTTTCCAGCCGGTCAGGGCGGTTACCTTCGTGTTATCCGTTACGTACAGACGGATGTCGGCGGCCCGGTTTTCGGTTACCGATTTAATCGGGATGGTTTTCCCCGTTACCTCCTGACAGATTTGGGTCAGTTCCTGCAACGATGCGCTGCTTTCGACACCACCACCGGCGTTCAGAATTTCACCGTTGATCGTATCAATATTGTGCAGCTGCCAGTCGATCAGGCGATACAGATCGGCTACGTGCAGCATGTCGCGGGTTTGCTTGCCCGTTCCGCCGTACCCGATATAGGCCAGCGACTGCTCGAAGTAGTGTTTGGCAATCCAGAGTACCATAACGCCCTGATCCACCTTACCCATCTGCCACGGACCGGTAATCACACCGCACCGGTTAATAACCGTTTTCAGTCCGTAAAATTCGTTGTATTCCTGAATCAGCAGCTCCGAGGCAAGCTTGGTTGTTCCGTACAGGGAACGAGCGCCATCCAGCGGAAAGTTTTCGGCAATACCCTTCGACGAAACACCTGGCACTGGCTGATCATCCGTCAGCACAAAGCGCGTATCGGCTTCGGAATAGTTCAGGGTCTCAATCGTTCTGATCGGGTAGATCCGGCTGGTCGACAGGAAGATAAAGTTCGCCTTATGCTTCAGAGCATAGTTCAGGCAGTTAACAGTCCCGAACAGGTTCGTATTGATCAGATAGTCGGGTGTACCGTCAAGACCGGCAAGCACCGACGGCTCGGCTGAGGCTTCGATCACCGAATCAACGGCCGGCAGTGAATCAAAATCTTCCTTGCTCCGGATGTCGCCGTGGACAAACTCAACGCCGGCCTGTTTCAGCCGGGCGATGTTCAGTTCAGAACCGCGGCGTTTCAGGTTGTCAAGGGCAAAAATCTGATAATCCGGGTAGTTTGTCTTTAACGAGATGGCCAGCGAAGAACCCACAAATCCGGCCCCGCCTGTGATGAGTATTTTCATAAATGTAAAGAGTGAAAGAGCGAAAGAGTGAGAGAGCGAAAGAACCGCTCTTTCGCTCTCTCACTCTTTCGCTCTTTAAATTAGCTTTGGATGCGTTTGAGTTTGACGTTTTCGACGGGGCGGATGATGAGCGGCACCTTTTCGATTTTCACCGAGCTGCTGTCGAGGCCGAACCAGCGGTCTTCCGACGTCGTAAAACTCTTGATAAAGAAGTAAAGATTCATGATGATCTGCTCGCTCCACGGCAGGTCGTTTTCGAAAGAAAGGAATTTCTCGAGGACGACAAACCGGAAGTCACCGATTACGTTCTGGCGGCTCAGCGATTCGTACCGGCTGGTAATATCCACTTCCTTGTTCCGGACCATGTCTTCGATTACCTTCCGGAAAAACAGGTTAATCCGCTGCTCAACCCGGAAACCCAGCCGGAAGGTGACTTTATAGGCATCGTCTGGAGCAATCGTATTCACTTTATACTCCATCGTATACGGATCGTCCGTCGTATCAACGTGGACAAACCAGTAAATATCAGCCCGTTTGGGCCGCTTCTGGAAGATGGAATAAATGATCTTCGACTCGATTTCCGACTGCCGTGCCGCGTTGCTCATGAAGACCAGGTGCGTCGCATATTTCGGAATACTGATGTCGCGGCTGAGTTCCTTGATCGTCTGCAGGTAACTGTCAATCCGGACATATTCGGTCAGACGTAGTTTAATCTGGAAGGAGCGCAGCCAGATGTACATCACCGCCGCAATAGCCGAGCCGATGACAAGCGATACCCAGCCACCATGCGGGAATTTAATCAGGTTAGCTACGAGGAAAGACCCCTCAATGGACAGATAAACGGCCAGAAACAGCACAATACCCCATGCCTGGAACTTCTTCACATACAGGTAGTAGGCAGTAAGCAGGGTGGTCATCAGCATGGTCAGCGTAATGGCGAGGCCGTAGGCTGCTTCCATGTTCGACGATTCGCGGAAATACAGTGTAATGCCGACACACCCCATCCACAACAGAAGGTTCACACTTGGCACATACAGTTGCCCTTTCTGAACGGATGGGTACCGTAACCGTACTTTGGGCCAGAAATTCAGCCGGATGGCTTCGCTGATCAGGGTAAAGGAACCACTGATCAGGGCCTGGCTGGCAATAACCGTTGCTGAAGTGGCAATGACGATGCCAAAAATCAGGAACCACTCCGGCATCAGCTCATACAATGGAATCCGGCCGTTCAGGTTTTGTCCGTTCTGGGTAATCAGCCAGGCACCCTGCCCGAAGTAGTTGATCAGCAGGCATAGTTTCACAAACACCCAGCTCACGCGGATGTTGCCCCGGCCGCAGTGTCCCATGTCTGAGTAAAGCGCTTCGGCCCCCGTCGTACAGAGGAACACAGACCCTAACAACCAGAAGCCTTCCGGATGGCCGGTCAGCATTTTATAGGCGTAGTACGGATTCAGTGAGTACAGAATTGTCGGGTCATCAAAAATATGGATCACGCCCAGTGTCGCCAGCATCGAGAACCAGACCAGCATGATCGGGCCGAAAGCCGTACCGACAACGCTTGTACCAAAGGCCTGAATCAGGAAGAGAAAGGTCAGAATGCCGATAACAATCGGGACGGTCGGAATGTCGGGATACAAAATTTCAAGCCCTTCGACGGCGGATGAGACAGAAATCGGCGGGGTAATGATTCCGTCTGCCAGCAGCGCTGCACCGCCGATCATGGCCGGTACCGTGAGCCACCGTGCATGCCGGCGGACAAGGGCATAGAGTGCGAAAATACCGCCTTCACCACGGTTGTCGGCCCGCAGGATCAGGACCACATACTTGATGGTTGTCAGCATGGTAAGCGTCCAGAAGATGCAGGAGACCGCGCCCCGGACAACATCTTCATCAACTACATTGTTTGGCCCGACAATGGCCCGGAGGGTGTACAGTGGGGAGGTACCGATGTCACCGTAAATGATGCCCAGTGCAACCAGAATGCCCGCGCCCGTTACGGTATCTAACTGTTTTTTATCTTCCATATAAGCGGATAGAGCCGGTCCCTGAATTGGTTAGGGCTACTGAAAAACGGGGCAAATATAGAGTTTGTTTGGATTATTAGAGCGGGAAAGAGTGAAAGAGTATGTAGAGGGCGTCTATTTTCTGTGTCTCAGGCTATTATTTGGCTAAAAAAGGGTCTGCCAGAGCAGATAACCATTCAGAATGATGATGATGACCGCAACTGTCCAGGCTAGTATGCGCATCCATTTCGGATTAACAAACTCGCGCATTTTCAGGTGGTTACTCGTAAACTGTACCAGTGGAACAACGGCAAAACTCAGCTGGAGTGATAAAATAACCTGGCTGAATACCAGTAATTCGGCTGTACCTTTTTCGCCGTAGAGAATGGCGATGATCAGGGCGGGTACAACGGCCAGCAGGCGGGTAATTAACCGCCGAAGCCACGGCTTCAGGCGCAGATTGAGAAAGCCTTCCATTACAATCTGGCCGGCAAGTGTGCCGGTCAGTGTAGAGTTCTGGCCTGATGCCAGCAAGGCTACCGCAAACATAACACTGGCCAGCTTGACGCCCAGAATCGGGTCGAGCAGGTGATAGGCATCCGTAATATCGGCAATATGTTGGTTCCCGCTGGTATGAAACGCGGCCGCCGACAGAATCAGAATGGCCGCGTTGATGAAAAACGCCAGCAGCAGGGATACCGTTGAGTCGATGGTGGCAAACTTAATGGCTTTCCGGCGCCCTTCCGGGGTACGGTCGTAATCGCGCGTCTGGACAATACTTGAATGCAGGTACAGGTTGTGGGGCATAACCGTAGCCCCCAGAATCCCGATAGCAATGTAAAGCATACCTGGTGTAGTGACCACTTCGGGGCGGGGGAGCAGGCCACCGGCAATCTGCTGTATATCCGGTTTAGAGACGTAAATCTCGTAGGCAAAGCAAAAGAAAATCAGGAAAATAAGCCCGGCAACAATGCTTTCGATGACCCGGAATCCTTTGTGCTGGAGGTAAAGCATCAGGAGTACGTCCAGCACTGTAATGCTGACACCAATAGCCAGTGGCAAACCAAAAAGCAGGTTCAGGGCAATGGCAGAACCGATTACTTCGGCAAGGTCGGTCGCCGCAATAGCAATTTCTGCCAGTAGCCAGAGGATTATGGCAACCGGTTTGCTGAAACTGTCACGGCACGCCTGCGCCAGATCGCGGCCGGTAGCAATGCCAAGTTTCAGCGCCAGGTGCTGTAGCAGAATGGCAAACAGATTGGAAATCAGAATAACCGAAAGCAGCTTATAGCCGTACTGAGCCCCGCCGGCAATGTCGGTGGCCCAGTTACCGGGATCCATATAGCCGACCGCAATCATGAGCCCGGGCCCGAGATAAGCCATCAGCGTTTTGAGAAACCCTGCATTACGGGGAACCCGGATTGTACTGTGCACATCCGGCAACGACTGCATGGCATTGTCTTGCCGCCAAGGTTTCATAGACGTAAATACTGACTTTTAGGGTACTTGTGAATAATTATCCGAAATATAGAATATTAAATTTAGACGGGCCTAAATTTTTTGTATGATTTTCTTAAAAACTAACTTTGTCGCCGAATTGTTTGAAAACGTTCAAAAGCAGGTAAAGTACGATGCATTCGTTCACCGAGGAGAACTATCTGAAAATCATCTATGCACTGTCGACACGGCAGAACGGCGAGGTAACCACCAACGCCCTGGCAGAGATGACAGCAACTAAGGCGGCTTCGGTGTCGGATATGCTCCGTAAACTGGCTGATAAGCAGTTGATTCATTACCGGAAATACCAAGGTGTCAGGTTAACGGAAGAGGGCGAACGGCAGGCGCTGCGGGTTATCCGGCGTCATCGCCTGTGGGAGGTATTTCTGGTGGAGAAGCTGGGCTTTGGCTGGGATCAGGTACACGATATTGCCGAGGAGCTGGAACATATCCGGTCCGAAGAGCTGGTGTCGCGGCTGGATATTTTTCTGGGTTCTCCGAAAGTGGATCCGCACGGCGATCCTATTCCGACGCCTGCCGGCACAATGCCCCGGATTGAATACCGTAAACTATCAGATGTCGGCGTCGGTGAGGAAGTGACCATCATGGGAGTCCTTGAACATTCACCGGAATTTCTGCAACACCTCGACCGGAGCGGCCTCACCCTGGGCTGCGCTGTTAAAGTTTCTGAAATAAGTTCGTTCGACAAGTCTGTTCAGGTGCACTTATCCACCGAAAAATCGTTATTTGTCAGTTGCGAAGTAACGAGAAACCTCTTAGTCAATTAGGCTGATTCACGATTCATGAAATTATTAGACTGGTATATACTCAAGCGTTTTTTACAAACGTACGTCTTTGTGGTGTTTGTGATTGTGCTGGTTGTCGTGATGATCGACTACACCGAAAAAATTGAAGATTTCCGGCAGCACAATGCCCCGTTCAGCAAGATTGTCTTCGACTATTACCTGAATTTCATCCCCTACTGGGCGAACTACATCAGTCCGCTCATGGTGTTTATTGCGACCGTTTTCCTGACGTCCCGGCTCGCGGCCCGTACCGAGATTATTGCCATTCTGAGCAGCGGGGTGAGTTTTATGCGGCTGTTGCTGCCCTATCTGATCGGATCGCTGGTGCTCGGTGTGATGACCTATTTCATGGTGAACTACATCATTCCAAAGGCAAATAAGGTGCGGATTGCCTTTGAATTACAGTATACCAAAGACCCCTATAACTTCACGGGCCGGAACGTACACATTAAAATTGCGCCGGATGTTTATGCCTATCTGGAAAGCTACAACAACTACAACCGGACCGGCTACAAGTTTACGCTGGAGCGGATCGAGGGCAACCAGCTGAAGCAGAAACTGACCGCCGACCGCATTGAGTGGGACACCACCCGCCGGAAATGGGCGATGTACGACTACCAGATCCGGACCATCGATGGCATTAAGGAAACCCTGAAGCCGGGGATGCGCACCGATACAACGCTGAATCTGAAGCCGTCGGACTTTGAAAATGACTTTAACCTGTTCGAAACCTTTACGTTGCCGGAGCTGAACAACTACATTGATCTGCTCAGGAGCCGTGGTGCCGACGGGCTCGAAATCTACCTGCTCGAAAAATACGCCCGTGATACCCGGCCACTGGCTATCGTCATTCTTACAGTCATTGGTGTAATTGTGTCGGCCCGAAAAAGCCGGCGCGGGGTGGGCTGGCAGTTGGCACTGGGATTCTTCCTGGCGTTTGTCTATCTCTTGTTTTTCATGCTGGCCAAGGGCGTTGCCCAGTCCGGCAATATGGATCCTTTACTGGCCGTATGGCTGCCAAACATTGTTTTTACCATCATTGGTGTAGTTTTGTACAAAACGATTCCAAGGTGAAACCAAAGCTATACGATTACCTGCATCTGCATTTTCTGGTTGTTATCTGGGGGTTTACTGCCATCCTCGGGCTCTTGCTCGATCCGCTGAATGCACCGGCGGTGGTGGCCTACCGTACCTTACTGGCGTCAGCCGGCCTGGCACTGGTGGTATATGTCCGTAATAAGGACGGCTTCACGGTAATGGCCGCTGACCGCTGGCGGTTGCTGGGGACGGGCGTGATCATTGCCGTACACTGGCTGGCGTTTTTCGGCGCGGCGCGGCTGGCCAATGCATCGGTATGTCTGGCCGGGATGGCAACGGGCTCAATCTGGACCAGCCTGCTGGAGCCGCTCCTGCTGCGGCGACGGGTCCGGCCGGTCGAGGTCGTGCTGGGTGTTGTGGTCATGTTCGGTCTGTATCTGATCTTCCGGTTCGCCTTCGATAAGGTGCTTGGGTTATCGGTAGCCATTTTTTCGGCGATGCTGGCCTCGCTTTTTACAATTATCAACAGCCGGTTTGCCCGGCGTATTCCGGCGCTGACGATGTCATTTTACGAAATGACGGGTGCTTTCCTGACATCCGGCCTCTTTCTGCTGTTGTTTTACCTAACGGTCATCAATGATGCCGGCGCGACCGGTAACAGAGCTATAAATCAGTACTTTGTTCCCTTGTCAGGTGGTCAGTGGCTGTGGCTTGCGGTGCTGGCAGGCGTCTGTACGGTGTATGCCTATACCGCATCCATGAGCCTGTTACGTAAATTTTCACCCTTTGCTGTGAATTTGACCGTAAATTTGGAACCGGTTTATGGGATTTTATTGGCTGTCCTGATTTTCAAAGATAAAGAACGGATGACGCCGGGGTTTTACATCGGTACACTCGTTATCTTAGCCGCCGTTTTAGCCTATCCAATTATAATGAAAGGTGGAGAGCCGACCGTAGCGCAGACCGATTAACGGCTCACTACATCTCTCTTCATGACTAGATATGAAGCATCCGATTGTGCGCCTGCTGATGCAACTTGGCGCGGTGTTCCTGTTTCTTTTTGCGTACGTTCCGCTGCTGGTGCTGTCGTTTTTTAACCATCCGTCTGCTGCCGACGATTATTGTTTTGCGGACACGGCGCTGAAACACGGGTTCTGGCAGGCACAGATATTTTACTATGACGGATGGACAGGCCGTTATTTCTCCAATTTTCTGGTACACGGTACCCCGCTGGTATGGGGCTGGTATGACGGGTTCCGGCTCATTCCGCTGCTGGCCGTGACGGGTTTACTGGCCTCAATTTATTCATTACTGAGCGAACTGCTGCGCGGGCAGTCAAAGCAAACGCTGATTCTGTCGACGGCCATCCTGTTTTTTGTCAGCATCGTTTCCTTACAGAGCAGTGTCGAGGCATTTTTCTGGACGGCTGCGGTGGCATCATACACCGTACCGACTGCGCTGACATTTTACCTGATTGCTGTTATCATCCGCTGGTACCGGCTGCGCGACGGATTTATTAAATCATTGACCGTTGTCTGGGCCGCTTTTCTGGTATTTGCCATTGTTGGCTCCAGCGAAACCAACCTGATTGTACTGGTGCTGCTTTTACTGGCACTCGGTGCATACCGGTTACTGTTTCAGCAAAAGCTGGACTGGTTTCTGGGCATGCTCATTATCATGTCTTTTATATCAAGCTGGTTATTATTCCGGGCCGAGGGCAATGCGATCCGGATGGGGGGTAACCCGCACGGCGGCGAGTTTATCAATTCCCTGGTTTCTTCGCTTGGGTGGCTGGGTATGTCGCTGGGGATGTGGCTCCTCAAAACGCCCGTTATTCCGTTATCGATCTTGTACGTACCGCTGGCCCTGCGCCTGTTGCGGCCGAATAGTCCGGTGCGTTACCTGTTTCAGGTGCCGGCCGGTATTGTAACGCTGGTTTATATCGGCCTGCTGGGAGCGCTCATTTTTCCGTCCTATTATGGAATCGGGTTGCCGCCTGCCTTCCGGACGATGAATGTGTTTTATTATTTCGCACTCTACGGCTGGTTTTATGTACTGACGACGTGGGTTTACTTTGCCAGCCGGCAGAGCTGGCGGGTCGAACGCTTTAGCGTGCCGGTTAGCGTACCGGTACTGATGGTGATCTGGGTCGGGGTGGCGATCTGGTTCAGCCAGCCGCTGAAGCTGATGTATAACGACTTGCTACGGGGGCATGCGTCAACGTTTAACCGCGAAATGAACGAACGCCGCGATCTGCTGCTGCAACCGGGCAAAGAAGTTAAGCTGAAACCACTCAGCATCCAGCCGCCCAGCTTATTTGTGGATGACATCAAAGAAGACCCTGAATATCTCTGGAATCGTTGCCAGGCAGGTTATTACGGACATCAGAAACTAATCTTAGAGTGAAAACGTGTATCATCGTTCCCTGTTACAACGAGGCTCAGCGGTTGCCTGTGTCGGATTTCCAGACGTACCTGCGCGATAATCCCGGCATTCATGTCTGCTTTGTCGATGATGGCAGTCAGGACGGTACCAAAGCGGTGTTGCAGGGGCTGGAAACGGCCCTGCCGATGCAGGTAACAGCCCTGATTCTACCGCAGAATCTGGGTAAGGCCGGTGCAGTCAGGGCAGGCATGCTCCACAAGGCGTCAGACGGCTACGATTGTCTGGGATATCTGGATGCCGATCTGGCAACGCCGCTCGACGCTATTCAGGATCTGGAAACGATACTGGCCGCCCAGCCGGGTCTGGATCTGGTCATGGGATCCCGGATTAAATTTCTGGGGACTGATATTCAGCGAGATACTTTCCGGCACTATACCGGTCGCGTGATAGCTACCTTTATCAGTAATATTCTCCGGCTGCCGGTCTATGATAGTCAGTGTGGCGCTAAACTGTTCCGGCAGCGGGTGGTTGCCGCGCTCTTTCAGGAGAGTTTTTTAAGCCCGTGGCTTTTTGATGTCGAGCTGCTGGCCCGGCTCATTCAGATGCACGGCCGTCAGAACCTGTTGCGGGGACACGTGGCAGAAATGCCGCTGCGGCAATGGATTGAGCAACATGACTCGCGGGTGAAAATGAGCTATTTTTTCCGGCTATGGTACGAACTGTACCGTATCCATCAGAAATACCGAACTTAACGTAATTACTTAACCATGAATCGTATTTACCGGACGCTTACCTATCCATCGATAACCTGGTTGCTGATCCTGCTGCCGGTTGCAGGCTTCTTCGCCTATTTCTTTACCCTGCGTTACGATATTCCCTGGTTCGACGAATACGAGAACATTCCTTTCTTTTTGCAGCAGTTTCTGGATGCCGGCTCGTTTCAGGAGCGGATGGCTGCCCTGCTCCGGCCAAATAATGAACACCGGGTGGTATATGCGCGTCTGGTCGTATTCGGGCAATACCTGCTGACGGGCGGTATCAGCTATAGCGGTCTGATGCTCTGGGGTAATCTGGGACTGGTAGTCATTCTGATCCTGCTTTATAGTACGATCCGGCGGCTGGGTTTGCCGGCGGCCTATCTGCTGCCCGTTCCGTTAATGCTCTTCTCGGCCCAGAATTACCTGCTGACCTTTACCGCCATTTACACCCTGCAATATCTGGCGATCATTATGCTGGTTATGGTCACGTTTTTCCTGCTGGCACAGGACGGTACCCGGTTGTCCGGTTCGCTGACGCGCCCCAAAGAACGACCGGTCTATTTCGGCCTTGCGTTGGTTATGGGTGTTCTGGCAACGTTCAGTATGGGAAACGGTATTCTGCTCTGGCCGGCGGGAGCCGCGATGCTGTTCATTCAGCGCCGCTGGATACAGATGGGTATCTGGCTTTTGATTGGCGCAGCCAGTATTTATCTGTATTTTCTGGGCTATCCGGTGCAGCAGGGCAATGCCGAGGGGTTTGCCTATGTGTTGAAGCACCCGTTCCAGACCATTGCCGGGTTCCTGATTTTTGCCGGCAGTATTTTTGACTTTTTCCCGGCCTGGCCAATTGAAAAGCGGGTACATCTGCCGTTTGTGATGGGGCTGTTAGTGATCGGATTTCTGGCCTACTGGCTTATCCGTGTGGTTTTCCGGAAAGAACGGACAACCTCGTTTACGGATGTATTTCTGTTGGGATGTGCCTTGTTTCTGCTAGCCAATATGGGACTGATTGCTTTTTTCCGGATCAGGTTCTATTTCGGTATGGTGCTGCATAGTTCCTACCGGACCTATTCGCTGGTATTGTGGTCGGTTGCCTATGTAGCGCTGCTGCATACCATCGCAACCTCAGGCCGGATCAGTGTGCAGCGGCAGGCACTCATCAACCGGTACATTCTGGTCGGCCTGTTTGCTGTATTCGTCTTTGTGAGCGGCTTTACCTATAAAACATACATTCCGGAAGCCGTTCAGCGGCGGTTGCACATGCAGGGACTGACCTACAACCAGCAGCATAACCGGATTGGCCTGGGTGGTACCCGTGACTCGGCACTGGCAAAATGGATTATCGAACTGACGGCAATGATGAAGGATCGGGGATGGTATACCTTACCCGAACCGGCCATTACCGCCGATGAAGCGAAAATCAGCGGCATGGTGCGTGATACCATTAAGGCAACACCGTATGCCATCGAATATAAGCCGGATTATGTGGTAGTCAGTAGTGATGAGGCAGGCTATACCGTTGACCGGCACACGGGCACCTATCTGATCTTCCGTTCAGATCAGCGAGCGTATATCATGTTTGCAGAGCCCAACAAGCCCAAAGGCCGTCATCCGTTCAGAGCCCTGCCGGGCTGGTCGGCCGCTATGCCGAAAGCACTGGTTGAGCCGGGGAGCTACCGGATCGGCCTGTTCCGGATGGATAACGGAAAGGGTTCTGTCCAGTACACAAACAAATTTGTATCGGTTGACTAAGAAGGCACTGATCCTGATTATTGTTCCGTTGGCAGCTCCTTAACCAACAGCGCCATTGTATCCAGCATATTATCAATTTGCTCCGCGCCGGCAATATCATCAAACTGCCCGCGTAACTCCTGCATGCACTGAGTAAGGGCTATAAACAGCGATTTTCCACGGTCGCTCAGGTAAATGATACTTGAGCGGCTGTCATTTTCATTCTTCTTCAGGTATATATAGCCGGATGCTTCCAGTAAGCTTACCGTTTTACTCATCATTTGCTTCGTTACGCAGGCATGACGGGCCAGTTCGCTGTTGGTAATACCACCTTCTTCAATGTGCGACAGAAAAGAGAGGTAGCTTACCTTGAAATCATCAAAGCCCAGTTCGTGCAGTTTGCCTTCCAGATAATTACCCATATAGCGTTTCAGACGCATCATTAAGCGGCCGAACGAGCGTTCGCGCAACGCACGGTAATGCGCGAAATCGTAGGAAATATTGGCTTCTTCGGAGATCATGGCTGAAAGATACTGTTTTAATGAGTTTTTAATTCAAATGTGCAACACAAAAGTAGTCAATTTGGTTGACTTGATAGTCAACTTGGTTTACATTTGCACCACAATAGTCAAACGAGTTGACTACCTATTAAGTTGCATAAGCATTAAAATTACTCGTAATCAAACAAGCATAAGTAATGTCAACCGAACAAGCCAATCCTGTAAAGAAATATTTGCCACGGCTTATTGGGCTCATCGTTGTGGTCGCTGCCGCGTTTTACGGATTTCAGTCGTATCGTTATAATCAGAAGTACGAAACAACGGATAACGCACAGATTGAAGGTAATACAGCTCCGGTGCTTGCCCGTGTGGCCGGTTATGTACAGCAAGTGTCTGTAGATGACTACACAGACGTTAAGAAAGATCAGGTACTGGTTGTGATTGATCCACAGGAATATGATGTGGCCCTACAACAGGCTGAAGCCGATTATCAGCAGACACTGGCCGATATTCAGACCGCACAGGCGGACCTGCAGACGGCTCAGGCCAATCTGCGCAATGTAGCCCAGAACCTGCGTGTCACCCAGTCGAATGCCAGCGTACAGGCTGCCCGCCGCGACAAAGCGCAAAAAGATCTGCAACGTGATCAGAACCTGTACAACGAACAGTCATTAACCCAGAAACAACTGGAAGATACCCGCAACAATGCCGATGTGCAGGGACGTCAGTACGAAGCCAGTCAGCAGCAGATTGCGTTAGCTCAGACGTCGGAAGGCGTAGCTAAAGCCGGTATTGCCAAAGCACAGGCGTCGATTCAGAAAATGCAGGCCATGCTGAAAGTGAAGGAGGCAGCCGTACAGAACGCACGCCTCCGGATTGGCTATACGAAGCTGATGGCGCCGATTTCGGGCAAAATCGGCCGGAAAAACGTGGTGGTAGGCCAGTATGTTCAGCCGGGCCAGAACCTGTTTACCATCGTAGCGGACTCTACGTTCTGGGTGGTAGCCAATTTTAAGGAAACACAGCTGGAAAAAATGCGCGTCGGTCAGCCGGTTGAGATCAAGCTGGACGCTTATCCGGATCTGGACGTGAAAGGTAAAGTCGTTTCGCTCTCTGAAGCCACCGGCTCTAAGTTTGCCCTGCTTCCGGCCGATAACGCCACCGGTAACTTCGTAAAACTGACACAGCGCGTGCCGGTGAAAATCGAAATCGAGAACCCTGAAAAATACAAAAGCCTGCTTCGTGCCGGTCTGAGTACAGAAATTGCTGTTCAGGTAGCCCAATAACGGATTGGTGCCGGACAGGACATTAACAGGCCGCAGACTTCTTACTGACGGCCCAGAAAACACAACAACATGGCTCAACAAGGATTTCGCCGGTGGATTGTCGTACTGACGGTTGTATCGGCGGCCATCATGGAGTTGATTGATACGTCGATTGTCAACGTCGGGCTCACCCAGATGGCGGGTAACCTGGGCGTAACGATCGAAGACATTTCGTGGGTCGTTACGTCCTACGCCATTGCCAACGTAATCGTCATTCCGATGACCGGCTTTTTTCAGAACTATTTCGGCCGGAAAAACTATTACATCGCATCCATTATCCTGTTTACCCTCGCCTCGTATGCCTGCGGGATTGCGGATGACCTCTGGACGTTAACCTTTTTCCGGTTTGTGCAGGGGGTAGGTGGCGGGGCGCTGCTCTCCACTTCACAGGGGATTATGTACGATTCTTTCCCGCCCCAGCAGCGGCCTATTGCGTCGGCAATCTTCGGGATGGGTATCGTCATGGGACCAACGCTGGGCCCGACACTGGGTGGGTTTATCATCGATAATTACCATTGGAGCTGGATGTTCTTCATTAACGTACCGTTCGGTATTCTGGCCACGTTTCTGTGCGTGAACTTTATTGAAAAACAACCGCAGGAACACAATATTGACCGGAGTAAAATCAGCATTGACCAACTGGGTATTCTGCTGCTGGCCGTCGGCGTCGGTAGTCTGCAATACGTACTGGAACGGGGCGAGGCCGATGACTGGTTCGACGACCATACCATTCTGGCTTTAACGGTTGCGGCTGCCATTTCCATCCCGATGTTTATCTGGTGGGAGCTGAAAACTAAAAATCCGGTGGTTGATCTGCGGGTACTGAAAAACCGGAATCTCGCAATCGGATCAATTCTGGTATTCATCATCGGGTACGGGCTCTTTACGTCGATTATGCTGTTCCCGCTGTTTGTGCAGCGGATCATCGGCTACACAGCAACCAAAACCGGTAACCTGCTGATACCCGGCGGCCTTATTACCATCTTTGTCTTCCCGGTTGTCGGGCGGGCACTGGCCAACGGAGTGTCGCCACGGATTTTTGTTTCCATCGGCTATATCGCGTTTATCACCTTCTGTTTCATGATGGCTAGTTACAACGACTATGCTACTGAAGGACTGTTTACCATTGCCCTGCTGATCCGGGGGGTCGGGATGGCGTTGATCAATGCACCGCTGATCAACCAGTCGATTTCGACGCTGAAACCGCAGGAACTGCCGATGGGGATTGCCTTTACCAACATGATCCGTCAGCTGGGCGGCGCGTTCGGGGTGGCCGTGACGAACACGTACATTACGCAGCGTTCGGCCATTCACCGCGGGGATCTTGTGTCGCATATTCAGGCGGGTGATATGCTCACAACCGAGCGCTTAAATGCCCTGACCCAGGGGCTGATCGGCCGTGGTATGAATGCTTTTGATGCGGCAACGGCAGCCTACCGGAATCTGGATCTTATTATTCAGAAACAGGCGCTGATGATTTCCTACCTGGATACGTTCCGCCTGGCAGGTACCTTTTTTATTGTCACTTTTCCCCTGTTGTTTTTCCTGCAGAACCGGAAAATGGATCCGGCTGCCGCTAAAGCCGCTGCCGATGCAGCTCACTAAACAGAACCAACACGTATGAACCGAATACACATAATCATATTGTTTGCACTGATTTCGCTAACAGCAGTTGCCCGGACGGCGGTCGCCCAGACGCTGCCGGATGATCTGCGGACCTTAATCCAGCAGGCAAACACCAACTTTCCCCGCCTGAAAGAACAGGAACAGCAGGTTAAAGCGGGCGAAATCCGCCGCGACATTGTCCGGACTACCTTACTGCCCACCATTCAGGGTAATGGCAGCTATCAATATATCAATCCGGTGCCGCAGGCGACATTCCCGATCAATGGTCAGGATGTAGCGCTGAAGTTTGTGCCGCATCATAACGTAAACGCCAATATCGGCATTAACGTCCCGATTTACGATTGGGGGCGGACAAAAGAGGCGATCCGGAAAGCACAGGATGATATTCTGCTGGCCCGCCACAATGTAGAACTGACGCAGCATAATCTGGGCTTTCAGGTGGCAGCGGCCTATTACGGCATTGGCTTTCTGCAAAAAAGTCTGACCGTGCAGGACTCGGTTATTCAGACGGCATCGGCCAACATCCAGACTATCGTCAACCGGCTGAGGAACGGCGATGCGCTGGATTTTGACGTACTGACCCAGAAAGTGCGGCTGGAGACCGCCAAAAACCGCAAGGTCGATATTCAGAATCAGCTTGACCGGCAGCTGGCCTTGCTGACCTACCTGACCGGTAACCCGTCGCCGGCGATTGGTCCGGATGCGATGCAGTTCAGTACAATAACCGGCCCGTTGTCGGTAGCCGATGCCCAGTATCAGGCGGCGCTGTCGGGCAATAAGGAGCTTGTACTGGCACAGGACCGTGTCCGGCAGGCTGAATCCGAAATCCGGGCCAGTGAGCTGAACGGCCGGCCAACGCTTGGTTTCGGCGGGAATGTCGGCTTCAAAAACGGTTATATCCCCGACGTAAATACGCCGAAATTTAATCAGGCTGCCGGTGTTTCGCTGGTGGTACCGATTTACTCCGGTAAGCGGAATGCATTACAGACTGAAGCGGCGCGTGTTAATCTGAACGCCAGCAAGTATGCGGTTGAAAACGCCAATGCTCAGCTAAAGCAGAGTCTGGCCCAGCTCAACGCCGACATGAAAGCGTATCAGGCACGGCTTCAGAACCTGGAAACGCAGCTGCTTCAGGCTGGCAAAGCACTCGACATTGCCCGTGCCCGTCTGAAGAACGGTGTCATTACCGCGGTGGAACTGGAAAGTGCCGAAACCGGGGTCGAGGAAGCTCGTCTGACACAATTGTCGGTTCAGTACCAGATTTTGTTGTCTCAGCTGGAATTAAAACGATTGCTGGGCGAAGGTTTGTAAGTTTGCTGCGTCTGGTAGATAAAGGTTTGCTTAAGCCGTAACAGTATATACGCGATTAGTATGCTGTTACGGCGACGTTGTTTGTGACGAAAGCGTTACAGCTTCGTCAACAATCGGAAAGCGGGTGAAAACTTTGTTAAAAAAGCTGAAATACGCCTTAACACAGTACAACAAACTACCTCGTTTTTCTGTTACAAATTCAGAAGGTACATCAATAAAATACTAAAAACGGGAATGTTATGAAAGAGAAAGTTATTGACATATTGTGCAATTTCGGAATTAACCGTAACGCTGTAACTGATAATGTACATTTTACCCGTGACCTTGGCCTTGATAGTTTAGATACTGTTGATCTGATTATGCAGTTAGAGCAGGAATTCGGATTGCGTATTCCGGACGAAGATTACCCAAAGTTAACGACATTGGCTGGTGTGATTCATTACTTACAACACGAGCAACAAGTGGCCGAAATGGCCTGATATACCTGAGAGGGAATCAAAAAAGCGGCTGACGTTCCGAACGTCAGCCGCTTTTTTGATTTAACCGGAAACCTGTTTTCACAGCTCCATATTCACAAGGGTGTTGCCCCGCAAAACCGGAACCACATCGTACAGGTCATGTTGCAGACAGTAGGCAATGTCTTTTGAGATACCGAGGCGTTGCAGCCGGCGGATGTGCGATGAGTTGGCCAGATAGCTTAACAGATCGTTTTTCCCTTGATTGTACAACCGCAGGGCCATGATGGCGCTGTCTTCGGCAATCATGTAGTTTTCTTTCAGTCGTTCGATCAGGGCACCGGCAAACAGGGTATCTTCCATATTGGGGCGGCCTTTCCAGCCCGCACACAGTACAATAACGTCGTACGGCTGGGTTTGCAGATAGCGGGCAATGGCATCGAGATTCAGAAAGGCACCGACCAGCACCTTCACCGCCGACCGCGACTTGGTAATGGCCAGCGTGCCGTTGGTCGTTGTCATGGCCACTTTCGTATTTCCCATCCAGCTCTCCATATAGCTGAACGGCGAGTTATCGAGGTCAAAGCCATCGACTTTCATGGCATTCCGTTCAGCAGCGGCCAGGTAACCGCGCTCCTGTAGGGCACGGCACTCGTCAACCGTCGCAACCGGTACAATGCAGGAAACATTATGGGCAAAGGCGGTAACCATGCAGGAAGTTGCCCGGAATACATCCGCTACAACCACAATAGCGTTATCAATTTTATGAAGATGTAATAAGTCCGGAGTAAGACAAACGTCAATGTTTTTCATTCAGAAGGAAACAAAAATTGTAGGCATAGCCGGTCAGTTGATTTCAGTCCGTGACGCCCGGTTTGTAGCCAACAAAATTATCGAAAATAGACTGAGGTTCCTACGGGCCAACTACCCTTTTATACGGATGAGCGGCTGTTCTTGTCAACTGAACAGAAGTGTATTTGTGCGGGTCAGGCATCCGGCGTATTTTTAACAAACACTCAGACTTGCATAAACCTGTACTCTTGGAAAAGCTGAACGATAAATGGCTGCGGTTAATCGGTATTCCGTTGGTGGAATTATCGACCAATCTGCTGTATCTGGAGCAGTATCACTACGACTGGATGATATACCTGCGTACCAGTTTCTGGGGGATGGTGTACATTTCCCTGGTCTGGGAATGCTTTACCCGCTGGCTGCGCTTCGTCCGCTTACGGTATACGCATATTGATCAGACACGACAGCGTATTCTGATCACATTTCTGGGCTATTTTATGATCGTTACCGCGGCCCAGGTCGGTATTGTGTCGCTGTTCGGGCTGCTGGGCATTGCCGGGGTGCCGATTACGGTAGATGTGTACCTGCAACAGCTCATCGGCGGGTATCTGGTGTTGCTGGTGGTTGGTGTGGCTTATGAAGTGCTGTATTATTTTTCCCGGCTGAAAATGGCTCTGGTTGAGGCCGAAATGGCTAAAAAAGCCAGCCTGCAGCACCAGTACGATACGCTGAAAGCGCAGGTTAATCCACACTTTCTGTTCAACTCTCTGAATTCGCTGTCGATTCTGATTGAGGACGAGCCGGAAAAAGCGTCGGAGTTTCTCGATGAGCTTTGTACGGTTTACCGGTATCTGCTACAGGCTAACAGCAAACCAACCACTTCCGTACGGCAGGAAATTGCCTTTATCAACTCGTTTTATAATCTGTTACAGGTGCGTTACGGAGAGGCTATTCAGTTGCAGATCTCCGTTGACCGCACAGTGCAGGAAGTCGGGCAGCTTCCGCCGCTGACGCTCCAGAGGCTGGTCGAGAATGCGATCAACTACAATGTACTGACCCCGAAAGCGCCGTTGATCATCCGGATCCGGAACGATGAGGCCGGTAAGCTGATTGTTGAGAATACCATTAACCGGAAAACCCTCCGTATTAATCCGGGCCGGAACAGCCTGATCGATTTAATTTCGCAGTTCCGGTTGCAGGGCTTGCCCGATCCGGTTATTATTGACAACGAATACATTTTCTCAGTTACCATTAATCTGGGGCTGAATCGTAAAACAGGTTCGTTATTCAAAAATCAAACCTCTATGTTTCTGTGAGTCCTGTTTCCGTGAAGTATACCCGTCTGGACACAATTATGCAGATACTGGTGCTACCTGTGTATGTGCTTGGCATAAACTGGCTGTTGCTGGGCGGGGCTTACTGGCAAAGCTGGCGGGTATGGGCAGGCACAACCGTGCTGGCGGCTATGTTTTCGTTTGGCAACTGGCTTATCAATAACGTACAGGCGAATTGGGTGCGCAACCGCTTTCCGGCGTATTCGCAAATTCTCCGGCGTAGTCTGATGATGGGTGTCTGGCTCTGTCTGTTTGGCGCCGGCTTTACCATCTGCCTCTATAAAACTTTTATCTGGTTTGGGTTTACTACCTATGACGGGCAGCGTTTTCTGTATAGTATTTACTTTCAGGTGATTATTATCCTGATGGTTCTGGCGGTACATGAAAGTATTTTTGCGTTTGATCAGTGGCAGCAAATCGTGACAGAAACCGAACGGCTGAAAAAAACGCAGCTGCAGAGCCAGTTCGAAAGCCTGAAACAGCAGATCAATCCGCACTTTCTGTTCAACTCGCTCAATACGCTGTCGGCCCTTATTGAAGATTCGCCGAAAACGGCCTCCCGCTTTCTGGACGAAATGAGTCAGGTGTACCGGTATCTGCTTCGCGCCAATGAAGAAGAGGTAACACAACTGCGGACCGAGCTGGCCTTTGTGCGGTCCTATGTCTACCTGCTGCAGATCCGGCACGGTCAGGGTTTTGCGCTGCATGAACAGATTGATGCTAAATGGCTGGATCACCGCATTGCGCCGCTTACGCTGCAGTTGCTGGTTGAAAATGCCGTAAAACACAACGTAATTCTGCCGGAACAGCAGCTGGTAATTACAATAACGGTGTGCGGCGACGGCCTGTTGCTGGTACAGAACAACCTCCAGCGCAGGGCGGTGCCGGTAGTGTCAGATCGGATCGGCTTATCCAATATTGTCGCCAGATACCGGCTGCTGGGCGAACGGCAGGTACAGGTCATTGATGACGATACGTATTTCAAAATTTTTATTCCGCTGCTGGAGCCGGAAAAATAAAAAAGCCAGCGCTGAGGCTGGCTTCAGAAGACGGTCAGCGTCCGGCACGGCGGCGCAGTTCATCCCGTTTCAGCGTAATCAGGTGGCCGACCGGCTTTCCGTTGCGGTAGGTAACCACGCGCAGGGTGATTGGTCCGTCAGGCAATTCGACCGGCTGCGTGAATTTGGCCGAATGGCTATCGGGCATGGTATCATCAATGGTATAATAGATGTCGAGTCCGAGAATTTCAGACTCCAGAATCAGGGTTAATTTCTCGTCTTTAACCGTAGTCCGGACAATCGCGTCGTAAATGGCTTTCGAATAATTGATGTCGGCCATATCAGCCCGCTCGAACCGGTGCTCAACGCGCTGAACGAAGTTTTCCCAATTCTTTACGGCCTTCGGCGACCAGAAGACTTCAGACAGCGCCCACGCGCGGGGATAGGTCATGTACTCGGCGTAGCGTAATGTCGGGATCTGTTCCGTCCACAGGTTACCCTGGCCACCCAGAATGTATTTCGGATCGACGCCGTCCGGAACCGGATCAAAACTGTACGAGCGCTTCATCCGCAGGCTGGCATAAATCGGTGGATCAATGGTGTTCTCGCCCTGATTGTAATCGAGATACGCAAACGTGGTCGGTGTCATAACGACATCATGGCCCATCTGGGCTGCTTCGATCCCGCCTTTGATACCCCGCCAGCTCATGACCGTTGCTTTCGGCGAAATACCGCCTTCCAGAATTTCGTCCCAGCCCAGTAGTTTTTTGCCTTTAGCATCCAGAATTTTCTCAACGCGGCCCATAAAGTACCCCTGCAAATCTTCGACGTGGCGGATGCCAAGCTGTTTCATCAGAGTCTGGCAACCGGGGTTCTGCGCCCAGTAGCCTTTGTAGCACTCATCGCCGCCCACATGGATATACGGATTCGGAAAAAGGGCCGCCAGTTCGGTAAAGACTTTATCCAGAAAAACATAAACGTTTTCGTCGGACGGGTTAAGGGTATTTTCAATGAGCATTTTAAACGTGCCGTTGCCGTACCACTCCGAAAATGCCGAGCCGGGATTTACCCGTACGGTCGTGTCTTTCGTACAGCTCAGCTCGGGATAGGCCGCCAGAATGGCCATGCTGTGGCCGGGTACATCCACTTCCGGAACGATGGTCACGTTACGGTCCTGCGCATACCGGAGAATCTCCTTTACATCTTCCTGCGTGTAGAAACCTCCGTAAGGTGTCGGCTCGCCGGCTTTCGGTCTTGCCCGCTCGCCGAAGTGACCGGCGCGGGCCACACGCCATGCCCCTACCTGTGTGAGCTTCGGTAACGATTTGATTTCAATCCGCCAGCCGTTGTCGTCGGTCAGGTGCCAGTGCAGCGTGTTCAGTTTGAGCTGCGCCATCTGGTTGATGTAGCGTTTTACTTCGTCTTTGGTGAAAAAATGGCGGCTGACATCAAGCATCAGGCCCCGCCAGCCAAAACGCGGATAATCCGTAATGGTAACGGCTGGCACAGTCCAGTTCGCTGCCGTTAGCTTATTGCTTTCGATTTCTTTCGGCAGGAGCTGGATCAGGGTCTGCATGCCATAGAAAAGCCCCGCCGGCTCATTGGCCGAAATCGTGACGTTTTTCGGCGTCACGGTTAGCGTATAGCCTTCCTTCCCGAGCTGAGCATTCGGAGCGGCCAGCAGGTTGAGGTGAATATGGCCTTTGGTACCTGCCTGTGCCTTAAAGTTATAACCGGTCGGCGTATTGAGCTTTTCGGTAAGCATATTGGCCACGACCTGTGCTTCGGGCTTGTTATAGCTGATGGCCGACGTCTTCGTCAGCTGAAAGGTACCCGTGGCCGGTTGTACGGAAACCGGCTGGGGAATGAGCGAAATGGAACTGGTCTGGGCCACGGCCTGGAAGCCGGCCAGTACAGACGCCAGCAGGAGGGCAATGATACGCATAAGCGGCAAGTGGTTTTGTTGAGTTAAGGAATGAATTAATGCATGGATTAATCCGGACTGGTCGGAAATTAACCAGCGAATGTACGGTTTCTTATGCAAAAAAAAAGCCGGTTGCCGGAACTGGTCAGGCATAAAAAAGCCCCGGCTCAGCGCTGAACCGGGGCGTATATCGTGTGAGCAGCCGATTAGTAGGCCCGCACAAGCTTACCTTCCATGAAATTAACAAACGCCTTGTTTACCACACGGTTACCGCCCGGTGTCGGGTAGTTGCCGGTGAAATACCAGTCACCCGAGTGGTTCGGACAGGCTTTGTGCAGGTTGTCAACTGTCTGGTAGACGATGGCCAGTTCGGCTTTCAGATCCTTCGGACGAACGATGTCCGCAATTTTCTGCGAAATCTCCTCGTCGGTGAACGGCGCGAACAGGGCATTTACGTAGTTCTTCGCTTCGGCATTGCCTGATTCGATGGCGGCCACGCACTCGGCGTACACTTCATCCATCAGGTATTCCATGTTTCTTTCCCGCAAAAGAGCCATCACCGCACGGAACGCCACAAATTCCTTCACCTTCGACATGTCGATACCGTAACAGTCCGGGAAGCGGATTTGCGGAGCCGAAGAGACGATAATGATCTTTTTCGGGCCGAGGCGGTCGAGCATCCGCAGGATACTTTTTTCGAGCGTGGTTCCCCGAACGATAGAGTCGTCCATAACCACCACGTTATCCTTACCCTTTTTGATTACTTCAAACGTTGTATCGTACACATTCGATACCATGTCGTCGCGCTGGGCTTCGTCGGTAATGAATGTCCGGAGTTTTACGTCCTTCGAAACCAGTTTCTCAATCCGCGGACGGAACGTCAGGACCCGGTCGAGTTCTTCCTCGAACAGGATACCGTCCATAATCGCCTTCTTACGCTGCTTGGCCAGGTGATCTTCCAGCCCTTCGACCATGCCGAAAAATGCGGTTTCCGCCGTATTTGGAATATACGAGAAAACGGTATTTTCGAGGTCATAATTGATTTCCTTCAGAATCTGTGGGACCAGCAGGCGGCCGAGCTGCTTACGCTCGTTATAGATATCCGGATCGGTTGCGCGGGAGAAGTAGATACGCTCGAAAGAGCAGGAGCGTTTTTCAATCGGCTTGATGAATTCGTACTCACCGTATTCGCCGTATTTATCAATGATCAGCGCGTGACCTGGCTGAATCTCCTTAATCTGGCTATATTCGACGTTAAACGCCGTTTTGATGGCTGGTTTTTCCGACGCAACGACCACCACTTCATCGTCGGCGTAGTAGTAGGCCGGGCGGATACCGGCGGGGTCGCGTGCGACAAACGAAGCGCCGTAACCGGTCATACCTGCCATGGCGTATCCTCCGTCGAAATCCCGGCAGGACCGGTGAAGAACCCGCTGCAGGTCCATGTTATCTTCGATGATATCCGACAGATCGGGGTTTTCGTAGATACCTTTAAAGCGGTCAAAAACGCGTTGATTCTCTTCGTCGAGGAAGTGACCGATTTTTTCCATCACGGTCACCGTATCAACTATCTCCTTGGGGTGCTGTCCGAGCGAAACCAGTTTGTTAAAGAGCTGGTCAACATTAGTCATGTTGAAGTTCCCCGCGACAACCAGGTTCCGGCTTCTCCAGCTGTTCTGCCGGAGCATCGGGTGGCAGTTTTCGATTTCGTTGGCTCCGTGGGTTCCGTACCGCAGGTGTCCCATCCAGACTTCACCGGTGAAGGCTACGTTATTCTGCAACCATTTGGCATCTTTGAAATTTTCTTTGCCTTCTTTGGATGCCTTCTTAAACTTTTTGTTAATCTTCTGAAAGATTTTCGCAACGGGCTGTTGATCAACGGATCGGTATCGGCTGATGTACCGGTTACCGGGTGTAACGTCAATCTTAATATTGGCCACTCCCGCTCCATCCTGACCCCGGTTAACCTGTTTTTCCATCAGCAGATAGAGCTTATTGACAGGATAAAGCGGGGTTTTGTACTTATCGATGTAGTACTGGTACGGCTTGCGGAGCCGGAGGAGGGCAATACCGCATTCGTGCTTAATAGCGTCGCTCATGAAGAAGATCGCCGAAGCGAAGTTGGTTTTCGTTGTTAGAGAATGAACGCTTGCGTTCGCCTGATAGTTCGGGGAACATTAAGACAAAGTTATGTAACCGGCGGGATTTTCCGCTGTCCGGGTAACAATAAGCCTGGCCCGTTCCCTCTTTTTTTTAACGTTACCGGACGAATGTAAATTCTATATCAGAATAATCCTGTAGTGTCTTTTCCGGACACTTACAGTTTACTTAGTTTTTCACCGGCCCGTAATAGGGTGTCATTATCCTTGGCAAAACAAAACCGCAGAATTTTGTGGTCGGTCTGATCATGGTAGAAAACAGAGACCGGTACTGAAGCAACGCCGATTTCGCGGGTGAGCCGTACGGCCAGATCATAATCGTACTCATCCGTAATCTGCCGGTAGGAGAGGAGCTGGAAAAAGCTTCCTTCGGCGGGCGTATAGGTGAAGCGTGAATCCTGAATGGCAGACAGAAACAAATCCCGTTTGGCTTCGTAAAAGGCGGACAGGCTCCGGTAAGGCTCCGGATTCCGCAGGAAATCCGCCAGCGCATACTGGATAGGCGTGATTGTGCTGAAGGTAACGTACTGGTGTACTTTCCTGAACTCGCGGGTCAGTTCACGCGGGGCCAGGCAATAGCCGATTTTCCAGCCGGTGACGTGGTATGTCTTGCCAAATGATCCGCAGATGAATGTCCGCTCCTGCAAAACCGGGTGTTTCATCAGGGAATGGTGCGTCCGGCCGTCGAACAGAATGTGCTCGTAGACTTCATCACTTACCAGAAAAATATCCTTGTCCCGCACAATGGCCGCCAGCTCATCAAGATCGGCCTGTGTCCAGACACGGCCGTTCGGGTTCTGTGGCGTATTGACCATGATCAGCCGCGTCCTGTCGGTAATCTTACTGCGGACGTCGGCCCAGTCAACCGAAAAATCGGGCGGGCTCAGGCGGATATACACCGGTACGCCGCCGGCCAGCTCGATAGCTGGTACGTAACTGTCGTAAACCGGTTCGAACAGAATGACCTCGTCCCCCGGACAAATCACGGTGGTTACGGCTGCAAAAATGGCCTCCGTTGCACCGGACACAATTGTGACTTCATCGTCAGGATGGTACGCTATGCCGTAACAGTCTGCCGTTTTTTGGGCCAGCGACTCCCGCAGAGCCGGTACTCCCGACATCGGGGCATACTGGTTATAGCCGTTCAGGTAATGGCTCACCAAAGCCGTCAGCTCCGGTGAGCAGTCAAAGCTCGGAAAGCCCTGCGAAAGATTCAGTGCGCCGGTATCGAGCGCCAGTTTAGACATGACCGTAAAAATGGTCGTGCCGATATTAGGGAGTTTAGAGTACATCGTATCTGTAGCGCGGAACAGCATGCCGCGCGATCTAAAGCGATTGGGTTACCCGGCCACGGAATTCCGTTCCGCGCTACAGGATTATTGCCGTGCCGTGCCGAATTTATTGCCGAAGAAATCGTCCTTATTCCACGTCGGGCGGGTCGGCGACTGGCTGGTCAGGTAACCGATCAAAAACTGGAGCTGAACATGTTTCGCAGCGGCCGCAAAGTCAAACGGCTGGTTCATGTCATCCTGCGGTGAGTGATAAATCGTGGCCCGCCAGTCGAGATTCAGCTTTAAACCATCGAGCTGCGGATTGCCGGTTTTCGAGCCGCTTTTCACAAATAAGGCCGGGATCCCCTGCCGTACAAAACTAAAATGATCACTACGCATGAATACTACCTGCTCCGGCATCGGGTCCGGCGACACCTCGATTCCCAGGTACTTTGCGGCGGCCGATACTTCGTTGTTCAGACTGGAATGCTGCGCTCCGTAAGGCACAATGTCGAGCAGCGGATGGAAGAAAAACGGCATATCCAGCGTCAGGTTGGCCACCATTTTGTCTTTCGGAACGGTCGGGTTACTGGCAAAATAGTCTGACCCAAGGAGGCCCATTTCCTCGCCTGTCACACCCACAAACAAAATGGACCGCTTCGGTGCTTTCGGCAGCAGTGTAAACAGCCGTGCGGCTTCCAGGTTAATGGAAATCCCCGAAGCATTATCGTGCGCCCCGTTGTAAATCGAATCGCCTTTGACCGGCCGGCCGATGCCCAGGTGGTCGAGGTGGCAGACATAAACCACATATTCGTTTTTGAGCACCGGATCGCTGCCCGGCAAGAGCCCGATCACGTTGTAGCCCATGATCGTCTGCGGGCTCAGGGTCTCCGTATGCATCCGCACTGTTGCGTTGAGCGGGAACGCCTGCGGCGTATTCCGGTGAGCAATAGCAACGGCTTCTTCAAAGTTTTTCGCGGTACCGGTAAACAGCGAGCGGGCTGTTGAATCGCTGAACGAGGCACTACCGATCAGCTGCGGAAAGGTACGCTGGGCATTTCCCTGATTATCCATCCACTTGAACACACCCTGACGGGCGCGTGGAGCGGCTGATTCAACACGGGCCCGAACGTCGCTCGGAAGGCTGAACGTAATCACGCCAACGGCGCCGTGGGCGGCGGCATTTTCCGGCTTCGATGACGAATAAAACGCCCGCTGGTTGGACGGGAACGAGGTCGGGGCGCCGTTGAAGTAGGCCACGATCTTGCCTTTTACGTCGATGCCTTTATAATCGTCATAGCCGAGTTCGGGGGCTGATACGCCGAAGCCGACAAAGACGACCGGCGCTGAAACATCAGCCGACGGCTGGTTAAAATTCGGGCTCAGGATAAAGTTTTTGCCGTAGACCAGTGTCCGTTCGCCCGATTTGGTCTGGATCTGGAGGTTACTTTTCTGCTCGTCTACCTGCCATTGACGAAGAGGAACCTTCTGGAGATACGTATTATTTTCGCCGGCCGGTTTCAGGCCTAATGCTTCAAACTGGGCTTTGACATAGTTGGCAATGAGGGTATAGCCACGGGTACCCGGTTTGCGGCCTTCCATGACATCATCAGCGATAAAGGTCATGTGGGCACGGATGGCTTCCGGACGTACGGCAGCAGCGGCGGCTTTGGCCTCAGCCGGAATGGTAATATCCTGCGCAGGCAGGGAGGTGGTAACAGTTAAGAGGGCTGCTGCCAGTAAGGCACTCAGCTGTTGATGAGCAGGTTTCAATGAAAACATCTAGGGTCAGTTAAGCAAAATGAACCGTAAAACAAAGACGAAAATAGCCCATAAGCCGCGATTTTACATGAATCTGCCGGATGATTTTGCGTAGCTCCGGTCATAAACTGCCGTACATGCTCCGGCCTCCCGTTAAAAACATACTACTTTTGCAGAAAACTGATGTAAACGGATGAAACGATACCTGATTTGTCTTGGACTGGCGCTGTTTGCAGGAAGCAGTGCCTTTATGAGCTGCCAATCCAAAAAAGAAACTACCCAAACTACCGATTCAACCACTACCGCACCGGCGGAAGACGTAACTATCTCCGGACGGCTCGACAGTCTGGGTGTAACAGCCGAAGGCCACTGGCATAGTATTTCCCTCGGCGACTCGATGTCGCGCGTAAAAGCCACCGAAAAAGCGGAGTTGTTCGAAACGGAGCCGGATCATCTCGGCTATTCGGTTGAGTTTCCGAATCTGGAATCGATGGATGTGCTGTACTATTTCAAAGACCAGCCGCTGGTGGCAGGTATCGTGGTTGACCTTTACCTGAATAATGCACAGTCGGTGAAAGCTTATAAGGAAGACCTGACCGGATATTTCACAGCCCGGTATGGCAAACCGGTAACAGAGGAAGGCATGACGGTCTGGACGACCCCGCAACAGGAAAAAGTAAGACTGAAAGACGTGTCGCAGGGCAAGGACTTCGGGCTTAAAATTAAAATCGGCGATACGCCGAAACCGAAGACAACCGCCTGAAAACCGAAAAAGCGCAGACCCCGGAAGGCTGCGCTTTTTTATGCTGTATATCGCCGGATTATACTTTGTACACCCAGCCGAATGTATCGTCTGTCTTACCGGTACGGATCGCATCCAGCTGCTCTTTAAGTTTCAGCGCAATTGAATCCGACGGAGCGTGTTCCGGCAGCATATAGTCCTTACCGTTGAAGCCGATTAGGGAGTATGGCGACACCACAACCGCTGTTCCGGCACCGAACGCTTCGGTCAGACGACCGTTGTCGATGCCTTCTACTACTTCCGCAATCGATACTTTCCGCTCCTCAACCTCAATACCCATCGTTTTGGCGATGTTGATCAATGTATCGCGGGTAATACCACGCAGAATCGAATCAGAAAGCGATGGGGTCACAAGTTTACCGTCGATGATAAACATAATGTTCATCGTGCCTGACTCTTCGATGTATTTATGTTCAACGGCGTCGGTCCAGATCAGCTGATCGTAGCCTTGCTGCTGGGCGAGCAACGTCGGGTAGAGTGAACCGGCGTAGTTGCCCGCGCATTTGGCAAAACCCGTACCGCCTGGTGCCGACCGGATGTAATCCGTTTCCACTTTCAGTTTCGGCGGGTTGCTGTAGTATTGACCGACCGGACACGTGAAAATGCAGAACCGGTATGTTTTCGACGGAGCGACACCGAGGTAGGTGTCAGTAGCAAACATATACGGACGAATGTACAGCGAGCTGCCCGGCGTAGACGGCACCCAGTCGGCATCGACGCGTAGCAGCGCTTCGAGACCACCCATGAAGACTTCTTCCGGCAGCGTGGCCATGCACATGCGGTGCGCTGACTCGTTCATCCGTTTGAAGTTATCCAGCGGACGGAACATCAGCACCTCGCCGGCTTCGTTTTTGAACGCTTTCATGCCTTCAAAAATGGCCTGGCCGTAGTGTAGCGACGATAGGGCAGGGCTTAGGGTGAAATTATCGAATGGAACGATTTGTTGATTCTGCCATTGGCCATCGACAAAATCTGCCACAAACATGTGGTCTGAGAAGTGCTTGCCGAAGGGCAGGTTGTTGAAGTCAACCTCCTGAATGCGGGAGCGTTCGGCCTTCCGCAACTCGATCTGCAATAAGTCCGTTGTCATGCTAATAGTTGTTTTGTCACTTTTGTAAGTGATAAGGGCAAAGGTAAGAAAAGTCCCTGGATAACAACATTATTCAGGATAAAAACCAAAACTATACCAAACTTTTAACCAAATGGTCCTTTTGCTAGTTAGGTAGGGTACGTTATGCTAATGAATTATGTCTGGTTTTCCACCTGATAATACCACCGATCCCTTTGATCATGCGTCTGTGCGCTATTTGCGCCAGTTGCTGGAAGTTGCCCATCCGGCAGATGAACCTTATGTCCTGAATGATACAGAAAGCCGGCTCATCCGCCTGGTAACGATCCAGACTACGGTAATGGCTTCTCTTTTCAGTTTGCTTTGTATGCTGGGCTGGTACATGCCGCATCAGGCATTCCCTTCGTTTTTTGGCGGTGTGGAGTTGACTGTACTGAATACTACGGTTAGCCTGCCAATGGTGTCGGGTTTATATGCTATTCTGCTGACTTACGTAACAATACAGCTGGTGGCAGGTGTCAATAGCTGGGCTGTCCGCAAGATAATGGATACCTGTATGTTTCCGCGCGCATACGATGCGCAGTATGAACAGCACTTACGGACGCTGGAGGCCACAACCCGTTCGCAGGGGGCTGCCAGCTTTTTCCGGTTTGGGCTGAAGCCTTACCTGAACATTCCGCGCTGGGGTATGCACCTGTATATTACCGTAAATACGGTCTGGGCATTTTTGTGTCTGGTAGTGACGTATGGACTTGTGCGTTTAGCGGTACCTCCTGCGCTTCAGCAACAGACGGTATTTATGCTGGGGATCGTCATTCTGGCCTATTGGCTGAGCCGGGCTTCGCGGCAGATCATCCACGAAACCAAAGTGCGTGTCATGGCTCCGCTGACGATCCGGGAGTTTGTTGATGAATTATACACCCAGTGGGCGCAGCATACCGACTTCCGCCGGTTAGTTGTTGAGGTGCTGGCTTTCAGCGAAACGCTTACGCAGCAGCACAGCTACGCAAATCTGCTGCTGACAGAAACCGTTCTGGACCGGTTCAGGCTTGAAAACACCGTAACCAATCACTCATTGCTTCAGGAAATGGCGCTGCTGCCCAAAGACGTATGTTGCGGACTCGAACGGCTGGTCATCTTTGGTTTCGTCATTGACGGGGAGCTCTCGGGGGGCGACCGTAAAAAACTCCGCCGGCTGGCAGATCAGGGATTTCTTACCCATTCAACGCCGCAAATCAACGATATCCTCGGTGGATATACACATGGGCACGGTCTGTGGGTATAGCTGTTTTTGTACTCTTTTCCGGCAGGATTGTTGCTGTATGCCCGGCTGCTTCAGCAACGGGTAATGTGTACCCTTTTTCGGCTGTTTTATTGTTTATTAGTTACTGATATTGTGTATACAATTCATATATTAAGATTATTATAATTTGTTTTGTGATATACATCGTAGGTAAGGGGAGTCTGGTCCGGTATTTGATAGGCAACATATGAAATTTACTTGCTTATTAACTATTGTGAAAACAGCTCATGACTGCATGTGAACATTTACGTTATCAAGCCCCGAAGACTATCCTATTCGTATGCCTTTTACTGGTCTTAACCGGTATACGTGTTTATGCTCAATCGTGTGCTATTACTGTTAAACCGACCGTTTCCGGCTGTTATGCTGTGGGCGGAGCCAGTAAGGCAACCGTAAGCGTCGAGGTGGCCTGGCAAAATCCGCCATCCGGAAATATTGTAGTAGAATATGCCGGCCAAAGCCGGATTATCACACCGGGCGTCATACAGGTAGACTACGGGTTTCAGGTCGGTGTTCAGAGTCAGACCATCGTTTCTCCGCAGGTGGTGGCGTTTGAGGTGGATTTAGCCTCAACAGCATCCGGACAAGCCGTTGCTGCTTCCTTTACCAGCGTTTCCAGCTGCTCAGCCGTTAGTAGCGGCGTCAGCTTACCGGATGCCTGTCTGCCAACGGTTTGTGCGGCAGGTCAGCTGGGAGGAACGGTCTGGAATGATTTCAATGCCGACGGGATTAAGGGCAGTGGTGAGTCAACCGGTATTTCCGACATAACCGTAAAAGCCTATGACTGTTCCGGTGTTCTGGTTGGTAGCGCAGTGACGGATGCCTTCGGGAAATATATCTTTACGTCTATTAGTCCGTCCGCCTATCCCTTACGGATTGAGTTCACAGACCTGCCATCCTACCTTGGTCACGGAACGCTGGCCGGTGCCGATGGCCGGACGACCGTGCAGTTTGTGAGTGCCGCCGATTGTAACGTTGATTTAGGCGTTTTGAATGCGGCCAACTATTGCCAGACATCTCCGGCTGTATATGTTTCCTGTTTTGTAAACGGAGACCCGTTGCTGGCCGGAACCGCCGGCAGCGCCGATGCGATTGTCAGTTTCCCGTATTCTGCCAGCGGAGTACCGGGTTTACCGTCGGGCTACACACCACCCAGCCACCTTGCCAACGCTTCTGAGGTAGGGTCTATCTGGGGAAACGCCTACAATAAATTCACGAAACGGATATTTATGTCGGCGGTGCTGCGCCGGTACGCAGGTTTAGGGCCCATGGGGCTTGGAGGTATCTATACACTGGACGTTACCAATCCGTCGGCTCCGGTAGTGAGTCCGTTTATCAATGTGACAGCTTTAGGCGCTGTGATTGATGATCCGTCTAATCCGGTTCTGTCAAATGCCGCACGTGGGCTGGATGGGAATAAAACGACACCGTCGCATGACCCGGGTACGATCAGTCAGATTGGACGCGCCGGTATCGGTGATCTGGATATCAGTGCCGACGGAAATACACTCTGGTTTGTCAGTCTACACGATAAGAAGCTTTATTCTGTTGATATCACAGCGTATAATGCTGATGGATTGACCAAGCCAACCGCTGCTAATACACAGGCCTTTGCCATTCCTGATCCTGGTTGTACAGGTGGTACATACCGTCCCTACGGCCTGGCCGTAAAAGACGGCGAGGTATTTGTCGGTGTTGTTTGCGATGCCGGTGTCTCACAGAATAAATCAGACATGCGGGCCTATGTATACAAATGGGACGGGGCTGCGTGGACAACGGTCTTTGATTTCCCGCTGACCTATCCTAAAGGTTTCCCGGACGCCAATGGCAGTATTATTAACCGGACAGGCTGGTATCCGTGGACAGATGACTGGGCGACGTATACCGCTTCCTTACGGACGATTTCCTCCAATGTCTCTTCGTTCGTTTATCCGATGCCAATCCTGTCGGATATTGAGTTTGATATTGACGGGGCCATGATTCTGGCCTTTGCTGACCGTGCCAGTCTGATCGGCGGCAACAGCAATTACGGGCCGGATATCAACAATACAACTCAGTTGTACAGCAATACGGCCGGCGGTGATATTCTGCGGGCGTTCTATGCCAACGGGACCTATATTCTCGAAAACGCCGCTAAGGCAGGTCCGGCGGTAGGGTATGGTCCTTCTAATAATCAGGGGCCGGGCTTCGGTGAGTTTTATAATGAAAACCTGGTTTATCAGTATAATGGCGGATCTCCGCTGATCGATCATGCTGAAACGGTGTTAGGGGCGCTGGCGTTGCGGCCCGGATCGGGGGAGGTACTGGTTACCGCGCTGGATCCGTTAGGGTTTGACACCCCGGCTGACTATGCTTATAATCCGTTTGACATCGGAGGAGTGATCCATGCGAATAACACGACAGGTCAGAAAAGCAGCGGCTATGCTGTGTACCAGGGGTCAGTAAGTTCAGGATTGTTCGGTAAAGCGACTGGCCTGGGTGATATTGAACTTGGCTGTGATTTGCCGGACTATATCGAAATTGGTAATCGCGTCTGGGTCGACTCAAATAAAGATGGTGTACAGGACCCTTGTGAAAAGGCACTGGCCGGTGTCAATGTCGCTTTATACCAGGGAAGCACGCTGATTGCTTCTACAACAACAAATGTGGCCGGCGAATATTACTTCAACAATAAACCGGGCAGCAGTACGGTTGTCGGAACAGTATCGACAACACTCATTCAGGCTAATACAGTGTATAGCCTCGTATTTGGGGGCAGCGGCCAGTTTGCGGATAATGTCCTGACTGCCGTTAACGGAAAATACCAGTTGACGACTGCTAATGCAGCCATTACCAATGCCAGTGATTTAAATGACTCTGATGCGGTGGTTACTACAGTAGCCGGGATTACCGCGCCTGTTATTTCGGTGACTACAGAAGCGGATGGTTCGGTAAACCACACGTTTGATGCCGGGTTTGTTTGTCTGACTACAACGGTTGCCAGCGTAAGTACGGTAAACGCAACCTGCGCCGGTATCATAGCGAACAGCGATGCACAGGTGTTACTGACGGGTATTCAGAATGGTGATAAGGTGTTTCTGGTAGCTGCGGGCGGGTCTGTACCAAGCTATACTGCTACGGGTAGTCAGCCGGTCAGTGCGTCGGCTGCTTCATTTACCGGTCTGACCAATCCGGCTTCGTCAACGGGACAAAGCTACAGCGTAGTTGTGTACAACGGTCCGTGCTGCTATACGGTGCTGACCACAGTGCTGCCACAACAAGTATGTGTGTGTTCATTGTCGGCCACGGTAACGCCAACGGTCTGCAACTCACTGAACAATCAGTACAGCATTTCGGGTACGATCAGCCTGACCAATACGCCGGGCGGCACCGCTGTGATTACAGATGGTATCCAATCGGCCACGGTCGCCATCGGTGCGTCAGTAACGTCTGCTACCTACTCGTTATCGGGGCTGCAATCAGGAACAGGGTCACATACGGTCGTGGTGACGCTGGTTGGCTGTAGCTCAGCTGTGACGCTTTATGACGCACCACAGAGCTGTACAATAGCTCCGTCACTGGTATTAACCTCAGCGACGATCTGCTACGGTAGCAGCGCAACGCTGACCGCTTCCAGCTGTATTGGCACCGTAACGTGGTCGAACAGTACAACGGGCACGACACTGGAAACGCCGAATCTGACGCAGACAACAAACTATACAGCGACCTGTACGACTGAGGCTGGCGCAACAACGTCGGCAGTGGGCACAGTGACGGTAATGCCGCAGCCGGTGCTAAGCCTGCAAGCCAGTTCGACGAACGTAACGGTCAATACACCGGTAAGTCTTTCGGCGGTTGGCTGTACGGGCACAGTGACCTGGTCAACGGGTGGCAGTGGCTCAACCATCAGTGTAACACCATCGCAGTCATCGCAGATGTATTCGGCCACGTGTACAACGGGTCCGGGCTGCCTGACAACGGCCTCGATTACGATCAATACCCAGCCGGCAGCCTCACTGGTAGTCCTCTCGGCAACGGTGTGCTACGGCAGTTCGGCAACGCTGACTGCTTCGGGCTGTAACAACGGCACGGTAACCTGGTCCAACAGTACCACGGGCACCAGCCTGATTACGCCGAACCTGACACAAGACACGAACTATACGGCGACCTGTACCACCTCGACGGGCTCGGTGACCACGGCAGTGGGCACAGTGACGGTAATGCCGCAGCCGGTGCTAAGCCTGCAAGCCAGTTCGACCAACGTAACGGTGGGAACACCGGTAAGTATCTCGGCGGTTGGCTGTACGGGCACAGTGACCTGGTCAACGGGGGACAGTGGCTCAACCATCAGTGTAACACCATCGCAGTCAACGCAGACGTATTCGGCCACGTGTACAACGAGCCCGGGCTGTCTGACAACGGCCTCGATTACGATCAATACCCAGCCGGCGGCTTCACTGGTAGTCCTCTCGGCGACGGTGTGCTACGGCAGTTCGGCAACGCTGACTGCTTCGGGCTGTAACAACGGCACGGTAACCTGGTCCAACAGTACCACGGGCACCAGCCTGATTACGCCGAACCTGACACAAGACACGAATTACACGGCGACCTGTACCACCTCGACGGGATCAACAACGTCGGTAGTGGGAACGGCGACGGTAGCATTGCCGTCCAGCCTGACCATCAGCCGTAGTTCGGCCGCCAGCTCAACGGCGATTACTATTTCGGTGCGTGGCTGTACCAGTGGAGACTTAGCATGGTCAACCGGTGTCGCCGATGCGGGTAAAACCAGCATTGTTGTACCGGCCGCCGTCAGCAGCCAGTACAGTGTTACCTGCACAACCGGTTTCGGTTGTCGCTCAACCGCGCAGGTGTCAGTCGGTAGCGGCAATACAAACGACTTTATTGTGGCCGATGCCATGATCTGTCAGGGACAGAGTGTTACGCTCACCGCCATTGGCTGTGCCGGCACGCTGAGCTGGCTTGGTACTGGTGTCAATGGTCAGACGACGGAAAGTGTGGTGGTAACACCCGCGCAGACACAAGGTTATACCGCTATCTGTACGAACGGTACAAACAGCGTGGAAGTTGCTGCTCAGGTAACAGTGATGGACCTGCCGACGGTAACACTGACCACCGGAAGCCTGACCGTACTCAGCGGCAGTGTGGTAAGTCTGACGGCTTCGGGCTGTACAAACGGCCAGCTGCAATGGAGCATTGCCGGAGCCAGTGGCAGCGTAGTTTCTGCCACCGCCAGCCAGGGTACGAATGTGTATTCGGTGAGTTGTATGGTTACGCCAACTTGTAGTGATGTGAAGAGCGTAACGGTGACAGCGCTGTCCGGCTCGCCGATCCTTAATCTGGATAAGACCGTCAGTGCCTCACGGCTCAGAAAGGTGATGTGATTTCATATACCGTAACGGTGAGCAACACGGGTAACGCGGCAGGCTACAGCATCTTAGTAAACGATGCACTGTCATCGGGGCTTACGATTCTGCCGGCATCTGTTAGTACCAACACCGGTACTTACTCCGTCTTCTCGAATCAGTGGAGTGTCGGGCAGCTCGACGCGGGTGCCGTGGCAACCCTGACCTATTCGGTAAGTATCTCGGCAGACGGCGTGCTTTACAATACGGCTACGATTCCGGGCGATACGGCTAAGGTCTGTACGACCGTACCGATTAAAGTCTGTAAAGATTCGGGTTATCAGATCCGGCTCAACGCACCGGCGGGCTACACAGCATACCAATGGTACTATAAACCGGCAGGGAAGCACTGCCGAGACGAAAGTATATGATGGTCCTGTGGCCAGTTATACGGCAACGCAGGCCGGTGAATACCGCGTAGTCGTAAACGCACAGGCGTCTTGTCCGGACCAGTCATGCTGCCCGATTATCATCGAAGAACAGGAAGTAACCTCGTTTACGGTAGTACCAACGGCGCCGACGTGCGTGGCGGCACAGGCGAATACCGACGGCCAGCTGCGGGTAACGGGGCTTGGCACGAATCCGGGTACTTATCAGTATGCTGTCTCGGAAGGCACGAGCTTTACCGGTACCAACCCGACACTCTTGGCGGTACCGGCCAGCGGAATCGTAGCGACGGGGCTGGCAGGCAATAAGTCCTATACTGTGCGGGTTTATGATGCTCTGGGTTGTTACCGCGACCAGACGGTACTCTTACCTGACACATGCCAGTGTCCGCCGGCGGTTTGCGTACCGATTTCGGTGAAACGGGTTATCCGCTAAACGGTCAGCTTGTATAGAAGCAAAAAGCGCAGGTGATGAGCCTGCGCTTTTTGTTTGCCGTTGTATATAAGGCAGTTTACAGCGTTTCGCCGCCCTTGAAAATATCTTCGTGATCTTTCAGAAACGGATGGGCAAATACATCACCTCCGTTGTAGGTATGCCGTACCGGTTCTTCGTCCGGTTTCTGGCGGTGATGCCGGTAAGCGTTCTGTGAGGAATAATGACAGACAAATGACTTACGGGTCAGTTCGGGATTATTAATCGCATCCCCGCCGTGTGCCAGCGCCGCATGCCAGAGTAATACATCGCCTTTTTTGATGAGAAGCGTTTTCCGTTGCTGTCCGTGTGCGGCACAATTTGCTTCAATAAACCGGGCAAAGTCGTTCGGGTCATGGGTTGACTGGCCGTTAAAGAAGATGCCGTTTCCGAAATTGAATTTCTGGTTGGTATGCGACCCCGGATAGTAAAAAAGCGGTCCCGAATCAATATGAATGTCTTCCATCGCAATCCAGGCAGCTGCCAGATGGCTCGGGTTTTCCGAAACCACATAGGCAAAATCCTGATGCGTTGCCTGCTGGCTGCCATATTTAAAAAACAGGCTTTGCATGGCGATAACACGATCACCGAAAACGGCTTCCAGAAACGATGCAATGCTTTTGTGAAGCATAATTTTCTTGGCCGCAACCGAGCTGTTGTGGAAGTCGATAACTTTTATGTACTGGCCGTTAATTACCGGCTGAGGCAGGTCTTTCGCCAGCTGTACGGCACGTCCTGAATACTCCGGTAAGTCAACCTGAATCTTGATGCCGTATTTGTCATTATTGGTAAAGACTTCGTCAACCTCGCTCCAGAGCATGTCCAGCCAGCTTTCCGGAATGGCTTTTTCAAGAATAACATAGCCGTTTTTTTGCCAGAATTCCAGCTTCTCCCGTAAGTCGTACGGGAAATCATCCGTGCGGTTATACTGCTTCAGAAAGGCATCTATATCGGCATCCTTTTTGTCAATCCAGGGCAGGGTGCGGTAATCAAAGTCAGTAATTGGCTTAGGCTCAGGGCGAAGAACGCTCTTGATTGCCGTTTTCAGAGTAGCTGTCAGACTCATCTTCTCAATTTCTAAAGGTTATTGCCCCAAATTATCAAAAAGATGAAAAGCAGTATATGCGAAACAGATCGACCAGGTCGTTTATCTAGCCAACGGTTTATATACCGCCCCTTATTCTTCTCTGGCACTTACGGATTCCGGCTTTTCCTGTTCAGCGTGGCGCGTAATCTGTACCTCACCGATACGTTTGTGATCTGCCGACAAGACGTGAAACGTAAGTCCCTGTGTACGGATTTCTTCACCTGCATCGGGCAGATGATTGAACAGGGCCAGCAATAAACCACCCAGTGATTCACTGCCTTCGCGGATGTCGTCAAAAAGGGAGATGTCAATGTCAAGCACCCGGCAGACATCCGGCAATCCGGTTTTCCCTTCAAAAATAAACGTGTTATCGTCGACTTGCCGGAACGTTGCCAGTTCTTCGTCGTCAAACTCGTCGTTGATGTCGCCCAGAATTTCCTCGATGATGTCTTCCAGGGTCACCAGACCACGGGTACCGCCGTATTCGTCAACCACAATGGCCAGATGGATGCGTTTTTTCTGAAAATCCTGAAGCAGATCGTCTACTTTCTTCTGTTCGGGAATAAAAAAGGCCGGGCGGATGAGGGGTTGCCAGGCAAAATCGTCGCCGGCGTTCAGGTGTGGAAGCAGGTCTTTGATGTAGAGTATACCTTCAACCTGATCAATGCTTTCTTTGAAAACGGGGATGCGGGAATACCCCGACAGGTTAATCCGTTCCATCAGTTCCGTAAAGGACGACTCCATATCGACCGCCGAAATATCAACCCGGGAACGCATGACCTGCCGTGCGGTCAGGTTACTGAAATTAACAATGCCTTTAATGATTTCGCGCTCCTCGGCTGTGGAGTCGCTGCCGGCCAGATCAACGGCCTGATTCAGTTCTTCGACCGAGACGCGGTAACCGCGACGCTGGATGCGTTTATCAATCTGGTTACTCAGGTTCACCAGCATGATCGAAAATGGTTTGAAGAGAAAGAGGGCCAGCTGTGCAAGCGGAGCCGTCCGGCGGGCTACGGTAATGTTGTTCTGGCTGGCATAGAGTTTCGGGATAATCTCACCGAACAGGACAATCGCCAGGGTAGTCAGCAGGGTGCCGCTGATAAGCCACCAGGCTGATGCTTTCAGGTGCTGGGCAGTATTCCAGGTAAGATAGGTAACGATGACGACAATTGCGATATTGAAGACATTGTTGAGAATGACCAGCGAAGCCAGCAGTCGTCTCGGTCGTTCAAGTAGTGAGGCAATCCGTTTGTCAGCGGGATCTGCACTTTCCCGGCAGTTGATACGGTGTTCAGGCGTGAGGGTAAAAAAGGCAGCTTCGGTGGCTGAGGCTAAACTGGCCAGCACCAAAAGCAGTAGCAGCAGGGCCGCAAACGGGCCATAATCATTTATATAGGTGCTCCAGCCGGCGTCAGCCGCTGGCAACACCTGTCGTATCGACGGGTCTCCCGGATCCATTCAGGTTGTATTTGGTTCACACTATGTTCGGGTCGCCCCGGTACAGACCGGCTGACAGGATATCCGAAAGGATCAGCCGATCTGTATGGGGGCAGGTACTGGTTTAGAAGGGGAGATCATCGTCTCCTCCGTTGCTCTCAAACGGTACGGGTTCCGGCTGCCTTCTGGGGGCTGGTGCCGGAGCCGGTGATGGTGCCGGAGCAGGGCGGTTCGCCGGTGCTGCCGGCTGGCTCTGGCTGGCTGCCGCAGGTTGCGCCGAATACGCAGGTCCTGGCTGATCGCCGCCTTCGGTTGGGTTCCGGAGCAGGGTCATGCCCGTTCCCCGTACCCGTACACCAGTACGCTGCACGCCATCCTTGTCCTGCCAGGTTTCGCTGCGCAGTTTACCTTCGATATATACCTGGTGGCCTTTCCGCAGGTACTGTTCGGCGATTTTCGCCAGATTATCCCACAACTCAACACGGTGCCATTCGGTTTGCTCCACGCGCTCCCCGTTACGGTTGGTATACGCTTCCGTGGTTGCGATGTTGAAACGGGCAACCGTTGAGCCTCCGTCAAGATAGCGGATCTCCGGATCACTTCCCAGGTTACCGATTAAAATTACTTTGTTAACACCAGCCATATCTGTTGTTCTTGTTGTTAATATATGAAAAAACTGTGTGGCACAGAGAGATTAAAGATACGCCGGAAAAACGACTTATCCAAGCTGATTCTGAAGATAATTCGTGATCAGAACCGGTTTCGGAACCTGTTCGGCACCGGCCGCTGTAAGCCACGAAAAACCATCAGGAAGCGTATCAGAACCGGCATACGGTACCATCACCTGATAAAATATTCCTTTGATACGCTGATGCGACAAAAGTTGTACCAGCTTTACCGGACCGGCCTTCGGGGCAGAAACCGGCAGCATTAATGACAAATTTTCAGGTAAACTGAGCTCCTGCCAGCTTTCTTTGGGCTCATCGGTTTCAATCAGGTAAAAATCGTACAGATTCTGCCAGACATCACGGCCGGTGCGTTCCCGCATCGCCAGTTGCAGGCCGTGTTCAGGATGCTGCCGTGTCAGTACGATATAGTTAAAATAACGTTCGCGAACGGGCGTTTTTTTTGCTCTTGACGGGTAGCAGATGCTGTCGTCCGGTCTGGAACGCCACACAGTGTGCGTGGACCGGACAGAGCAGACAATCGGGCGCAACGGGTGTACACTGGATGGCTCCGAACTCCATAATGGCCTGATTATAGGTAGCCGGGTCCTGAGCCGCCCCGATCAGCGTTTGCGCCAGGGTAGCAAAGGTTTTCTTTGCACCAGTCGTTGTAATGTCTTCGCTGATTCCGAACACCCGCGCCAGCACCCGGTATACATTGCCGTCAACGACAGCTACCCGTTCGCCGAAGGCAAACGACGCAATGGCAGCAGCGGTGTAGGCTCCGATGCCTTTGAGACGGAGCAGTTCCTGATAGGTATCGGGGAACTTACCGGCCCGTTCGCTCACAATCTGCCGGGCGGTCTGGTGCATATTGCGGGCACGGGAGTAATACCCCAGACCCTGCCAGAGCCGTAAAATATCCCGTTCATCGGCATCGGCCATTGCCTGCACGTGCGGATAGGCATTCAGAAAACGTTCGTAGTACGGAAGCCCCTGAACAACACGGGTTTGTTGCAGAATTACCTCCGAAAGCCAGATCGCATACGGGTCACGGGTATGTCGCCAGGGAAGATTTCGCTTATGCCGTTCGTACCATGCCTCCAGGACAGGCGCAAAAGTGTCTTGAACGGTTACCTCTTTGGGTTTATTGTCTGATTGCCAATCCAAAATAAAATAAAAAATGTGATTTAAGACGGAAAAACACGAAAGCCTTACTTTTAATTTCTAATGGAAAGCCATACCTTTGTACTCCCATTTTTGACACCTGATTTTTCAACAACTCAGTAAACGTTAAAGTTTTAGAAAGTCGTGACGAAAGCAGACGTAATCGCAGAAATTGCCGAAAAAACCGGAATTGACAAAGCTGAAGTAGCTCATACTTTAGAGTCGTTTTTTACGGTAGTAAAAGAGTCGCTGGCCAAAGAGGAGCCGATTTATGTGAGAGGGTTTGGCAGCTTCATTAATAAGAAGAGAGCTAAGAAAGTAGCCCGGAATATCTCAAAAAATACGGCTATGGTTATCGACGAGCACTTTATCCCGAGCTTCAAGCCGGCTAAGGTTTTCGTAGAGCAAGTGAAATCAAGTGTAAAATCAGGCGTAGCTGCTGAATAGGCACCGCCGCGTTTTACGCAGAACCTGGTTCTCTGATCGGGAACTGCTGACGGGGCTGAAGGCGTTTGTGAATTAAATAGTGATCAATGAACAAATCCATTCTTCTTGTTGTCGTAGTAGCTTCAGCACTCACGGTTGGGTTATACAGCCTGCCGAAAGTGGCTGTCCGTAATGAAGACAAAAAGCTGGGTGGCCGTGTGACGGATCAGGTTTCATCACAGACGCCCTCAGACTTTAAGGCTTCGGGAATGCCTTCCACTGCCCATAACGCGCCCCTTGCTCCTGAGCAGAAAAAGCGTGTTGATGAGCTGAAACAAAAACTGGCTACTGCCGGTGCAGATCAGAAAGAAGCCGTAACCGGTCAGCTGATGGCTGCCTTTAAAGAGGCCAGCCGGTACGACAGCGCTGCGTATTATGCCGGTAAACTGGCAGAAAACACGCCGAACGAACGTACAAATCTGCTGGCAGGCGATGCTTATTTTGAGGCATTCGGCTTTGCCGTTGATGATCAGAAGTCTGCATATCTGGGTGAACAGACACGTGCGTTCTACAAGAAGGCACTTGACAATAATCCGAATCTGCTGACAGCCAAGGCTAACATGGCCATGACCTATGTCAGTACGCAAACACCGATGCAGGGCATTATGCTCTTGCGTGAAGTGTTACAGCAGGATCCAACAAACGAGCTGGCCCTGTTTAACCTGGGTCTGTTGTCAATGAAGTCGGGGCAGTATCAGCGCGCAATTGATCGCTTCCGGCAGATTCTGACCCACAACCCGGCGAGCCGGAAAGCTCAGTTTTATTTGGGTATCAGCCTGGCAGAGGCAGGGCAGAAAGACGAAGCCCGCAAGGTCCTTGCGCAGGTAAAGACCCGGGAAAAAGATCCGCAGGTTCTGGCCGCTGTTCGTGAATACGAAGAGCGCCTGAAATGAAACAGTGCGCCGTAAGCGTAAATGAATAATGAGTAATGTATAATGAACAATAGGCGCTATGCGCCGGATTATACAGATTACATTGATCAGTATGTGTTTACATTTCGTCGGGCTGCTGAACGATAACGGGCTAATCGGGTGATTAGCCGACAATTTGTTACATATTTAACCTTAAGACACGTATGCCTTGCGGTAAAAAAAGAAAGCGTCATAAGATCGCTACCCACAAGCGGAAGAAGCGGCTTCGGAAGAATCGGCATAAGAAAAAATAATTAGCGGTAGCAGTGACAGGAGCAGGTTGAGACGGCTCACTGCAACGGCAAACTGCTACCCATTTAAGAAGCCCCGTATTCAACGCGGCTTCTTCTTTTTTATTAAGACATGCCATCCTTAATCGCGTCTTCAACTTGTGAGCAATGAATTAGTTATTAGTTCAACTCAGAAAGGCGACCGGATTGCTCTTTTACAGGACAAACGCCTGCAGGAGTATCACGTCGAAGAGTTGGACAGCAGCTTTACGGTTGGTGATCTGTACTTAGGAACAATCAAGAAACTGTCTTCCGGCCTGAATGCTGCGTTTGTCGACGTCGGCCACGAAAAAGACGGATTTCTCCATTATCAGGACTTAGGGCCGAATATTAATTCGCTCAATAAGTTTACTAAGGATATTATCGCCAAGCGCGCCAATACCGGCCGGCTCAATAATTTTAAACTGGAGCCGGAAATCGAAAAAATCGGCAAAATCGATAAGGTATTAGCAAAGGGAGCGCCGATCCTGGTGCAAGTAGTTAAGGAACCCATATCCACGAAGGGCCCGCGCCTTTCCTGCGATATTTCGATTGCTGGTCGTTACCTGGTACTCGTACCATTTGCCAGTTCGGTCAATATCTCAAAAAAGATTACCGACCGTGCCGAACGAACCCGGTTGCTCAGACTGATGTCGTCGCTGAAACCCCAGAACTTCGGGGTCATCGTACGGACAGTCGCACAGGGACGGGAGGTGGAAGAGCTGGACCGCGATCTCCAGAACTCACTCGAAAAGTGGGAAACGGCCATGCAAGCCCTCCGCGAGGCTAAACCCCGCGACCGGGTACTGGGTGAAATGAACCGCGCTTCGTCAATCCTGCGCGATATGCTGAACGAGTCGTTTGACAGTATTACCGTTGACACACGCGAGGCCTTTGACGAAATCAAGCACTACATTCACACGATTGCGCCGGAAAAAGAGAAAATCGTAAAACTCTATTCCGGCAAGAGTAAAGTATTCGAAGCCCTCGGGCTCGAAAAACAGATCAAATCCCTGTTCGGCCGGTCGGTGAGCTTGCCCGGCGGTGGTTATCTGATCATTGAACACACAGAGGCCCTGCACGTCATTGACGTGAACAGTGGCAACAAATCGAACTCCGAGGAAGACCAGGAGGCCACGGCCATCAGCGTGAACCGCGAAGCCGCCAAAGAAATTGCCCGCCAGCTGCGCCTGCGCGATATGGGGGGAATTATTGTGGTGGACTTCATCGACATGAAGAAGGCCGAAAACAAGAAATTGATTTATGACCTGATGCGGGACGAAATGAAATTCGACCGCTCAAAGTTCACCATCCTGCCGCTGACCAAGTTCGGGCTTATGCAGATAACGCGCCAGCGCGTTCGCCCCGAAATGAATGTCACCACCCGCGAGGTTTGTCCGACCTGCGGCGGAACCGGCACGATTCAGGCCAGTGTGCTTGTTACCGACGTAATCGAGAATAATCTCGATTATATCCTGACCAGACAAAATGAGCGCGGCATCACGGTGATTTTACATCCGTTCCTGCACGCTTACTTTACTAAGGGCTGGATTCGTTCGCGGCAATGGCAGTGGTACTGGAAGTATAAAACCTGGGTCAAACTGGTTCAGGATAGCTCACTGGGGCTGATGGATTTCCGGTTCCTGCACAAGACAGGCGAAGAAATTGAACTAAGCGCTCAGGTTATCTAGTCTCTCCGAAGAAAATAAAAGCGGCCGCCCGGATGTTTGTCGGGGCGGCCGCTTTGTTGTTGTGAGGTATATCGGTGTATCCGGATTAATCCGGACAACTGCGGGCTACTTCTTCGTTGACCCGTAATAACAGCCGGCTGCTTTTCTCCCGATAGTCAGGGTCTGTATCCGGCTTTTTATAGCGCTTGCGGAGAGCAACGACCTCATTGCGGTATCTGAGCCAGAGCTGACGTTGCCCGGGAATGCAGCTGAGCTTACGCTGAACCGGCTGCTTATCTGCATAGGAGGCCCCGGCTTCGGTAAGCTGAGCCAGTTCAAGCTGTAATTTTCGTTGTTCAATCTGTAACCCGATATCAGCCAGCTGGTACGTTGTTTCTGCATCAGGGCCCAGGCTGGCCAGCTCATTCATATCGTTGAACAGGCCTGCATTCGCCATTGCGTCCGTCATCTTTTTCTGCATCGTTGCCCGTACCCGCTCCTGTTTCTGATAGAGTTGCCGGAGGGTTGCGTCTTCTTCTGCGCTGATTTCGGCCTGTCGTTCGGCTTGTTGCTGCGCCTGCTCTTTCTGCGATTCTGCCAGCCGGTCCAGTATCAGGTCCCCGGCAGGTTTAAAGCCTGCTCCCGAAAACGATTTCTGTTGCGCCGACAGTGAATACAGCCGGCAACCGCTCTGTCCGTTGCTGATCGAAAACACCAGATATACGTGGTTGTTGCCGGCATTATGCACATAGCCGATGCCCCCCATACCGACGGCTGCGTGAATTTTCCCGAGGGTGGCCCACTGTCCGGTTGCCGTTCCAAGGTCTTTCAGCAGAATCTGCACAGGTCCTTCCTCACTGTTAAAGGTATAAAGATCAAAGGTCAACGGTGCACCGGCACCTTCGAGCAGCGATGCCGGCAACGTAACAGGTTTAACTTTCTTAGCTGAGTGCCAGAAGATCTGTCCGTCATTAAAGGCATCAAACCGTGCCGCCGTCAGTGTGTAGGCCGCGCCTGTGTGCGGATCGTTGACCGATTGTTGCATGACCAGCCGCCCGTGCTCCCTGGTTTCCACGTACATGCGCTGGGAGTGGTCGGGCAATATAGCCCAGAAGTGCATGTTGCCCTCTGTCTGATTCACCATCTCCGGAACGATCCGGGCAATATCATCCCGGAAAAGACCGGTTACACCATTTGACACGTTGAGATACTGGATCAGTTCGCCACGTTCGCCCCCGTCGGTGTCACAGATCACACCCAACCGGTGTGTGAAGCGATAAAGGCCGTTCTGGCCGGGAATGGGCTCAACCTTTGCCGGCGTAACAGGCCTGGTCAGGTCGATTTCCTTAACCCCTTTTTCCGGTTTGATGATCTGAATTTTCTGTGCCAGCGAACCTGAAACGATCAGACAGCAAAGCAGAACAGGAAGCTTTTTCATAAGGCCGTCCACGATTAGTTAGTTGCAGGTTGCCATTACCTCAGCCGCCAGTTTTTTGGCGAGGGCGATGTTGGTGTCGTCATTTTCGCTAATGTCAGCAATGACCTGAAAGGTGATTTTTCCGGTTAGCACGATCAGGCTTTTTTCTTTAATCCGCCATGCTGCCGCATCGCCGACTCCGTCAACGGCCCTGAACATGATATCCTCTTTCGACAGGTCCTTGCCCATATTGACCGCCGTTTCGGTTTGTTTTTTGTCGTAGCCCTGTTGCTCCATGCGCTCGCCTGCCTTACGGAATGCCTCAGCTTTTTCCTGCGCTGACATATTGCGGTAGTAAAACCGGAAATTGTCGGCAGGACTTCCTTTGCGGGCTATCATAAACATATCGTTGCCTACCCATGTCAACCCGATGCGGTTGGAAACATCGTATTCAATCTCGCGGCCCATCATCTTCATTTTCCGTTTACGGTTGCCTGGCCAGGTATACTCATACGTGTCCATGTCATGGCGTTTGGCTGTCGGCCGTACGTTGTAGTTCTTTTTGGCCTTCGACAGGTCACCGCTGTAGTGTTTCTGAATAGCGGCCAGGGGCAGGAGCTGGTCAAGTTTCGTCTGATGGGCCAGAATGCAACTGCTTTTGTCGGCCGTCAGAGTTGTCGTGCTTGCGGTTTCGGTTGCTTCCGAAGTTGAGCCGCAGGCACCGGTAGCCAGGGCGGCTACCCAAAACAGGAAGATAGTTTTCATGGTCGTAAACGGAAAAGAGAAAATGTTTCCGGAGCCGGAAAACCGGCTGGCAGAACAGAGTTACAGCCGGATAAACTCTACGCGCCGGTTATTGGCTTTACCTAAAGCCGTGGTGTTTGGCTCTGATGGCTGTGCTTCACCCTTACCGTCGGTGGTCATACGCTCGGCTGCGATGCCAAACTCACCGGCAAGTGTGGCCTTTACTGATTCCGACCGCTTTTTCGACAGAGCCAGATTACTGGCATCATCGCCGTCAGAATCGGTGTGGCCGACGATGTTGACCCGTACCGCCGGATTCTCCTTAAGCACCATTGCAATCTCTTTCAGTGTACCATACGATTCCGGTTTGATCGTAGCTTTATTGACATCGAACAGAATTCCCCGCGTGACCAGCTTGCCTTCGGTCAGCAGTTTGCTGCGGGTGTCAGGCGCACCGACCGCAACACGCAGGTTCGCTAAAAAGGCAGAGCCGCCGAACATGTACGTGGCAAATAGCATTGAGTAGGTCTGATCCGGTAGAAACGCTTTCGGAATGTCCCACAGTTTGCTTTCATTGACATAAATACGTAAACGGGTTTTTTGTTTCCAGATAGAAACGTGGTTAACGGCCCCTGTCTTCCAGAGAAAAGGCATGGTATTTTCCATAATTTTTTCTTCTGATTTGCCTAAGACCCAAACGGAGCTGGTACTACTGTTTTGGGTGGGATGAATATCAATACCGGCCTGTATCTGACTGCTGAACAGCTGATCAAACTGAAGATTGCGTTCTTTATGAATGGGGAAATAAATTTTGAGACCTGACTGATGTTCGCTGATGTCGTCGGTAACGGCCATATCGAACTCCATTGTGAAGTTTTCAGGCAGTGCGTTGACAAATTCAGGGAAATAGATGCCTTTCGTGGCAAACTGAAGCCATTTTGCTTCATTACCCTCAATGGTTACAATTTCGCCGCTGGCGTTGGTGTTCCACTTGGCCGGAAAATCACCGACTGCATCCTGCGCAAAATCTTCATAGGCAATAACCTTTTCGCCTGGTACAAAATCGAATTTACTGTAGGCTTTCAGCGAAACGGGACCGGAACTGCCTGCTTTTCCCTGGCTTGTCCCGCCTGTTGCCGGGGTATCAGTGTTTTCCGATGTGTTGTCATTACCGTATGCATCATCGGTTTTTTGCCCTTTTTTATCTGTTTTTTTCTCTTTTTTCTTAAAGATATTGCCGATCCCTTCTTCTACTTTGTCCAGTCCACGGTTAATGCCCTGGTCAATTTTGCTGTTTACCCGCCCCTCCACGCTGCGTTCGGCAGTTTCTTTAGGGCTGTTGACCCGGATCTGGGCTTCGGCAGGCGCGGCGGCCAGGCAAAAGAAAGCGAGGCTCATGGGTATCCGATAATTCATGGCTATGCGCAGTTAATCAGACAGATTGGATGATATATGTTTGTGCCAAAGATTCAGTTTCTCTGACAGATATACTATCTGTAGTTTACCGGTCTGTATTTTGAGTATACCGGAAGACCTTTTCAGTAAATGGTTGAACAAGCGGTGAGATGTATTGACTCAAACCGCAAATTTGCCTATTCATAGGTGGGTATGATTAACTGACGTTTTTGAAGGAGCCCCCTTTTTTGTAACATTGGTAAAAAGGCTGCTATGGGGAAGTGGTTGGTTCTTGTTTTAGGGTGGTTGCCGTCGGTTGTTATGGCTGTCTCTCCGGATACAATCCGGCTGAGCCGGATTGCTGAGCGGCAATATCTGTACGGCCTTGCTACAATCGGGCAGACAGATCTGACCGCTACGGGGCCGGATGGGGTGGTTGTGCGGCTGACACGGGAAGTCAAATCCTATGCCCATAAAGCGTACTGGCTGCGCGTGTACCTGCAAAATGATACCGACAGCGTTCAGCATGCGTTTTTGTATGGGTCGGATAATCAGCTGGTGGATGTACAGGTGTTGCGTGGTTCGGATACGGAGCGGATGCGGATGGGCAGCATGGTCCCGACCAACGAATGGGCAACCGACGAAAGTGATCAGTACGTGCCGGTCCGCCTGCATCCCCGCGAAACCGTTCAATTGCTGATCCGGGTGGCCAATGCCACCAGTCTGCTGCCGTTCTGGACCAACGCCAATCGCCCGCCGGTCCGGCTGAGTCTGTCGGCCGAAAATGAATTGTCTCATTACCGGCGAACGATGGCGGCCTACCGGAATAACATGCCTGAGTTTCAGTACCGGTCATGGTTGCAGGGAGCTTTGCTGTTTTTCCTGATTTTTGTGGGAGTTCTCTATAGTCAGTACCGGCAGCGGATTTACCGGTATTACGTGTTTTATGTGCTGGCAGGCTGTAGCTTCGCCATGCTTAAAACCCGCAACTATACACCGATCGGGCATTGGCTGAGTTACTTCCCGATGCTCCGTACTCACCTGCTGGAGGTCGTGATGTGGTTCGGACTGGGGGCTTATTTCTTTTTTCTCACCGAACTTCTGGATTTACCGCAGCACCACCCGAAAATAGCCCGCTGGCTCCGCCGGATGGCCTGGGTGAACATGGCATACGGAATAGTGTATGCCGCCATTATGCTGTTAACGAACGATCTGGGCTTTCATCAGGCAACGTTCTGGGTGACACGGCTGCTGCTGATTCCGGTGTATCTGGGGATATTGATCTGGATACAGCGTTCGGTTAAATCGCCGCTGACAGGCTATGTACTGCTGGGAAATGTGCTGATGGCGTTGATAGGCATACTGGCCTGGCTGCGTGCGGGTGAGGTAATACTCAAAGGGGTTAAGCTGCCCGGGTCGGTCGACGATCTGATGACGGTTTCGTTTGCGGTACTGGTCGAAATTCTGGTATTTGCGCTGGCTGTTGCCCGGCGTATTCAACTGATGGATCAGGAACGGGATGCGCATCAGCGGGCCTATATCGCACAGCTGGAAGAAAACCGGCGGCTGATTGCGGCGGCTAATGAGGAACTGGAGGCAAAAGTCCGCGAAAAAACCACCGAGATTGTAGAGGCTAACCAACTGCTGGAAACTCAGCGGTTGAGCCAGTTGCGTACTGACTATGAGAAGCGGATTGCTGAGATTGAGATGCTGGCCCTGCGCAGTCAGATGAACCCGCACTTTCTGTTCAATAGCCTCAATACACTGGAATATTTTATCCTGACCGGAGAGGAACGCAAAGCTTCGGAATACCTGTCTACCTTCTCACGGTTACTCCGGATGATTCTGAATCACAGCCGTGAAGAGGTCATTGCGCTGAGCGATGAGCTGGCAGCCCTGCGTCTGTATCTGGATATTGAAGCCACCCGGTTCGGCGATGACTTTCATTATCGGATCGACGTTGATGAGGCAATCGATCAGCAGCGTATCATTATTCCGCCCTTGTTGTTACAGCCCTTTGCGGAAAATGCAATCTGGCACGGACTTATGCAAAGTCAGCAGGCTGATAAACGCCTTTTTATCAGAGTGCTGGCACTCGATGAACAAACCGTAGTGTTTGAGGTAGAAGATAACGGTATTGGCCGGCAACAGGCCGAAAAATTAAAGCGCCGGTCGCCGGTTAAACGCAAATCATACGGCGTGGATATTACGAATCAGCGCATCGAGCTCTTTAACCGCAACTATCCGTCAACGATTCAGATGCGGTTGGTCGACCGGTCGACGCAGACCGGGACGGGTACTCTTGTTCAGATTTTTTACAAAACCGATGAGCAGTATTTACATGCCTAACCCGATCCGCGTTATTCTGGTCGATGACGAAAAACATGCTACCGAACTGCTGGCGCTGAAGCTGGAGAAGCTGAACATGCATGTGCAGGTCATGGCTAAGTTCAACCAGCCCGAAGCAGCTGTTGAGTTTATCCGGACAGCGGCGTTTGACCTGCTGTTCCTGGACATTGAAATGCCCCGTATGAATGGCTTTGATGTATTGGAAGCCTTCAGTGATTTTCATTTCGACGTCGTTTTTACCACGGCTTACGATCAGTATGCCCTCCGGGCATTCCGGTTCAGTGCCCTGAATTATTTATTAAAACCAGTTCAGGAGGAAGAGCTGCGGCAGTGTCTGCTGCAATGGCAGCAGCAGAAGATCAGGTATCTTCAACGGACACATTATGCACTTTTTCAGGAGCAGTTGCATGTGCCGTCACCTCCGAAAACGCGCATAGCCTTGCCGACACAGGAAGGCCACGAAATTATTGAAGTGGCGGACATTGTCCGCTGCATGGCCGATGCCAGTTATACGCATTTTTACCTGAGCGACGGACAGACACTGTTGATTTGCCGGACACTGAAGGATGTGGAACAGGCGCTGGAGCCAAACGGCTTTGTGCGTGTGCACCACTCTCACCTGATTAATCCGGCTTATATCCGGAAAATTGTCAGACAGGACGGCGGGTATGTGCAGATGACGGATAATGCACAGGTACCCGTAACCAAGCCGAAGCGCGACTGGCTGATAGAGCAATTCAGTACTATTGAACGGGGTAGTTAGCCCGAAATCACGGTGCCGAGCAGCTTCGCAATCTCCACATCGATGCGCTTGTAATGCATATATTCAATCATGATGTTGTCCTGTTCCTCAGGAATGCTGGTTTCGGCCAGGCGGCGCTTGAGGGCATACATGCGTTCTTCGGCCATCATTTTCTTGATGCGCAGAATGTTAGTATACGCCAGATCCGACAGAATCTTCAGCTCATCCTCGGTCGGTACGTGGATTTCGTGCTTTTGCCAGCCGTCGCTGATTTCGTGCTTAGGCGTGGTCATGTGAATGGCTTCGTGCTGGAGGTTATAATCACCCGCTTCCGGCGGCCGGTTCAGAAAATCGTCGGCCGTCAGGATCTCGCCCCGCACAAAGGCCTCCCTGAAAATGGCCAGCATCAGGTTGTAGGGAGGTGTCTGAAAATCAATTTCGTCGAGTTCGCTGAGCATGTACTGACACAGTGAAATGCCCGGTTCCAGCTCGCGGTGGCCGTAATTGATCAGCAGCCGGATACATTCTTCTTCCTGATACGACAGCGGTGTACGTGTAAGCTGTTTCGCCGGTTGCAGCTTTGGCGTCGGGGGAGGAGCTAACGGATTCGCTGACGGGGGCATCTCCGACGGGGCCGCCCCGCTAATGCCGGCTTCGGCAAACAACGCGTTCCATTCGTCTTCCGATGGCTCCGTCGGTGGAGGAAAACTACCCTCTGACGGGCCCTTTGGTACATTACCGGACTGATTCCGTTCATGCCGCCGGTTGGTAGCCTCCTGCCGTTCGGCGTCCTGAGCTTTTTTTTCGTGCTGCTTCCGGATCAGGCGGTTGCCTTCGGAAATGAGCGTCTGCTCATCGACTTTCATCTGCTGCGCCGTGTTCCGGAAAAAGATCTGCCGTTTCAGCGGGTCCGGAATTTTAATGATGCTGTCAACAACGTCGGCAATCACTTCGGCCTTCCGGAAGGGGTTTTCACCGGCATCGCGCAGCAGGGTATCGGTTTTGAACCGGATAAAGTCGAGCGCGTTGTTTTTGATGTACGATTTAAACGCCTCACCGCCGACCCGCCGGACGTAGCTGTCCGGGTCTTCGTTATCCGGGAATGTAACGATACTAACGTTCAGGCCTTCTTCCAGTACCATGTCCACCCCACGGAGGGCGGCTTTGATTCCGGCCGCATCGCCGTCATATAGCATGGTGACATTCTGCGTAAACCGGCTGATCAACCGGATTTGCTCGATAGTGAGCGACGTGCCTGAGGAAGCAACGACGTTTTTAATACCAGCCTGATACAGCGAGATTACATCTGTATAGCCCTCGGTCAGGAAGCAGTTATCCTCCTGCCGGATGGTTTGTTTGGCCTGCGAAATACCGTACAGTACCTGGCTTTTGTGGTAAACCTCGGTTTCGGGCGAGTTGAGGTATTTGGGCTGGTTCTTGTCGGTTTTCAGAATCCGTGCCCCGAAGGCAATCACCCGGCCCGATACGTTGTGAATCGGAAACATCACCCGCCCCCGAAACCGGTCATACTGTTTTACCTGCCCGGGGGCATTGCCTTCGCGGGTCAGGATCAGACCGGCTTTTTCGAGCAGGGCACGGTTATAGCCCCGTTTTTCGGCTTCCTGCATCAGTGCGTCCCACTGATCGAAACTGTACCCCAGTTCAAAGGCGTCAATGGTTGGGTTGGTAAAACCCCGCTCGCGGAAATAAGGCAGGCCGATACTCTGGCCTTCATCGGATGTAAGGAGTGTATTCTGAAAAAACGTTTTTGCAAAATTCAGGACGATGAAGAGGCTTTCCCGCTCATTCTGGCGCAGGATTTCTTCCGGTGTCTGCTCCTGTTCTTCAATTTCGATACTGTACTTTTGGGCCAGATACCGCAGTGCTTCGCCATAGCCGATATTTTCGACGTCCATCACAAACCGCACCGGGTCGCCGGCCTTGCCGCAGCCAAAGCATTTGTAAATCTGGCGGGTCGGGTTGACGTTGAACGAAGGTGTTTTTTCGTTATGAAACGGACAGCAGGCAATGTAATTACTACCCCTCTTCTTGAGCGAAACAAAGTCGCCCACCACCTCAACGATGTCGGCCGCCTGACGGATTCGCTCAACGGTTTCTTCTGGAATACGCATGAATTACTAACGGATGCTGTCTTTAAGTAGTCTGCTGGAAATAGTTTCCATAATTCTTCCTCCCCCTAACCCCCTCCAGAAGGGAAATTGGGCCCGATTTCCCCCTCTGGAGAGGGTTAGGGGGAGGAAAGTAAAAAATAAATAAGATAAGATAAATACAATCAGGTACTTATGAGGCAATAACTGACATACAGCAATAAAATGCCCGCATACAGGTTGAAACAGTAATCAAAGGTACACAATATCGATAACAGACCGATACACCTGTCAGGACAGTTCGTCCAACTTAAAATAACGTAGCTAAAAATGTCGCTTATATGATCGTTTTGGCAACATATTTGCTTTGTTATAGAGCATTACCGTTTATGTGCCAACTCCTCTTATTACCAACGTATTTTTATGAAACAACAATTACATGTGCACAGTAAAACGCGCCGTCAGGCTTCGGCTACCGGCATTGCGTTGCTGTTACTTTTGTTGAGCTTCCTGCAGTCGTGCCGGCAAAATCCGGAGAGTGAATCGGTAAGCCCGAATGGTCAGTCTGCTGATAAATTAACGAATGAAGTGGCGCTGAAATGGGCATCGATGCACCTTCGGCTGATCCGGCAGAGTGCAGGATTCTCGCCGCCGGTTGCTTCGCGGGCATTGGGCTTTGCGGGCGTAACCATGTATGAGGCAGCAGTACCCGGTATGTCAGACCGTCGTTCGCTGGCAGGTCAGTTGCAGGGCTTAAGCAGCATGCCTCAGACTGAATCCGGAAAAAGCTATAACTGGAACCTGAGCGTGAATGCTGCCCAGGCCGCTATTCTGCGTAGCCTGCACGCTAATGCGTCGGCAGCGGCAAAAACAGCGGTCGATTCGCTGGAATCAGCGTTGTTTCTACAGTTTAAATCCGCTTCACAGGATGAAAATGACCGCTCGACGGCCTTTGGTAAGAGCGTAGCCGATGCCATTTTTACGTGGTCGAAAACCGATGGCGGACATGAAGGCTATACCCGGAACTTCCCGGCCGATTATACCCTGCCGGTTGGAAACGGCTTCTGGCGCCCTACTGAAAATGGTCAGAAAATTCCGATGCAGCCGTTCTGGGGACGTAACCGGCTGTTTGTGGCTTCATCGAGTACAATGCCGGTGCCGGAGCCATTGCCGATTTCAACCAGCCCTACTTCCCAGTATTATGCGCAGTACCTGGAAGTATACACGAAAAATATGACGCTGACACAGACGGAAAAAGAAATTTCGATCTGGTGGGCTGATGATCCGAGCGAGACCTTTACACCTCCGGGCCACTCGTATAACCTTGCCAGAATTGCGGTTAAAACCAGTAATGCCAACCTGAGCCGGTCGGTAGAAGCCTTTGCCCGGGTTGGCATGGCTGTTGCTGATGCCTTTGTGCATTGCTGGAAGTGTAAATATGCCTTCATGAATGAGCGGCCATATACGTTTGTACGCCGTGCTATTGACCCGTCATGGGTACCATTCTGGCCGGCACCGCCGTTTCCGGGGTATACCTCAGGTCACGCAACACAGTCGGCAGCAGCGGCCACGGTATTGACCGGCTTGTTCGGAGACGATTTCGCGTTTGTTGATGACTCGCACGTGAGCCGCATACGGGACACAAAGCGGAATACTGATTTCAAGGCCCGTTCATTTAAGTCATTCTGGGAGTCGGCCGAAGAATCAGCGTTTTCGCGGTTCCTGGGCGGTATTCATACACGGCAGGACAATGAAACCGGTCTGCGCGAAGGACGGACACTGGGACGGAACATCAACGCCCTCAATTGGGTTAAATAACTGAAACAGCAATTTTAGTGGTAGTACTTAGTGGTGGCACGGCTTGAAGCCGTGCCACCACTTTTTTTGCTGCGTTTAGTTCCTCGGAGCGGGATGGCTGGAAGCCGAGCGGATCAGGAAGAAAACGCCCAGCAATACCGCCGGAATACTCAGAATCTGGCCCATATTCAGGAACAGGCTGCTTTCAAACGAAACCTGATTTTCTTTCAGATACTCGTACAGGAAGCGAAGCGTAAAGACAACAATCAGGAAAATGCCCAGCAGGCTTCCGTGGGGTGTCGCGCCTTTTTTGCGGTTCCAGATACCAAACAGAATAAAAAACAAGACGAAGCATGACAGGGATTCATACAACTGGGCCGGATGCCGCGGAAGTTTGGAAAATTCATCGTTGTTGATAAAGACAAACGCCCAGGGCACATCCGTTGTCCGGCCGACAATCTCGGAGTTCATCAGGTTACCCAGACGAATAAAAGCCCCGGCCAGAGCGACGACAATCGCAATGCGGTCGGTAACCCACAAAAACGTTTGCCCGGTTTCAATGCTTCGTTTCCGGCGCGAATAAAACCACAGCGCCAGTAAAATACCGATCCCTGCACCATGGCTGGCCAGTCCGGCGAAAGGCGGCAGAATCACCTGAAGCGGCTTCTGAATCAACAGTTCGGGTTCATAAAAGAGAAAATGGCCCAGACGGGCACCCAGGACGGTAGAAATTACCATAAACAACAACAAGGTGTCGGTGTCTTCAACGGGCTTACCTTCTTTTTTGAAGATGTGGGTCATGATCTGCATACCGATCAGGAAGCCAAGTGCGAATAACAAGCCGTACCAGCGAATGGAGAATGAGCCAATGTGAAAAATTTCGGGATTAACATCCCAGATAATGTATTGCAGCATATTGGATTGTTTTCAGAACCCTTGGTGTTCACGTAATAAACCGGGCAAAGATAAGGTAAGTCGGTTTAAGTGAGAAAAGATGAAACAGATAGTTATTTGGTTCGTACGATTTTATCAGGCGGCCATATCGCCGTTCTTCCCGAATGCCTGCCGGTATACGCCGACGTGCTCGCAATACATGATCGAAGCCGTACAGAAACACGGCCCGCTGAAGGGGGGCTGGCTGGGCATCAAACGCATCAGCCGCTGTCATCCGTGGGGCGGACACGGCTACGATCCGGTGCCGTAACCGGTAAATTCTGACAATTTGACAATTCGTTAAAAATTGCCTGATTTTTGCCGGTAGGCTCACAGCACGATATTGTCAGACATCCTTTGAAATGCCATTATGATGGAAATTACGGCCGATAACAAACTGAAACGCCTCATTATTGTGGGCGACCGTGTACTGATCAGACCAAAAGATCCGGGCGACCGCACAGCCAGCGGGCTTTATTTGCCGCCAACGGTTCACGAAAAAGAACAAGTACAGTCGGGATACGTTATTAAGGTGGGCCCCGGTTATCCGATCCCCGCAGCGGTGGACGATGAACCCTGGAAAGAAACCGAAGAAAAGGTGAAATACATGCCGTTGCAGGCACAGGAGGGCGATCTGGCGATTTATCTGCAACGCAATGCCATTGATCTGGAATACGACGGACAAAAATACATCATCATCCCGCAGGCATCGATTCTGATGCTGGAACGCTCGGAAGATCTGTACTAGTCTGGAAATGTGCAGTCGGGACTTTAACCGGATGAGGTTATGAAAACACAAAGCCGCCTGCGATGGTTGTTAGTGATACTAGTCAGTATTCTTACTCTCATCGTTATGGAAAGCATTGCAAACCAGACTAAATCGCTGAAGGCGATTCTGGCCGATAAAAAAGATCATCGCCGTGTGCTGCTGCTGTACGGCCGCGAAGATGCACAACACTACCTCATCGAACAGCAGGAATCCCTCCGGCAGGCGGATCAGCAGGTTGCTGAACGGGATCTGGATGTGATTGTCCTGATTAATTCACTCGTTATGGAGCCCGACCGGCAGTTTCTGATGGGGGGCGAGTTTAAACTCAATCCCGCCGATGATTTTGCGGGCTGGCTCATTGGCAAGGATGGTACCGTAAAACACCGGCTTTCCCGTCCCGCTTCGCCGGACGAGCTCTTTAAAATCATTGACAGCATGCCGATGCGGAAGCAGGAGGCAAAGCATTAAGGACTAGCCACAAAGGCACGAAGTGTAAAGATGCACGAAGTTTTCTTTGTGTAACTTCATTACCTCGTGCCTTTGTGGCTGTTTTATTTACCTGTTAGCTTTAACGTTACCCGCCGGTTTTTGACTTTGTTTTCTTCGTTATCATTCGGCGCCATCGGGTAACGGCTGCCGAATCCGGTGATGCTCAGCCGTTCATCGGCCACATCAAGGCGGCGCAGAAACGTGGCCGTCACCATCGCGCGGTACTGCGACAGGGTCTGGTTTTTAGCCGGATCACCCACGTTGTCGGTGTGCCCCATCACTTTCACCTGGTACTTAGGATTTTTCTTCAGATAAGCCGCTACGGCCCGCAACACCTGCTCCGACTGCGGCATGAGCTCGTAACTGCTTTGCCGGAAATAAATCGGCGGAATCGAGTCGGGCAGATTCAGGGCGGCAACCCCCGGAATGTCGAATTTAACGGCCGGTTCTTCCGTGACCGGCGGGAGTGTTGCCGGTGTTGCCGGCTGAACCGTTGCCGTTACGATTGGCGGGGCAGCGGCGGGTTTCGGTGTTTCGGCGGTTGGTGGCAGTTTGATTTCCAGTAAGTTGAACCCCTCACGCAGCACGACCTCCTGCTGGTGCCGGATTTGTTTCTGCGCATCCACCAGCGTCAGTCGGTAAGCCTGCGGGAAGAACAGATAACTGCTTTGCCAGTTCCGGCCGGCGTTGAGTGTTACCGGCGGCGCACCGGCGGCTACGGGCCGGATGTCGCAGCGGAATGTTTCACTGACCGGTGTGCCGTTGGCATTTTGTACCCGCACCGAAAAGCTGACCAGATCACGGAACAGGCGGTAATCGTGGCGGAGCCGGCCGTTGGCGGCATCAATCGTCAGCATGCCCTGATAAAAATCAAAGCCCGGCGATTTTACCTCTACAGTCAGTTCATCCTTTTCGGCAAACGCCAGTTCGAAACGGCCCTCCACATCCGGATCAAGACAGTTAGTCCAGTCGGCGGTCATGTAGTGGAAACAGGTCCGGGCCCGGACTGGTGCGGTTGTGTACACATCCGACATAAAAAACAAACTCCGCTGCTTCGACTTCGGATTAACCTTGGGCGACAGCAGCTTAAATTCCGCTGAGTTCAAGGGCCGGACGCTGACCTGCTGAAACGCATTCGGAATCATCGGTACTGTGATGGCAACCGCCTCATTCGCCGGCATCGTCATGTTCGGTTTCACTAGTAGCCGTTGTGTCTTGTAATTAGGGTGTTCGATCATCAGGGCTGTGGCGTAGCAATTCACATCTACGGTGAAATGGCCTTTTTCATCGCTTTTGCCGGCGTGGATGCTGCCACCGGGCACCAGTACATAGATGCTGGCCGAAATGGGTTGGCGTGTTGTAAGATCCTGGATCGTTCCTGATAGTTTGAGGCAGTTCTGGGCGAATCCCGGCACTGTCAGCAGGGTACAAAGCAGGACGTATACAAGTCGTGTCATGTTGGGTAACGGGTCAAATACCTACTAGTAACGAAATTACAGCTTATTCCTGTAATCCTGTCAAAAGATATTCCAGAAGCAGTGCCAGACAGTGGGCTTCGCACTGCCAGCGGATCTGGACGAGCGGCCGGTCGGCCAGCCGGTTGAGGAACGGGTGTTCGTAAGCAGTCAGCAGACCGGCAATAAAAAAGTGAAAGGACGGGAAGTCGGCTTCGATGCCGTCGAGGTCAACCGGTAACGTCTGGTGACGGGCAATGTCCGGTGCCAGCCGGTACAGCGAGGTCCGGAGCATAATCCGGTCAATACGGTTAGTCGTATAGGGGAGTTCCGCCAGCATACCGGCAATGAGCCGTGGCCGGATTACCTCCAGCCGGGACTGCGGAAAGGCAGCGATCAACCGTGACAGGTGATACATAATCAGCGGCGCGCGGGCATAGTGCGGCGAACACCGGAAGGGCTGACCGCTGTATTGACCCGACAGCACAATGTCGCGCAGATAGGTCAGGCTGGCGGCCATTTCAGGGGTTTCCGGTGCACCGGCGGCGTAGAGGCAATACAGCATGTTACTCATTGCACAGGCGTCGAAGTCGACGGGCATATGCTTGCCGAACCATGTCGAGAAAGCGGGTAGCTGCCGGTATTCAGGAAACGTATTCCGGATCGGGCCGTGGGGTTGTGCCAGATTCGCGTGTTGTGCCAGTTTCCCGGCCAGCCAGCCGGCATCGGCCGGGGGCGGGTTACTGGTCAGGTAGACCATAGCCGTGTCGTCGATGTCGTCCGGAATCCGGAAGTGGTCGAAGCGGTGAAACAACCGGCCGTTCGGAAAGTGGCGGGACGGGCGGGTGGGCCAGAAGTTATAGGTCGGCAGTCCGTCCTTATTGCGGAAGCGCGGGTAAGCCGCCTGCGCCCGTTGCTGAATCTGTCCGGCAAGAGCCTGCTCGCCGGGTGAGAGCTGGTGCCGGAGTTGTTGTAAGACAAAGACAATACTGGCCGTAAAAAATACATTGACATCGGCCCGCCGATAGCCCCCCCAGTCCGGCTGCATCCGGTATGCCGGAAACAGCCCCGAACCAAACACCGGATCGTTATCCGTCTGGAGCGCCGCCAGCCGGTGAAGGAGGGTGTGTGGGAAGTTCCTGTTCATAAGCATCAGGGTATGTTTATCCGACTTGAAAATAAGCTATGATATATGCATTTTTGTAAAAAAGATGAACGATGAAATCAAACATATCATTGAAGGAATTGGCCGGTTTGCAGAAAGAGATCTTATCCAAACAACCTTCGTTTACCTTAGAGAAAGCTAAAGAACAAGTCGGGCGATTGAAGATGCAGAATTCATCATCAAAAAAGACGAGGCCATTAGGCTAAATCTTTTTGCCGGAAAATATAAACTATGGTACACTGCAATTGATCCTGACCGATACATAGGTGAAGGGGCAGAACAGCAGGTTTATCTTGAAGAAGATGGTAAACACGTCGTTAAACTGAATGATACCATATTTTATGAAAGTTGGTCTGATTATCTTATCAGCCTGTTAATTCACAATTACCTTTTTCCTAATACAGCTTATACGCTGCTTGGATTTTATAATGAAAGCGATAAACTGTATGCTGTTGTCAGACAGGTATTTGTTGAATCGACAGAAGCCACAGATTTGTTTTTGGTTAAGCGTTTTCTTGAGCAAAACGGTTTCATCAACAAACGGAATAATGATTATTATAATTCTGCACTTGGTATTATTCTGTAAGATTTACATGATGAAAATGTACTAACGAACAGAGATGTTTTCTTCTTTATTGATACTGTGATATTTCTGATGAAATAGCATGGCTACAGTTTTTAACCATAACCATGCCTGTTAAGTCCGTTACTTCTTCACAAACGGCAGCTTCGCTACCTGTGCTTTCAGCAGGCGATCCCGCACCTTCACGAAAATCTCAGTGCCCGGCTTGCTGAACGCAGTCGGGACGTAACCCATCCCGATGCCTTTGCCTAAAGTCGGCGACTGGGTACCCGACGTAACCTCGCCGATGACCTGCCCTTCGCCGTCGCACAATTCATAATGGCCGCGCGGAATGCCCCGGTCAATCAGTTCGAAACCAACCAGCTTACGCGAAATACCGGCATCTTTCTGTGCCTTCAGGGCTTCGGCATTGACAAAGTCGTGGGTGAATTTGGTAACCCAGCCCAGACCTGCCTCAATCGGAGAGGTGGTGTCGGTGATGTCGTTGCCGTAGAGGCAGTAGCCCATTTCAAGCCGCAGTGTGTCGCGTGCACCCAGCCCGATTGGTTTGATGCCGAACGGTTCTCCCGCCTGCATGATCGCCTGCCACACGGCGCCGGCCTGCTCGTTGGCAACGTAGATTTCAAAGCCACCGGCGCCGGTATAGCCCGTTGCGGAGACAATCACGTTGGCAAAACCGGCAAAATCAGTCTTTTCAAACGTGTAATACGACATGGTATCCAGCTGCGCGTTGGTCAGGGACTGGAGCGCCTGCGCAGCCAGCGGACCCTGCACGGCAAACAGGCAGGTGCTGTCGGAGATATTGGTCAGCTGAACATCCAGCCCGTCGGTATACTGATTGATCCAGTTCCAGTCCTTGTCGATGTTGGAAGCGTTGACCACCAGCATAAACTCAACAGGGCTGATCTGATACACCAGCAGGTCATCGACTACACCGCCCTGCGTATTGGGCAGGTAGCTGTACTGCACTTTGCCGTCGTATAACAGCGAAGCGTCGTTGGCGGATACGCGCTGGATCAGCGCGCAGGCGTCGGGTCCCTGCACCATGAATTCGCCCATGTGCGAGACGTCGAAGATACCGACGGTATTCCGGACGGTGTTGTGCTCGTCGAGGTCGGATGTATAACGGACGGGCATTTCATACCCGGCGAAGGGCATGATTTTAGCCCCGAGCTGCTGATGAACGTGGTGAAGCGGAAGTTGTTTGAGGGTCATTGCGTTGACGATTGTTGCGCAAAAGTACCGTTTTTTATTGTTTCACGATCCTTATGCTTTTCCGGCGGGTAGGCGTCGTGGCCTGAATCAGGTAGATGCCCGATGCCTGGCCTGTTTTGACTACTGTCCGGACCGGGCCGGTGGTCGCTGCAAACGACTGTTCGCTAATGATTTGTCCCTGTAGCGAGATTACCCGCAGTTGTACCGGTTCCTGCTGTAGTCCGTCGAGCCGTACCTCAACAGCATTACCGGAAACCGGGTTATCAGCCACTTCGACCACCAGCGGGAGTTCTGTAACGGCCTTTCGGGCGGCGGCTTCTGCACAGCTGCCTTTCGGGTCCCAGCGCAGTTGCGCCATGTCCACGGTGCCGTCTTCTTTTACCTCTTTGACAAACAGCATAAACGGCTCGACCGGAATAGCAGGGTTGCGGATGTCGGCGATCAGGGCAAAGCTCTGGATATTGGTTATGCAGTTATCGATCCAGCCCGTAATGCCGGGGCTCATAAACGACAGTTGTCCGCCGGATCCGCCGGTGACTCTGAACCGAATGCCGCCGCTCTGGCATTCGTAATCCGGCGCCAATAGTTGAAGCGGTTGCCCTATTGTACTGTCGGGGGATGCGCACGGGTTGGAAACGGGGGCTACCGTTGTGGTTGACGGCGGGACGGGCTCCTGTCTGCAGTTTTCGGGGCAGGCCAGCGTGTAATTCCAGGTGTAAGTCGTGATGGCGGTCGGGTCGCTGTTGCTGCGGGCCATCAGCGTAAACGGCCGGGTGTCGCACTCAGGCGTTACCGTAAGCGCGTCTGGTTTAGTCGTCCACGATGTGATGCCGACAGCCATGTAACTTACGGCGCTGGTATCGCCGCCCCGGTGCCGGAACGTAAAATCGCCGGTACTGCAGTTAAAGTCCGGTGCAATCAGACTTAGTGAGCAGGGCGTAGCCTCAACTGTGACAGACTGGGTAATGGTGGTGTCGGCTGTCAGCAGGATAAACGAATACGAATACTGCCCTGGTCTGGTTGCCTCCGTGGTCAGCAAAAAGTGGCCGTTACGATCCGGAACAGACAGGAGGCGGCTCCGGATACTGTCACCTTGCGGGACCGAAAAAATAAGCATGGAGCCTAAGGACCGCTCCGGAATGGTCAGGGAAATGGTAACCGGTTGGCTGATACAAGTGGTTAACGACGTAGCCGAAACCGAAAAGCTTACCGGCAAGGGCAGACTACCGTTTTTTTGCCAGGCAGGGGCCAGATAGATGGTGTCGGACCGGGTTGCCGGCAGTGAATCCGGCGGGGCGGTCTGCCCCATGGTAATATGTATAGCTGTGAATACCAGCCATGTGAGGGTGTAGATGATTTTTTGCATAAGCCCGATGATTATGAGCAGGAAAGGTAGATAAAATCTGTAGGAAAACCTATCGTTTAGTATAGCCATGCATTGCTTTGGGGTACATATGACAACCAGCATAGACTCCCTGTACGCTGTCAGCCGAAAGTAGATTTTCCGGACGCCTGCCTTACCAAACCAAACGAAAACCGGTATGTTATCCCCTGACCTGCACACCCTCCACCGTGAGCTGCAAACCGAGCTGACCAACATCCTTACCTACTGGCAGACATATGCCGTTGATACCGCAAAGGGTGGTTTCTACGGGGAGGTTGGTCTCAGTAATCTACCGAAGCCGGATGCTGCCAAAGGTATTGTGCTTAACAGCCGTATTCTCTGGACATTTGCGGCTGCGGCCCGGCACACCCAACGGAATAATGACTATCTGTCGCTGGCTAAGCGGGCCTATGACTACCTCGATGCCTTTTTCCGGGACCGCGACTATGGTGGTGTATACTGGTCAGTTGATGCGAACGGTAAGCCGCTGGATACTACTAAGCAACTCTACGGGCAGGCGTTTGCCGTCTATGGACTGAGTGAATACTACCGCGCCACTAAACACGCCCCTGCGCTGGCATTCGCTAAAGAGGTCTATACCGCTATGGTGAAACACGCGTATGATGCGACGGGAAGCGGCGGTTTTTTCGAAGGCTTTGCCCGTGACTGGTCGCCGACGGCGCCGTATGCCATCAGCCGGAAAGACAACGGGGAGTCGAAAACGATGAATACGCACCTGCACATTCTGGAGGCCTTTACCTGTCTGCTGCGGGTGTGGCCTGAACGGGGCGAGGGCATGTACGATCTCCGTACACAGGTACGCGGCCTGATCAATAACTTCCGGCAGCACATCATCGACCCGAAAACGTACCGGATGATTCTGTTTCAGGGCGACAACTGGGAAACCCGCCGGACGGCTATTTCCTACGGACACGATATCGAAGCGTCCTGGCTGCTGCTTGAGTCGGCGGAAGTGCTCGGCGACCATGAACTGGTCAAGGTCATTAAAAAGGAGTCAGTGGCGATGGCGCGGGCAGCGGCGACAGGGCTGGCGGCCGACGGCGGCATGAATTATGAGTTTGATCCGGTGACCGGCCACCTCAATCAGGAGCGGTCGTGGTGGGTGATGGCCGAAGCGATGGTGGGGTTCATGAATGCGTGGCAGCTGACAAAAGAGCCACAGTTTCTGGAAAAGTCCGTAGAAAGCTGGACCTTTATCAAAAAATACCTCATCGACCAGAAGCAGGGCGAGTGGTTCGGCGGTGTCGATGAACACCACAAGGTCATGGGCAACACCAAAATCAGCATGTGGAAATGCCCGTACCACAACGGCCGCGCCTGCATGGAGATGATAGACCGGATCTAATCAGACATGATGCACATACTGATCGAAACAATGGGCTGGATCGGTTCCATTCTCATTGTCGGCGCCTACGCCGCGAATATTTACGGCCGCCTCAAAGCGGAGGATTCTGCCTATATCTGGATGAATCTGGTAGGCGGTGTGTTTTTTATCGTGAATACCATTTACCACCATGCCTATCCGTCTGCCCTTGTCAATGTCGTTTGGGTACTGATTGCGCTGAATGCGGTATTCAAGAAAAAACGGTAAGGACTACTCCGGTATTCACCATGAAAAACAGCCCGTCAGACGTTCTGCTGTCTGAGGGGCTGTTCTGTGTATCTGACGGCCTGATTAATTACCCGACGGACAGGCTGCACCGCCTACTGTTGTCGTATAGGTAGCTGCCGGGCCGCCTGCCGAATTTTTTACAGTCAGGGTATACGTGCCTGGATCCAGTACGTTTGGTGCCGACACCGCGTATGTCCCCACATTCCGGAAGACACTGCTGAATACATAGCCGTTCGGTCCGGTAAAGACAAACACATCACCGATGGCCGAAGCGGTCAGCGATACATTGCTGCCACAGGCTACGTCGCCCGTTGAGCTCAGACCCGTTGCGGATGGCGGCGTGCCTGGTGTAACGGCATTGGTCACCGCGCTGCTGCGGTACAGGCCGGATGTAGCGGCAACCGTTACCGTGAAAGCGCCTGCTGCCGTTGTAGGGATCACGGCTTGCAGGTTGCCCGAAGCGTTCATCGCCATCGTGCTGTTCGTACCATTCGTGATGGTATAGTTGTAGCCGGCATTATTGGTGATCATTGCCGTAATTGTGGTTGACAGCGGTGTACCCTCAAAAATAACATTCGGCGAGATCGTCAATGAACCGGCGATAGATGGCACACCGGCCGCTACCGGACTGCCGCCGCCAACTACACCAGCTGCTGTTGTTGCCTGAGATACCGAGGTATAAACAGCTGAAAAAGACCCCGTCGGACTAAGGTAAGTGGCACCGGTCGGAAATACGTTATTGCCGGCGATACCGCTCAGAGAGTTTACGGCTGCTGTTGCGCCCGCCACGGGTGCTGGGAAGCCCCCAACCGCTTCAGCAATAAAATGAACACAACCCGTGCAGGCAACAGTTGTAAAATTGTTTTCAAGAACAGTGACGTTGCTGCCCCGGATACGAACATTTGCGCGTGTCGACGGCCCCGCAGTGCTGCCGCCGAACGTGTTTCCCTGAATCAGGGCTGTACTGGCTTCAATGGTAGCTACAAAATTGCCGTTCGTATTTTCTCCTGCTGTACCAGTCAGCTGGTTATTGATAAACGTAAGGTTCGTCTGGGCCGGCCGGTTTAGCGCGACAAGCTGACGCGGGAAATTCGCTACGTCAAACTGGCAACTCGATGATGTCGGCGTGCTACATATGGCAGGGTTAGTACCTGTGTATGTTTTTCCTGAGAAAGTATTGCCGGAGACTGTCATGTTTGGCAAAGTAGCTGCTGATTCTGACAACAAAGCGGCTTCTCCATCGGCCACCATTTCATTGTCGGCCAGTGTAAGGCCGGTATGGCTTCCTTTCAGATAAACAGCTGCTGTTTCAATTCCCGGCGTTGGTCCGTCATAACCCATTACTTTAAATCCGCGCAGACCCGCATTTGTGGTTGTACCCTCAAAAACAACAGTTCCTAAAGCTCCGTTGGCGGATGTACCGGTGATGGTGGTTACTCCCCGGCCGTTTTGCGATTGCACCGTTACATTTTTGTTGATGACAATGTTTTCCGTGTACGTCCCGTCCTGTACAATGATTGTAGCTGTAGCCGGAACCGTAGTGAGAGCATGTGTGATCGTCAGGAAAGGCGTTGCCTGACTGCCATTATTCCCATTGTTACCCGTAGTGGCTACATAGTAGGTCTGGCTGAAGGCCGGTGCGGCAAGGCAGCATACGGCGAGAAGGGCAAAGAGAGTACCCGCGGTCATTGACCGGAAACGTGTTTTCGTAAAGTTTAACATAACTTGCTTAAAGAGTGAAACGAGATGTAAAAACGGATAAGTAGCTACTAAAAATAGTAATATTCAAATATGAGAGAATTATCTACTTTAGTAACTATAAAATCTACATAAGCCGTAATAACACTACATAGTATTCACAAAATTATACATAAGCAAGTTTAGTGCAAAGATAAATATAATAAATTATTTAAAAAGTAATATTATCAGAGATGAATATGATCGTTCTGATTTATGATTTTTTGGTAAGATTACGTATATGGTATGTCGTTCGGTGCCCGGCGCTGTAATAGATCCGGACCAGTAATTCGGCGATCAGTCCCATACCCAGAAACTGGAACCCACCCAAAAGGAGTGCAGGGGCCAGAAACGAGGAGGTGGGCCAGCTGCCGGTACGGATATAATGCCACCCGTCAAAGCCGTAGAGCAGGGTACTGCCGGCCCACATCGCCAGTGCGCCGTGGCCGAAAAAGTGCATGGGCCGCAGGTTGTAGCGCTTCAGAAACAGGAGCAGCATCAGGTCGCTGATGACCTTCATCGTCCGGCCCAGTCCGTATTTAGACCGGCCATGAATCCGGGCGCGGTGGTTGACCGGCACTTCAGTCATGCGGGCGCCTTCGAGGTGGGCCAGCACGGGAATAAACCGGTGCAGCTCCCCATATAGCGGCAACCGCTTCGCCAGCTCTGCCCGGAAAACCCGCAGCGAGCTGCCGTAATCGCTCAGGTACACGCCGGTTAGTTTCCGGATCAGCGCGTTGGCGAACCGGCTCGGCACTTTCCGCAGCCAGAACCCGTCCTGCCGGTTAGCCCTGACACTGCCCACCATGTCGTATCCGCCGCTTTCGGCCAGGGCCAGCAGACGCGGAATATCGGCCGGATCGTGCTGCAAATCACCGTCCAGCGTAACCACATACGTCCCTTGCGCCACGGCAAATCCCGCTGCCAGCGCCTGACTCTGCCCATAGTTCCGCGCCAGATCCACCACCACCAGTTCCGGTGCGTCGAGGGCCTCCAGCTCGGCCAGTGTCCCGTCCGTCGAGCCGTCGTTGACATAAATCAGTTCATAGTGACGCCCCCGCAGCGCCCCGCGCAGTTCCTCTACCAGCGGCCCGATATTCCCCGCTTCGTTATAGACACAGACGACAACCGAGACGATGATTGAATGATTAAATGATTGAATGATTGGGTGGTGTTGCATAGTTTAAAGAGTGAAAGAGGGAAAGAGCGGCCGCCGCGCGGTGAAAGAGCGGCGCTGCTGATTTAAAGAGCATGATTTAAAGAGTGAAAGGGCGAAAGAGCGGCCGCCGCGCGGTGAAAGAGTGGCTCCGCCGGTTTTAGCGAGTGAAAGGGCAACTCGTGCTTTTGCTCTTTAAGTGGCTGTGCCGCCCACTCTTTCACTCTTATAGGTGGCTATGCCACCCGCTCTTTCGCTCTTTGGCGGCTATGCCGCCCACTCTTTCACTCTTTAAATCGTATGATCTTCGCCGGGTGGTTGTCGTAGAGCATGAGGGTGCCGAGGGTTTGGTAGTGTTCGTTGAGGAGGCTGATGGAGTCGGCAAGATACAGGGCATTCGGGTATTTTTTGTCTGTGAGGGGCAAAATCTGACGGCGGACCACTTCAATGTGGAACGTGTTGACGTCGGTGGCACCCAGTTCGGGGGTGATGGTTTGGCGGTAGGCGTAGAGGGGTAGCGGCCGGCCCTGTGCATCCAGCGTCAGCCGCGCGGCCTGTTCGGACGTAGCCTGATAAAAGGCCCGCTTTGCCAGCCGTGGCGGCAGTACCAGTACGTTGAAGGCGATCCGCCCGAACAGCAGGTAAAACAGGAGGACCAGCAACCGGTGGGCAGGCAGGCGCGTATACACGTACCAGCACGCGCCCAGCACCACGGCTGCCCCCGCGCCCAGCGCAAACCGGTGCGGAATGACCTGCATATCGGGCAGAAACGGCAACGCCGGCGCCCCGACCGCAATCAGCAACATCAGCCCCCCCCAGATCCGCTCCACCCACCGGCGAATAACCAGCGCCCCTATGCCCCACGCCCTTTGCCCTACGCCCTCAGCCTCACGCGCATACAAATACACCAGGCACGTAAACAGCAGCGGCAGAAACATCAGCAGGTAGCGGGCATAGACCTGCGGCGACGCCCAGTAAACGGGAATATTTACCAGAAACACCAGCCCGTTGAAAGCCAGAAACGGGTGCGCCCGCAGCCGGTCAATGGCTCCCCGTACGGCCAGCAGGGGCAGCAGCAGGGTAAAGGGCGCAAAATGGTAGATAAACTCAAACGGAAAGGTCAGCAGGTGGAGCAGCGCCGCGCCGATGCCAAAGGTCAGGGCCGTGCGGCGGGTGCTCTCAAACCACAGCACATCCAATGCCTTGGCCACCGGAAAGCCCGCTTCCTGCGCCGCCGCCACGTAATAGCCGCCGACCACCCCGGCAAACACCAGCAGCCCGGCCGCGTGGGCCGGATGCAGGAGCCGCCGCAGGTCGCGCCGGTACGCCAGCCAGCTTACCAGCGTCAGGCCCTGAAAAATAACGGATGGCCAGCCCTTCATCATAAACCCGATGGCTGTCAGGAGATAGGTGGCCGGATAGAGGACCCACCAGCGTTGCCGGACCGATAGCCGGTAGAGTAGCATCCAGCTCGTGTAGGTAATCCAGGCGAGGGTAATGTCCATGAGCCCGAACAGCGTCTCGAAAAACAGCACCCGCCCATTGACGAGCTGCATGCCGGCGATCAGAAACGCCCGGTAGGCCCCCAGCTCACGGCGGACAAACCAGAAGATGGTCAGCGAAAAGCCGATGGCCGACAGCGCCATCGGAAACCGCAGCGCCAGGGACGAAAAATCGCCCCACAGCCGGAATGAAGCGGCAATAGCCCAGTTATAGAGCGGCGGTTTGTTGAAGTACAGCGCTCCGTTGAGGGTCGGCGTGAGGTAATGCCCCGAAAGCAACATCTCCAGCGCAACCACCGCCCGCCGTGGCTCATCCGTCCGGACATCGACCGGCAAATACCCCAGATGACTAAACACGGCAGCGACCGCCAGCAAAACGAATGCCAGAGACACCCAGCCATAAACCTGACGTTGACTCACTGTGCTATTTTATTTTTTACCACATAAGCCACATAGCGCACAAAGAGAAAGATAAAACCTATGTTTTTTATGTGGTACATATTTCTGGGAAACAGTTAAATGTAAAAAAAACTATGTTCTCTATGTGGCTATGTGGTGAACCTGGTTTCCGGAATATGATAACGCTTAGTAAATACTATGAACGAATACAGACCGGAAGTACGCTCATAAAAACATATTTTTTAGATATTTGCTGAATAGGTAACAAATAAGAGGCAATGCATAAAATCAGGGCAATAAAAAGCCCGGAAAAAATAGGTGTGCCACTTGTAACTATTACGGTTACAACAAAAAGATAACATATAATCCTCACAAATCCGTACAATTTTTACTGTAAGGGCTTTTTTTTAATTTATTATATGGCTGAATGACTTGATAACCAAATAGAAAGGGTGAATTAGTTAAGTAAATCAGTTGAAAATAGCGTAAAACTACGTGTACGAGTTATTGATAATTATAAACAACTTTGTGACTGAAACGGGGATTGGGTAAGCAGAAATAATGCTTTTGTACAATTTGGATAAGTAATATTACTTATCAAGAAATAAGATAAATTCTGCATATGTCCCCATTGTAGTAAATTTTTTTTCTACTTACTTAGTACTGGATTTCCGTAACGGACCTTAGAAAAAGATATACTATTGGTTACTGATAAAAAAAGATGAGTTACTCATCTGATTGTCTTATCTTAACACCAGTGATTCTATGTTCAAGTGTAAACAACGCCCGATAGCCGGGCAGGTACGTCAGGAAATTAATACAGGAAGCTTATGACGCCACACGCACGCATCACCCGCACCGGATTCTGGCTGGCTTGTCTCTGCCTCTGTCTGACGGGGTGCATCTCCAGCAAAGAGCTGGTTTTATTCCAGAAAACAACCGCCGATACCCTGGCTGTGGCGAGCCGGTATATCCCGACTGTTCAGACGGGTGATGTGTTGTCTATTCAGGTCAGCAGCCTCAACCCCGAAGCCACTTCCTTCTTTAACCCCTTTGCCGCCATTAATCAGGCAGGCGCCGCTGCCGGTCAGACTGGCGGGGCTGGTGCAACGCCTTATACGCCGGGGTATCTGGTCGATAATGCCGGACAGATCGAGTTTCCCCTGATGGGTAAAATAAACGTAGGTGGCCTGTCTACTACCCAGGTAGCCGATTTGATGCGGGAGAAGCTAAAGACCTATCTCAAAGATCCGACCGTGAACGTACGAAACACTAGTTTCCAGATCAGCGTACTGGGTGAGGTTTCCCGCCCGTCGATGTATTCAATACCGAATGAGCAAATAACGTTGCCTCAGGCCATCGGGCTCGCGGGTGACCTGACGGTCTACGGCCGCCGGGATAATGTAATGATTATCCGCGAGGAAAACGGGCAGAAAATCTTTGCCCGCGTCGACCTCCGCCAACGGGACCTCTTTAAGTCGCCTTATTACTACCTGCATCCCAATGATATTGTGTATGTAGAACCCGCAAAAGCCAGAACTGCTGCCATCGACCGCACCTATCAGGTGTTGCCGATTGCACTCAGTGCTCTCTCTGTACTCTCTATTATTCTGTCAAGATTTTTATAACACGCCCCATACCGCATGTCTACCCCAGTCAGCAATTACTCGTATATCCCTTATCAGGTCGTTGATAACGAAGGGCAGAATATCCGCGCGACCGTTATGCGGTATCTGCGGCAGTGGCCCTGGTTTGTGGCTTCCCTGATTGTTGCGTTAGCGGGGGCCTATGTGTACCTGCTGTATCAACAGCCGGTTTATAAAGTACAGGCAACCTTACTGATCAAAAACGACAAAAAGTCGATGGGCCAGGAAGGTATGCTGAAGGAAATGGATGCCTTTGCCTCCGAAAAAGTCATTGAGAACGAAATCGAGATTCTGAAATCCTTCTCGCTGATGGAGCAGGTGGTGTCAAACCTGCATTTGAACGTCCGGTATTTCCGGGATACTAATTTCGGTAAACGGGAAATGTACGAGGACGTGCCGGTACAGGTCATTCCGGAAGCGCCTCTGGATGCCATTTATCAGCAACAACTGGAAATGAGTTTTCCGACGGCCCAAACGGTAAAGATTAACGGGAACGTTTATCCGGTTAATCAATCGGTACAAACCTCATTCGGACGGTTGCGTGTATATGCCAAAGGGGCCATTAAACCATCAGCGGAACCAATCTATGTACAGGTACTGACCCAGGCTGCTGCGGTTGGCAGTCATCTACAATCATTGCAGGCTGCACAGGCTACCAAAGCGTCTACGGTCATTGCGCTGACTCTCGAAGACCCGATGCCGAAGCGGGGGGAAGCCATCCTGAATCAGTTGATTGCGGTGTATAACCAGGAATCGGTGGCCGATAAAAACAAAATGGCGGGCAATACGCTGAAGTTTATTGAGGATCGCCTAGGCCTCATTTCCGGCGATCTGCAATCGGTCGAAAAAGAATACGAGCGCTATAAGTCCTCAAACGGCATTACGGATTTAAGCACGCAGGCACAAAGCTTTCTGAGTACGTTACAAACTAACGATGCCCAACTGAACGAAACAAACCTGCAGCTGGGCGCCCTGAAAGACATTGAACAGTACGTGCAAAGCAAATCCGACGGACGGGGTGCCGCACCCGCTACCCTGGGCTTGAGCGATCCGGTATTGCTGGCATCCGTTGCGAAGCTAAACGAACTGGAATTGCAGCGTGATCAGCTGGCACGGACGACCTCTGAGCAAAACCCGATGCTGCAGACGCTGGATACCCAGATTAAGGCCACAAAAAACAGCCTGAACGAGAATATTCAGAATATGAAAAGTATTCTGACCTCAACGCAGAAACAGCTACAGGCTAACAATGTCAGCCTCGAAGGGGTAATCCGGACCATTCCGGGGAAAGAGCGGAACCTGCTCGATATTTCGCGGCAGCAGGCCATCAAGAATAACCTGTATACGTACCTGTTACAGAAGCGGGAAGAAACGGCAGTCGCCTTTGCATCTACCATTTCTGACAGCCGGACCATTGACCCGGCTCGCTCGGGTGGTTTACCCGTGAAGCCGGTGAAACAGTCCATCTTTATTGCGTTTGGCCTGCTGGGTTTACTGATTCCCTTTGGGGTGATGGCCGGAAAGGACATGCTCAGTAACCGCGTCATGCGCCGGACCGATGTCGAGGAAGGCACGCAGGTACCGATTCTGGGCGAAGTCGTCAAAAGCAAACGGCCGGAAGCGCTGGTAATTTCCGGTAAAAAGCAATCCGTCATTGCCGAGCAAATCCGGACGCTGCGGACCAACCTGCAGTTTTTGCGCAGTAATCCGACCGATAGCCAGGTATTGCTGTTTACCTCCAGTATCAGCGGGGAAGGCAAATCATTTATTTCGCTGAACCTGGGTGCGAGTCTGGCCCTTGTCGATCGGCCGACCGTGATCCTGGAAATGGACCTCCGGAAGCCGAAGCTGCATAAGAACCTGAATATTTTTGCCGGGCAGGGCATCAGCAATTATCTGATTGGCGAAGCAACCATTGATGAAATTCTACAGCCGGTACCGGGTACCGACAACTATTACATTATCAGTAGCGGACCGATTCCGCCGAATCCGTCAGAATTACTCAGCAGCCCGCGCCTGGCGCAGCTGATTGAGGAATTAAAAGCGCGCTTCCATTACATTTTAATTGACTCGCCTCCGATTGGTCTGGTAACAGATGCCCAACTGATTGCACCGTTGGCCGACGCTACAATGTATGTGGTCCGGCACGATCATACGCCGAAAGCCTATATTAAACAGCTGGATGGCTGGAACCGCGAACACCGGTTCAACAAACTGAATGTGATCCTGAATGCTGTAGGCGAAGGCGATGCCTATTACTATAACTACAGCTACGGGGCCTATTACGGAGAGGACAAAGCCAAAAGTAAGGGGCTGAACCGTCCGGGCTAACTCCATGTACTCATTTCCTGACCTTAAGGCCTGCCCCGCGCAGGGTTGGGGATCGTATGCAACAAAGAGAGAAGAGTAGCCACTAAGACGCTAAGAACCGGAGAAGCACAAAGAGCAAAAGAAACTACGAAAACATGTCAGGATCGAAAATGTACGAAGTGCCAAAAGAACTTCGTGCCGCTTTGAGACTTCCCGTCTTTGTGGTTAAAGTAAAACTTAGTGCCGCTTTGCGCCTTCCCGCCTTCGTGGCAAAACAAAAAAATCACGGATTATTTGTTACTAATATGAATCTGTGGGTATTAATAAATACATGAATATTATACAATCATAAACTCAGCGTTAAGTACATTAACGGTGATTTACAACCTGAAAACACGCCAGCGCCATGATCTCACTAGAATCTTTTCAGCAGTCAGGCAACGTACTGCTGGACGATCAACGGAATGTTGATAAGGAGGCATCGCTATACGTACGGTACGGAAAGCGGGTATTTGATGTAGTGTTTGCTACGATGGTAACGATCTGTATCCTGTCTTGGTTATTACCGATTACCGGCGCCCTGATTATCATGAGTTCGCCAGGACCGATCTTTTTTATCCAGCCTAGAACAGGGCGCAAAGGGCGTCCGTTCCGGTGTTTAAAGCTGCGTACGATGCGCCATGAGGAACAGAAGGAGTTCCGGCAAGCAACAAAGCACGATGATCGGGTAACAAACATAGGCCGCATTTTACGGAAGACGAATCTAGACGAAATGCCGCAGTTTCTGAATGTCTTGATAGGCCACATGAGCATTGTCGGCCCACGTCCCCATGCGGTACAGCATGACATTCAGTTCTGGAACGCTTTTCCGGAATACAAAAGCCGATATACCGTGAAACCCGGAATAACGGGATTAGCGCAGGTACGGGGAGCCCGCGGCGAAACCGATAAGCTCATCAAAATGCAGCATCGGGTGCGCTATGATTTGTATTACAAACAGCGCCAATCACTTTGGCTAGATGTACGTATTTGTTGGTGGACCGTAAAGTCAATGATGAAAGGGAATATAAATGCTTGGTAGAAAGTGATGGCTACAAAGAAGAGGATTATATATAATACAATTAGTGGTATTTGGACAAAAGTATCAGGCTCATTACTGAGGTTTATACAAATACCAGTGTTTATAACAAGTTTGGGAGTAGAAAAATATGGTTATTGGGTGTTAATTTCATCAATACCAACATGGTTATTATTAACAAATTTTGGATTTGGTAATGTAGCTTCAAATGAAATATCTCTATTAATTGCAAATGATAAGCATAATGAAGTAGATAAAATATATAGTACAACAGTAGTAGTAACAATCGCTATTGCATTACTAGGCAGTATTTCTAGTTGTATAATTTCAAGTTTGTTAAATTGGAATTTAATTATGAATATAGATGGAAACATACAACATGGAATAAATTATTTAATGGTATCAGTATTTTTGTTATTTATTAATGATATTTTTTTATGTAAGTATAGAGCAATGAAATTATTTCATAAATGGATGCTTATATCAAGTATACGCCCATGGATTGAATTTTCATGTGTATATTATATACTCCAACAAACAAAATCGTTGGATAAAGTTGCATTAGCTGTATTAATTAGTAATATTTTATATCTTATAATTAATTTTATATTAAGTGCGTTTATTAAAACAAAAATAAAATTTAGCTATCGTGATTTCTCTATTATGTACATGAAGAAACTTATACTCAATGGTATAGCATACCAAACATTGCCCCTAAGTAATGCAATTGTATTTCAAGGGAGCATATTGATAGTCCAACATTTATTAGGTCCGGTGAATGTAGTAATATATAGTACGTTAAGAATAATCGTTAGGTCAATAAATCAAATAATTGAATTAGTAAATCAAATAATAATGCCTGAATTGAGCTATATGTTAGGGGCCAATTCTATGAAAAAGGCAGCAAGGTTACATGCATTAGGTCTCATTGCAGTAACAGTTGTATCAATAATTGGTATATTATTTATAGGTACCTTTGGCCTAGAATTATATAAGTTGTGGACAAACAAAAAGGTTTCTATTGATAAAAGAGATTTATATTTTTTCTTAATTTCAATACCATTTAATGCGATTTGGACAACTAGCTTAGCCGTTCAAGTTGCAGCAAATAAGCATAATAACTTTGCAAAATATTTTTTAGTATCAAGTGTTTTGTCTGCAATGTCTTGTTATTTGTTGACAGATGCGTTTGGTGTTAGCGGAGCGGCGCTTTCTACTGTATTACAAGACGTAATTTTAATGCCAGTTGTAATATATATGTCATTAAACTTACTTAATCAAAGCTTTAAAAGTTTTATGTATCAGATAGAAAATGAAATTATAAGTATGAAAAGCAGGGTATCTTTTGTGTTAAACAAGATAAGCTAATATGAAAACGGAGGACTTAAATAAAATATATCATCCAGTTAATAACAAACATTATGAGAATCAAGAAAAAATAAGTAAAGTGCTGTACCCAGTACTGAAAATATTTATAAAAATTAAAGTGACATTTTGTAAACATTTACGATTGGAGGGAATCCTATATGGAATGAGAAGAGCTTATTGGAGAGCTAGATTAAAAGAGTTAGGTAAGTATAGTGATATATCTCCTGCAACATACATAAAATATCCAGAGCGACTAAAAATAGGCATACGAAGCAGTATTGGACGGAATGGATTCATAGATGCTAGTGGTGATATTGAAATAGGAAATTATGTTATGATTTCACATATGGTAAGTATAAATTCAATAACACATCCTACAAATCCACCGTATAATAGAACAATAACAAAGAAAGTAATTATAGAGGACGGTGTATGGATTGGAGCACAAACTATAATACTCGAAGGTGTACATATTGGCCAAGGCGCAATTATTGCAGCTGGGGCAGTAGTAACGAAAGACGTTGAACCATGGACAATCGTGGGAGGTGTACCTGCAAAAGAGATAAAAAAAATTATAAAATGAAAGTGCTAATATCAGCTGGACAAGGAAGACTACATTTATTTCAAACTATAATAGGTTTAAGAAAAAAAAATATAGATGTAAAGATAATTACAGGCTGGGTACCAAGCGATAAAATACCCGATAAGTTAATAAACATATTAGGTAAAGTGGTTGGGAGAAGTCACCTAGCATCAGGTTTAAAAAAGCGGAGGCCTAGTGGAGTTGAACCAGAAAGAATAATAAGCTGCTATAAATCAGAAATCCTGATTCAGATTTTATTTCAATTAGCAAAACTAAAGATAATTAGATATAGTAAAGCCGCAAAGGTTGGATGGCAACTATATTCGAGAGAGTCAAGAAGAGCAATTAATGATGTTGAAATTTTACATTTGAGAAGTGGAGCAGGAAATAGCGGGTTAATTGAATATGCTAAAGCTAAGGGTATTATAGTTATTGTAGATCATAGTATCGCTCACCCAAATGAATTATTAATTCAGATGGAAAAATCATATAAAAGAAGTGGATATGAATATAATAAATTTATAAGTACTCACCCAAATGATGAATTTTGGGAACTTGTTCGTCAAGATTGTGAGAAGGCTGATTATTTACTGGTAAATTCAGAATATGTAAAAACAACTTTCGTAAATGAAGGATTTAACGAAAACAAAATTCGAGTTATAGAATTAGGTGTTGAGATTCATACTAGACATATGAAAAATAATTATGGAATTAAAAATGATAAATTACGCATTGTGTTTTCTGGCGCTTTTGGAAGCAGAAAAGGGGCAGTTATTATAATTGAAGCTATTGAAAGGCTAATAAATGAAGGGATAAAGATAGAACTTAATATTATTGGTTCACTTGTTAATGATTTTAATATGCCTGATTGGTTCGCTAAATCTCCTAATGTAAAATTCCATGGTTATATTCCACAGGATATTATGATTGAAATGTTAAAGGAAATGGATGTCTACATCTTTCCAACATACGTTGAAGGATCTGCTCAGTCAGTGAAGGAAGCAATGGGAATAGGATTACCAGTAATAACAACAAATAAGTGTGGTATTTCAATTGCCCATATGGTTAACGGGATCATAATAAATGATGATAACTCTTTTGAGTTATTTAACGCCATTAAATTGCTAAACAAAAACGAGAATCTTAGACGTGAGTTAGGAATCAATGCATCAAAAACTATTGCTAATACTAATACATGGAATAGTTATTCTGAAAAACTTATTGATTTATATACTGAGGTAATTAGCTATGTTTAAGTCAGTTTTATTTTATTTTTCTTTACTTTCAGGTATTACATTTAATTTCATTGGTACAATGAGAGTAAATGAGATACTTACAATTATGGATTTACTATGGGTGAAAAAACAAATTAATATTTTAAAAAAAATACCAATATTAAAAAAAATATGTCTATTGCTGGTTTTTATACTAGTATGCCAAGTATTTAGTGATATGATTAATGAGTCAAAATTCGAGAATTTTAGTAGAGGTTGGGCTAATATAATTTTTTCAATTCTACAAATATGTTTTATATCTTATTATTTGGCTTTACAACAAAAAAATGTTCTATTTTTTTTTATTGGAGATCTAATTAAAAATGTAATTTTTATAAATAGCAGTGAAGGTTATTCGTTAGAAACTATGGGCTTTTTTAAGTTTAGCCTTGCGCCAATACTTAATGATTTGATTATTGTTTTATCCTTGTCTGTATTATCATATAAGGGCCGACGCAAAATTTTACTATTCTTAATGTTTTCTTTAGGGATATTTTATATAATATTTGATTATAGATCAAATGGTACATTTTGGTTGATTTCAACTGTCCTAACGATCTACATGGATAAAATAAAGAAAGTAAAAGGTAGATGGTTTATAATACTAATTCCTTTTATTTTAGTATTATCACAAATGATCTATGTAATTTATATAGATATGGTAATGAGTGAAAAAATTGGAAACAAACATACAAAAAGCCAATTAGAAAAAGTTGAAGATAAGTATAGCATTATAGATTTATTGTTTCACGGAAGAGCAGAAACTATTGTTGCGCTTGAAGCGATTAAAGAAAAGCCTATATGGGGTCATGGTTCATGGGCTTCCGATAAAAATGGATATTATACATACCTATTATATAAACTACATGATTCTGAAGATAAATTCCAGAAGGGTTATATGCAAAACAATAGAGAATCAATTATACCAAGCCATTCAATTTTACTAGGTCTATGGATGAATGCAGGGGTATTGGCATTTATACTTTGCTTATATATATTCTTTATCGTTATTAAGTCTTTCATTGACTTTTTTAAAATTGACAATTTAAAATCCTATTATGTTGCTCCGATGGTTATATATATATATGTTAGTTTAATATGGGCAATGCTATTTTCCCCAGTTCAACATCTAAGACAAACATTTCCAGTAATGATTTCACTTATATTTGTTTGTAGTATTCAAATGAAAAATACACATGCAATTAAATATAATGAAGTAAATGTCACAATATCTTAATTCATCTAATGTATGAAGATTTTATTTGTATCGTTATCAAATGCTAAAGACGTACATAGCTGGTCTGGTTTAACTTATAACATTTCAAACTCATTGTCTCAAATTGACGATGTAGAACTATTATATATTGACGATTTATTAAATAAGAATAAAGATATAAATTATTATTTTCGTCAAATAAAGAAACTTTTATATAAGGTATTTAATATTCATTATGATACTAAATTATCAGAAAGGTTCTTGAAGAAAATAGCAAAATATGTATTAAATACGATGCCAAATAATATTGATTGTATTTTATCTGATTCCTCTCTAGTGTTTGCTTACATGAGTACTGAAATTCCTAAGGTATTTTATACAGATTCCTCATATGGGATCATGCAAGATTACTACAGGAGAAAAGAAAACACAGCGAAAGAAACTTTAAAACTTGGTGATAAGATTGAAAAACTTGCGTTGTTAAATTGTACTAAAGCAATATATTCTTCAGATTGGGCCGCAAAACAAACATGTAATTACTATAAAATTAGCTCGGAAAAAGTTAAAGTTATTCCATTTGGCGCTAATTTTGAATCTGAGTTTGATAGAGCTGGTATTTTGAATTTGATCCGCCAAAAAGATAATGATACATGTAATTTATTATTTATTGGTGTTGAATGGGAAAGAAAAGGAGGAGATATATTAATAGAAGTTTATAAGTCGTTAAAGGCTTTCGGTATTAAAGTTAAATTGCATATTGTTGGGATTGTAAATATGAGATTCCCATTTGAAGAAAATGATATTATTAATTATGGTTATATATCAAAAAAAACTATTGAAGGTAAGCAAAAGCTTACAGACATATTTAAAGAATCGCACTTTTTACTATTGCCTTCAAAAGCAGAAGCTTATGGGTTAGTCTTATGTGAAGCCAATTCATTTGGATTACCTTCAATAGCCTTTAAAACCGGAGGTGTTAGTACAATAGTTCGAGATGATATTAATGGTAAGACGTTTAACTTACAAACTTCACCTATTACCATTGGGGCATACATTCGAGACATATTTACTAATAAACTTATATACGAAAATATGTCAATGTCATCGTATGATGAGTATATTGCACGATTGAATTGGAAAGTTTCTGCAATAAGTTTATTTAATGAATTAAAAAAAAATGAGTAAAATTATTTTTGTTACAACGGGAGATATTTCAAAAATTGCTACTTCGAAACGGGCATTTGGTATGGCTAAACCATTATCTAATCTTGGTTGGGAAGTTTCAATAATATTATATGATTGCTCTGAAAATCGGTATAGAGTAGCACTTGAATGTGATGAAAGTGTTAAGGTATATTATTATAAATCATTAAGATTTATTGATGAAATATTTGAAAAAAATCATATAGTAGCTAAAGGAAAATACGATTATATATATATATCTTCTTTTACTTTGCGAAATTTTCAGGTTTTTCGAAGGTCAACAAAGATTATTGTTGAGCACAGTGAGCTATTATCAAGTATTTCTAATTATAGCTTTTTGAAACGGTCTTTCTATAAATTTTTAGAGATTACATCATCAATATACGCAGATAAATTAGTATGTGCTAGTAAATATTTGTATGATTATTTTAACAAAATTTCATATAGAAAGAGCTTAAATATTCATTATTCTCCATATGCTTATAACGATGAAATTATATATATAAATAAGGAGAATGATAAGATTATAAAAACTAAGTACGCCCAAAAGAAAGTTATAATTTATATGGGTACGATTGCAATTAATTATGGCATTATGACAATACTAGAAGCAGTTAATGAAATTTTGAGTAATCACAAAGATAATTTTATAGTATTATTTTTAGGAAGAGGTAGACATCTTGATGATGCACTTAGTTATGTAAATAAAAATAATTTAAATAATAATATAGATTTTTTAGGTTATGTACCAGAGGATGAATTGAGTATGTATTTATCTATAGCTGATGCATTTTTATCTCCCGTAAATAATACAATTCAAGATATTGCCAGATGCCCTAGCAAAATATACATGTATCTACCTTATAATAAACCCATTCTCACATGTAAACATGGTGAGCCTAAAGAAATTTTTGGAACTAATGGTTTTTATTTTGACTTCACTTCTCATACTTCATTAGCGGAGTTAATTTTAGGTATATTAGATAAAGATGAGGTTAGCACTCCAGAAATTTCAAGTAATCATACTTGGAATGTTCGTGCTAAACATTTTGATGAATGGCTTAAATTAGATTTATAAATGGAAATTAAGGCAATAACAAATAGGGAAGAGAACTTTTTCTTTGGTTTTCATGATATCTCTCCTTGGAATTTTAATAATGATAAGTTTTTAGCATTAAGAGCTAAATCTATCAATTCTCCACCTGTCAGCGACGAAAAGTGTGATGTCGGCTATTTTCTTGAAGACGTTTTTATAAAAGTTGCTACTACATGTGCATTTAATTATCCACAAGGCTCGAGACAGCAATGGATTGGTAAAGAAGATAAATTTATATACAATGATAAAAGCAATAAAAGTTGGATATCAAAAATTGTTGATTTAGACTCTTCGGGTCTTATTGAAACTTTAAATTATAGTATTTATACAATAGATAATAATGGATGGGCATATACCATAGACTATGAGCGATTACACAGAGTTGGTGGGTATGGTTATACAGGGATTAAGGACTCTTCGATACAAAGTAATTCTCCATCGAACTCTGGAATTTATAAACATAATATTTACACTAAGGAAAATGGACTATTGATTTCTATAAATCAAGTTTCTAATTTTGAAGGTAATGAAATTGATGGATTTAATCATTACATTACACATTTAGTGTTAAACCCTGAACAAACTAGACTTGCATTTTTACATAGATATAAATTAGCTGATGGAGGTGAAATGTCTAGGTTAATGACGATTCAAATAGATGGAACTAATTTAAAATGCTTGGGCACTGGTTTTTTAAGTCATTTTGATTGGCTTGATAATTCTCGGATATTAATTTGGGGTAGAATCAATTCTTCTTTCGATACTTTCCGAAGCTCTGTACTGCTGAAATATATTCCAGGTTTTCTTTTATCTTATGGTAAGAAGACTATCAAGAAATTCATCAGAAAAAGCAATAATTCATCAATCTCATTAAATAACTGGCTAATTCTTGACGAGTCTGTTGATAAACATGCATCAAAGATTCCTATTGCTACCTTAGATCAAGATGGACACCCTATGATTTGCCCCACTAATCGTGATTGGATGATATGCGATACTTACCCAGATACTAATGGTATTCGCAAATTGTTTTTGTTCCAATTCAGTACTAATAAAAAAATTGTCCTTGGTGAATATCAAATGATTGATACCAAACCGGATTATTATTCTATTTCTGATGCTTTGAGTGATGTTGATCCTAAAGTTATACAATCATTTTCTTTGGAAAAAATGGCTTTTTTTCGAAGTGGATTACACTGTGATCTTCATCCAAGGTGGAATATGCATGGTAGTATGATCGCATTTGATTCCATACATGAGGGATATAGGAATATTTACATTGCTGATCTAACCAAAATTTTATAAGTACATGATTGCTTTGATTCATCCATTTATCGCTCATTATAGAGAAGAATTTTTTAAATTATTAAGTCAAAAGATTCCTGTTGATGTATATGTATATGAAGATAACAAATCGGTAATTGAAAGAAAATTTAGTTTGTCTTCTTTTAATACTATCAAGATTTTTTCAATATTATTTGAACCATTCCTGTTTTATAATCCCTTGCCTTTTTTTAAGAAAAAATATACAATTTATGTTTTAATGCTAAATTTTGGGCATTTGACGACATGGGCACTTCTTTTAACAAAAAAAATTCACAGAAGGAAAATAATTTTATGGGGTCATGGGATATCAGTTAAGCGGTATTTGGATGAATTTAACAAACCTAGTTTGTTACTTAAATTAATGATATATTTATGTGATGGTGTCTGGTTTTATACTAATAAAGAAAAAGAAATGTGGCAGGTATACTTCCCTGATAAGAAAATGGTTTCCTTAAATAATACAGTTCAAGTTGTTAAATATGTAAATGAAAAAGATAAAAGTGTTTTAAAACACAAATTAAATATTTATAATGAGGTAATTATTATTTTTTGTGCTAGATTTAATACAAATTTCCGCCGAGCTGATATACTAGAAAAGTTAATTTGCAACCTTGATCCTATAAAATTTGGATTTATTATAATTGGTTCTGGTAAATATAAACCGGATTTTAAAAAGTATTCAAATGTTTACGATTTCGATAGTTTATACGACGATTCGAAAAAAGCAGAACTCTTTTATATATCAGATATATACTTTCAACCTGCATGGTTAGGTCTTTCAATCGTAGAAGCTATGTCTTATGGCCTACCTATATTTTCATTTGTTCGTAGTAAAGATTTCTTACAATGTGTTGAGTATTCATATGTAATTGATAAGTATAATGGCTTGCTTTTTCAAGATTTTCATGATTGTTATAGTACATTAAATCAAATTTCATTTTCTTACCTTACTGAACTTGGTTCAAATTCAAAATTATTTTATGATAATAATTTGCAACTAAATTCTATGGTTTCTAAAGCATTATCAATTATTTAACATGAAAATACTACACTCTGTAGCAAGCTTAGATGTTAAGCATGGCGGTGTGACTAACGCTGTATTAACGTTTGTTAAAGTTTTAAACTCTCATAGCTTTGATAATACAGTTGTCTCTTTCGATGCTTCTTCCCTTTTTAATAAATCTGATCTTTCCTTTGAATTTGTTCCGTTAGGTCTTGCTTCTAATTCATGGCGATATAATCCAAATTTCAAAAAATGGTGTTTTAACAATGTTTTAGATTATGATGTTATTTTTGTCCACGGTCTCTGGCTATATAATTTTTATTGTTTAGTTAAAGTTTTAAAGAGCTTTAAAAAGAAAGGCTATAAAGTGCCATTACTATATGTTGTTCCACATGGCATGTTAGATCCTTGGTTTCAAAGTTTTAATCTTAGACCTTTTAAGACCTTACGTAATTATATATATTGGCTATTTGTTGAGAGACCTAACATTAAATTCGCTGATTTATTACTGTTTACTAGTGATAATGAAAGAAACAATGCACGCGAAACTTTTTCATTTTATTCGCCTAAGCGTGAATATATCGTTGGGTTAGGTATTGAACAACCAATATTACCAACTTCAAGTAAAGCCATTAGCAATATTCGTTTAATTGGTTTAGATCAAAAGGATCGATATTTCCTTTTTTTAAGTAGAATTGATGAAAAAAAAGGTGTTGATATTCTCATTGATGCATATATTCAATTTAAAATAAAATATCTTGATGCTCCTTTACTTGTTATTGTTGGGCCAGGGATTGAATCTAATTATGGGCGTTATATAAAAAATATTGCGTCAGTATCTTGTGATATAATTTTTTCTGATATTTTATTAGATGAGTATAAATGGAGTGCCTTTTGTCAATGTGAATGTTTTATTCTTCCAAGCCATCAAGAGAATTTTGGGATTGTTGTTGTTGAAGCTTTGAGTTGTAGTAAACCTGTCTTAATATCAGATAAAGTAAATATTTATAATGATATTGTGAACTCAAATTCAGGTCTAGTTTTTTTAGATTCTAAAGAAAGCGTTTTTAAAGCTTTATGTGAATGGTATTGTTTAGAAAAAAAAGATAAAGACATTATGTCATCAAATGCTTATGATTTATATGAAAAAAAGTTTTCTTTAAATGCATTTTCGAGGAGTTTACTGGAAATATTACAATTTTAAATAGTTATGAGTATTGATAGTTACAGAGGCAGCCCTTTTTCCGTTTATATAATCGTTTCTATAGAGTTTTGTGGACTATAACTTACATACTATTGTTTCGATATTCACCACGTCAATTTCATTTATGGCGTTCTTTCCTCTTACGCTTATTTGGCGCTTCAATTGGCGAAAAAGTGCATGTTTATCCAAGAGTAAAAGTATGGGCGCCGTGGAATATTCGATTAGGTGATGAATGCGGTATTGGTAACGGAGCTATTCTGTACAGCCAGGGCACCATTACCATTGGCCGCCGCGCTGTTATCTCGCAGGGGGCACATTTGTGCGCCGGTACTCACGATTATAACCTGCCCGGCTTTCCGGCTGATTACGAAACCGATTGTGATTGGCGCGTATGCGTGGGTCGCCGCTTGAGGCGTTTGTGCATCCTGGCGTTACAGTTGCGGATGGTTGTGTTATCGGTGCGCGGTCAGTTGTGACCAAAGATATGCCTGGCCTGGATGGTCTGTGCGGGGCATCCATGTAAACCGTTTAAAAGAGCGCACTACATTCATAGCATAAACACTATAATGGGATCATATAGAAAATGATATCGGTAATTATACTTACAAAAAATGAAGAAAAAGATATAGGTACGTGCTTACGTGCGTTGTTGTGGACCGATGATATTCACATGCTGGGATTCCGGGAGCACAGATACAACCATATCGATTGCAGAAAGTATGGGCGTGGAGATATGGAGTAATCCATTTAAAAGCTTTGGACAACAACGGAATTATGCGCTGGATACAAATTCCGGTAAAATATGAATGGATATTATTTCTGGATGCGGATGAAGTGGTGACGCCTGCTTTTCAAAAAGCATTGACGGATGCTGTCGGGCAAGCCCGCAGATGAAATAGCCGGTTATTACTGCTGCTGGAAAATGATGCTGGATGGACGATGGTTGAAGCACTGCGATAATTACCCGAAGTGGCAGTTCCGATTAATGCGGAAGGGGCGGGCACGGTTTACGGATTTTGGCCATGGTCAGAAAGAAGATAAAGTAGATGGCAGAATCGCTTATGTAAAAGAGCCCTATCTGCATTATGGTTTTTCAAAAGGGTGGAGTCAGTGGATCGACCGGCACAACCGGTATTCTACAGAAGAAGCCAAAGCCCGGCTGAATCAGAAGCCTCCGTTTCAGCACATTTTTTCGTCTCATGCAAGTGTCAGGAATCCGGCATTGAAGTCATGGCTTAGCCGCATACCAGGCTGGCCGTTACTCCCGTTTTACCCAGGCATATCTGCTGAATCTGGGTTTTCTGGAAGGTGTCCCCGGCTTTATTTACTGCGCCAATATGGCGTATTATGAATTTCTGATTCAGATAAAAATGCGCGAACTAAAGCGTCAACGGCAGGTACACTCGTATGGGAAAGCTGTTGTCGATATGCAGAAGCACTAATCACAATTTAGGATACAACCCGGTCAAAGCACCGCACCAATGTTTAATCCGTTAGCATATGAAGATTTTGATGTATGGTATTAATTATCTGCCGGAGCTAACCGGTATTGGAAAATATACCGGCGAAATGGCCGAATGGCTGGTGGAACAGGGACACACCGTTGATGTGATTACGGCCCATCCGTATTACCCGGAATGGCAGGTTCACGAAGGCTATCGCGGAAAAGGCTGGCTAACTGAAATCCGGAACGGAGTTCGGGTAATGCGTTGTCCGATGTATGTTCCGCAACAGGTAACGTCCGTCAAGCGGATCATCCATGAGTTTTCCTTCGTAGCTAGTAGTCTGCGGTACTGGCTCGGCGTTTTTGTGAAAGAACGGTACGACGTGGTTATCTGCCTGTCGCCTCCTTTTCATCTGGGTCTGTTGCCGGTACTGTATAGCCAACTGCGCGGCGTACCACTTTGGTGCCACATTCAGGACCTGCAGATTGATATGGCAAAAGATCTGGGGATGCTGACCAACAAACGTTTTTTTAGACCTGATGTTCCGTGTCGAACGGTTTATTCTGAAGCGTTCTGCGGTTGTATCAACCATCAGTCAGGGTATGATCCGGAAGATCAACGCAAAGAATGTAGCTAACGGGGAATGTGTGTTATTTCCGAATTGGGTCGATGACCAGCACATTCGGAAACCTCCCCAAAGAGGCATCGCTGCGGGCCGAATTCGGTATTCCGATGGACGATAAAGTGATTCTTTATTCCGGTAGTCTGGGTGAAAAGCAGGGTCTGGAGCTAATCATTGAGGTAGCCGACTCATACCGCCAATCAGTCTGATGTACATTTCTTAATTGTCGCGGTCGGGTGGTGGCAAAGTACGCCTGGAGGAACTGGTAAAGCAGAAAGGTCTGACAAACGTTACTTTTTATCCTTTACAACCCTATGAAAAACTAGCTGCGTTATTTGCAACGGCTGATCTCCATCTGGTTTTACAGAAAAAGTCGGCTTCCGATCTGGTGCTGCCTTCGAAACTTACCGGCATTTTATCAGCTGCGGGGTGTGCTATTGTATCGGCTGTTCCGGGAACAACATTGTATGACGTCATAGATGATTATAAGATGGGAATTTTAGTGGTACCGGAATCGGCTGTAGCTTTACAGGAAGGTATTGACAAGGCATTATATTCGGATTTGACTCAGTACCGGAAGAATGCCCGTCGTCTATGCAGAACAACACCTGCGTAAAGAGACCGTGTTGATACAGTTAGAAAAAAGATTTACACCGGCTTATTATAGGAAAGATAGAGCACAAATTAAAAACCGCACTTCGGTAGCGGATAGTTAAGAACACTGATTATGAAGTAATTTTCTGATTAAAGCGTCCAGCCTGTTAGTAAAATGAAACCCCTTTGTCGTTGCCCGGTCAGCTCGTACCCCAACGCCAAGGGTTAAACCGTTTTTTAACCGATAGAGCAGTGAGTATCGCTGAAACTCATGATAGTGGCGGACATAAAAGTTGAAGCCCGGCGAAATAAAGTTCCAGGCATAATGGGCCTGGACGGTAAAGCGACCATACCAGAATTCATAACCGGCCAATACTGATGCCTGCCGGTATTGAAAACCGGGCTGCGCCTGCATGAGTGTTTTCAGATAGGCATCATTCAATATACTGTAGACCAACAGAAATCGCATGCTGCCGTGTTAGCCGGTACCCACCAACCAGGTCTGCCCCCCACATCTTCGTCACCCATTCATCTTTATTCTTTAAATAGGTTTTTATTGGCATAGGGGTCAAAGCGGGATAGAATACGGACAGACCCAAAAGCCGTTGCCCGCGCAAACCAACGATTAAATGAACTTGGCGTATTACGTATAAAGCCATCCGGTAGTTTATCCGGCGAAGGGCTGTAAATTACACCAATACCGATTGTTGGCAGATTAAGGCCATTATTCGGTTGTTTGGTACCGCCATTGGAGATATGGCCGAACTGAACCGACAAAAAACTTTGCCAGTTCGGTGTCAGGCGGTAATGCAGGGCGGCGCGGGCTGCAATCATGGTGCTAACCGGCAGACTGACAAACTGATTGGTTGGATTGGTTTCTGCATTAAAGTACTTGCTGAGATATGAGATACCTAGTGAGGTACGGACCGACCCGTATAGCCGGTGACGGTAGCCAATCAAGGGCTCAAAAAAGATACCCGCTCCCGCTGTTTGCCCCAAAACGGTTGGGTTGCCCAGCTGATAGTAGTTGGCGTATACGCCTGTTTTCGCAAAGCAATTACAGGCCTCCCAGGCTTTCCGGCTTGTTCCGACGCGGCTATAGGTCAGTTCCATACCCAGCGGGTTATGAGTGGATGGGGGATTGGTTTTGCCAGGGCTACTAAGCCCCGTAAGCACAGAAGCGCCCCATTGTGCTAGATTCAGGGTGGTATCTGTTTGCCCGAACGAGCTAACTATAGTTCGACAAGATAACAGGATGAGCAGAATGACGGTAAACGGGTGTATGCATAAATGCGGATCTGAACGAAGTGTTACCAGGTTTTACGGAGGCCAATAAATCCGCCGGCAGACTTGACATAGAGCTCA
>CBDFHU010000083.1:0-16361 GCA_965247375.1 Arsenicibacter sp.
TTGAAGTGCTGAAAGATGCTTCTGCGGCCGCAATTTATGGCTCGCGGGGATCCAACGGGGTAGTGCTGCTGACCACCAAACGCGGTAAGGAAGGCAAGACAACCATAAGCTACGATACCTATGCAGGCGTTCAGAACGTCTCCAGAAAACTTGATCTGCTCAACGCCTATGAATATGCTACCTTAAATGCCGAAGCCAAAAATAATGCCTACATAGACCGTAACCCGACCGGAAAAATTACGGACCCCAATGATGTACGGCAACGGGGTGTTGGTGCGCCCAGTACACTGATCCCGCCTCAGGTTGTGCCCTACCTGTCAGGGCAGTCCGGGTTAACAAACACTGACTGGCAGAATGAAATTTTCCGGCAGGCACCTGTTCAGAACCATACCTTATCGATTAGCGGGGGGAATGCCAATGTCCGTTATTATGTCTCCGGTAATTATTTGGATCAGCGGGGGACTGTCATCAACTCAGGGTATAAGCGCTATGGTGCCCGGGCAAATCTGGACATCAAAAGCGGCCGGCTGACAGTCGGCTTTAACCTGAACCCATCCTATTCATATCACGATCTGATCAAGGCTGAAGGTCCTTACCTGGCTGATGGCATTATTGGCCTGGCGGTGCAGATGGCGCCGGTCTGGCCTGTTTATAATCCCGACGGCACGTATAATTTCGACGCCAACGGCTGGGGCTACGGTGCTACGTCGATTCTGAATCCGGTGGCAATCGCCAACGAGGTAAAGGATAAACTCGGCCAGCTGCGGTTGCTGGGGAATGCGTATGCCCAGTATGATATTACTACCGGTCTCTCGTACCGGCTGAGCCTTGGGGGCGATATCAACAACTTCCAGCGTGATTACTACCGGCCGTCTACGGTTGAAATCCGTGACCGTAAGGGGCCGTCTATACCGACCGGCTTTTCCCGTACCCAGAATGCTATTAACTGGCTGATTGAACATACCCTGAATTACAACCGTTCGTTCGGGCAGCACAATGTGTCGGCCCTGCTCGGTTTCTCGGCCCAGAAAGACCGCCGGACGGCTACTGAGCTAACGGCCACCAATTTTCCTAATGACCTGGTTCAGACCCTGAATGCCGGACAGGTATCAGCAGGTGGTTCCGACATTCAGGAATGGTCACTGTTGTCGTATCTGGGACGTGTTCAATACGATTATGCGGGAAAGTACCTGCTGTCGGGGGCGATCCGGGCCGATGCATCATCGCGGTTCGGGGCGGCTAACCGCTGGGGCTATTTCCCGAGTGTATCGGCTGGCTGGAATGTCTCGCAGGAGTCGTTTCTGAAGAATTCATCGTGGCTGAATGACCTGAAGATCCGGGCCAGCTACGGTCTCACCGGAAATTTCCAGATTCCGAATTATGGCTCTGTCAGTCTGCTGAACTACCAGAATTATATTCTGGGATCTGATGTGCTCGTCAGCGGGTTAGCGCCGGGAAATTCTGCCAACGACCGGTTGAAATGGGAAACAACGGCCATGCTGGATGTCGGGTTTGACGCTGAATTCTTCCGCAGGAAACTCACGCTGACCGTTGATTATTACAACGCCAATACGTCTAACCTGCTGTTAAACGTGCCGGTCCCGCGTGCGTCAGGGTTCAGTACGGAACTACAGAACATCGGTAAGGTCAATAACCAGGGAATTGAGGTTACGCTCGGAACGCGCCAAACCTTCGGGCGTTTACGGTGGAATGCGAGTGCCAATATTGCTGCCAATCAAAATAAAGTAAAAGCGCTGGGGCCTTCCGGTGATCCGATCATTGTTTCAGGCGGTGTTGCAGGTGCCCAGTTCATCACCCGTATCGGCGAGCCGATCGGACAGTACTGGACCATGCAGGTCGATGGTGTTTTCCGGAACCAGGCCGCCGTAGACGCGTATCCGCATACATCGACCACCAAACCCGGTGATTTCCGGTTTGTCGATATAAACAAGGACGGTAAAATCGACTTTAGCAGCGACCGGACAGTGACCGGAAGCTACTTTCCTAAATATACATTCGGGTTTACCAGTAATCTGTCTTACGCCGATTTTGACTTTGGGGTTACCGTGCAGGGAACGCAGGGCAATAAGATCCTGAACCTGATCCGGCGGTATATCTACAACTCCGAAGGCAACGGGAATCAGTTCCGCGGCGCGCTTGACCGGTGGCAGTCAGACACTAACCCCGGCAACGGGCTGGTCAACCGGGCAAACCGGCTGGCGACAGGCTCTAACGGGGAAATTTCCACCTGGCATATCGAAGACGGGTCTTTTGTGCGTATCCGTACGCTGACGCTGGGGTATAGCTTGCCAAAAGCCTTGCTGCAGCGGTTACGGCTGAACCGGGTCCGCCTCTATGTTACGGCCCAGAATCCGTTCACCTTTACGAAATACAGCGGCTATAACCCTGAGGTGAGCGCCCGGCCGGACAATGCCCTGTCGCCCGGGGAAGATTACGGTACATACCCTATTGCCCGCACTACCTCTATCGGCCTTAACCTCAGCTTCTGATCTCCCATGCAACACACAACACGCTATATGCTGCGAAACGCCGGCCTGGCCATGGCTGTTTCTGCTTTACTGACCGGCTGTACATCCGGATTTCTGGATCTGACCCCACAATCGCAGCCGAATGCCGATAACTTTTACCGGACGGCGAATGACTTCGGCAATGCCGTCAACGGTGCCTACGATGCCTTGCAGTCGGCAAATCAGTACGGCGGGGATTTTAACACACTCCTCGAAGCCCGGAGCGATAATGTTCTTGATAACGATCCGTCGTCGAATGCCGGCCTGCGCTACAACATAGACCGGTTTATCGAACCAACCACCAATACCGTTCTGCGCGATACCTGGGGTAGTCTCTACACGGGAATTAACCGGACAAATTTAATTCTGGATAAAATTGATGCCATCTCGTTTGATGCAACGCTGAAAGCGCGCTATACGGGCGAAGCACAGTTTATCCGGGCATTGTCTTACTTTAATCTGGTGCGGTTGTGGGGTAAAGTACCGCTGGTACTGAAAGCCGGCAGTACGGCTGAAGCCCGCGCATACATCCGGAATGAGGTACCGGATATTTATGCGGCTATAGAAAAGGATCTGACCGCCGCCGCTGCGAATCTGCCGGCCGCTTATACCGGGTCGGATGTAGGCCGGGCAACCTCGGGCGCGGCCAAAGCCCTGCTGGGTAAGGTCCTGATTACGGAACAGAAATACACGCAGGCCGCGCAGGTATTGCGGGAAGTTGTGAACAGCAACACCTACCGCCTGCTGCCAAATGTGGCCGACGTATTTACGGTATCCAACAAGAATAACGCCGAGATTGTCTTTGCGGTTAAGTTCCGGAAAGGGGTGGGCGGTGTGTCCGAAGGCCACGGGCTGTGGTTTGGTACTAATATCGGCGACAACATCGAAAAAACGCTGCGGTCGGCGTATGCGGCTGAAGATAAGCGGTTACCGCTGATTGCTCAGGTCGCTGTGCCAAGCAATGTCAACGTCGTGCCCCGGAAGTATTACGATGAAGTTTCGGCCACCAACGATGTCGGCAACGACTATCCTGTGCTGCGGTATGCCGATGTAGTATTATCGCTTGCAGAGGCCCTCAACGAAGCGGGTTATCAGGCTGGCGGAGAGGCGCTGCAACTTCTGAATCAGATCCGTACAAGAGCAGGGGTAGCCACCTATACGGCCGCACAGCTACCGACACAGGCCGCGTTCCGTGAAGCGGTGCTGGCTGAGCGCCGGCTGGAATTTCCGCTTGAAGGTCAGCGCTGGTTTGATCTGATCCGGACCGGGAAAGCGATTGACGCCATCAAAGTGACAGGAATCACGGTACCCGCCAACCGGCTGATTTATCCGGTTCCGCAGTCAGAAATTGATGTGTATAATAATCCGGGAACATTTGCTCAGAATCCCGGCTATTAAGACAGTCAGACCATAGTTTCTGCGAATCCGTCCCTGCTGACCGTTTATTCGTATACGGCCGGCAGGGACATTTTGTGTAAGGAGCGGTAAGATTCCGGCGAAATACGCGTTTTCAAACGGCCCCGCACCTCTGGATGTTGCCATTTTGCGTAATTTGGATGGCATTCATCAAGACTATGAAAAAAATCGCTACGTCGCTTTTTGCACTGGCCGTTGTAGTGGCCGGTTGCTCATCCAAAGAAAAAGCAGATTTACTCGTAACCAATGCCACGGTCTACACGGCCGATTCGTCGTTTACGACTGCACAGGCGTTTGCCGTAAAAGACGGGAATTTTATTGCCGTGGGTACAACCGCCGACCTGACGGCGAAGTTCGATGCCGACAGCACGGCCGATCTGGGCGGGGCACCGGTGTATCCGGGCTTCTTCGATCCACACGCCCATTTTCTGGGCCTTGGGCAAAAGCTGGATCAGGCCGATCTGGTTGATGCTGCGTCGTACGATGAGGTGATCACCCGCCTGAAAGCCTATGCGCAGCAGCACCCGGATGCCATGTGGATCACCGGCCGTGGCTGGGACCAGAACGACTGGCCGAAAGCCGATTCGCCGGTGAGCGGCTTCCCGACCAAAGCAAAGCTGGACGCTGCTTTCCCGAATATTCCCGTGGCGCTGACTCGTATCGACGGCCATGCCTTGCTGGTTAATTCGAAGGCGCTTCAGCTGGCCAAAATAACGGCTGGTTCTAAACTGGCCGGCGGCGAAGTGGTGCTGCAAGGTACAGACCCGACCGGTGTGCTGGTCGATAACGCCATGAATCTCATCAAACGGGTAATTCCGAAGCCCGATGAGGCCGATAAGTCGCGGATGTTGCTGGCGGCGCAGCAGGTTTGTTTCTCGCTGGGGCTGACCTCGGTGTCGGATGCCGGTCTGAACCGTGAAGACATTGAACTGGTCGAGAAGCTGCAAAACGAGAATAAGCTGAAAATCCGCGATTATGTGATGATTTCGATGGGCCTGCCGAACATTGAGTACTACCTCAAAAAAGGCCCTTACCAAACCGACCGCCTGACCGTGAAGTCATTTAAACTGTATGCCGACGGGGCCCTGGGCTCGCGGGGTGCCTGCCTGCGGAAACCCTACAGCGACCGCCCCGAAACGGCCGGATTTCTGTTGCTGTCGCCGAAGGAGCTGGAAACTATCCTGACCCAGATTGCCGGTAGTCCATTTCAGGCCAATACGCACTGCATCGGCGATTCGGCTAACCACCTGATTCTGGATTTGTACGGTAAGCTCCTGAAAACCAAAAACGACCGTCGCTGGCGGATTGAGCACGCCCAAGTGGTATCGCCCGAGGATTTTCAGAAATTCGGCCTGTATTCGGTGATTCCGTCGGTACAGCCAACCCACGCGACGTCGGATATGTACTGGGCCGCCGACCGGTTGGGTAATGTCCGGGTTAAAGGCGCGTATGCTTTTAACGACCTCATGAAGCAAAACAACCTGATTACGTTTGGTAGTGACTTTCCGGTGGAGGCCGTGAATCCGTTGTTCGGTTTTCATTCGGCGGTAGCGCGGCAGGATGCGAAAAACTATCCGGCCGGCGGTTATCAGATGGAAAACGCCGTTGACCGGCAGTCGGCGTTGCTGGCCATGACGCGCTGGGCAGCCTATGCCAATTTTGAAGATCACCTGCGCGGCAGTATCGCCACCGGTAAGCAGGCCGATTTTGTCGTGCTGGCGCAGGACATTATGAAAATCCCGAACGAGCAACTACGGGCCGTCAAGGTAAAACAAACGTGGGTTGGCGGCGAACGGGTATTTTGATCAGCCATAATCCCGTCGGGGTGATCCCACGTGATCGCCTTTTATTAACAAAAGGGCGACCACGTGGGGTCGCCCGTACAGATTAAAGCATATTTCCCCATTTCGGCACGGCAAGCATAGCAGGCAGGGCGGCCAGAAAGGTTTCCGGCGATTGTTCCAGGTGCCGGCGGACGCTGGCTTGTCCCGTCAACAAATCAAAGTGATTGGCGCCGGTCAGGTTAACGTGGGTAGGATAGGGTGCCCAGGCAAACTGGTCGGGATACAACGTCCGTAGCAGATAAATCAGGGACAGCCCCGTCTGTACCGGCCGGAAGGTGGCATAATCGGTGACGTGCAACATAATTCCCTGGCACAGTTGCCGTGTGAACTTGCCGTCCAGCGGGGTGAAAAACAGGGCTCTCGCCCGTATACCCGCCGGTTCCAGCTCATTAAAAGCCCGGGCCAGCCGCACACCATCGACCCACGGGGCGCCGCACACGCGGAACGGATAGGCGGTTCCGCGCCCCTCCGACAAATTTGTGCCTTCCAGAAAACAGAGCGCCTGATAGGTGAACATCGTTTCTGCCGTCGGAATAGCGGGTGAGGTCGGAACAAACGGAATACCCAGATTATGAAAAAACACCTCCCGTGGCCAGCCTTCAGTCTTCACAACCGTCAGATCAACGTCGATTTTCCGGTGCTGTTGCCAGTAAACGGCCAGCTCACCGATGGTCATCGAATGCCGTACCGGAATCGCCCAGCGCCCGATAAACGACGATAGATGCGCTTCGTCAAGCATAGGTCCTTCGGCGAGCGACCGGCGGCCGCTGAGCGGGTTGGGCCGGTCGAGCACCCACAGCGGAGTCCGGGTACGGGCGCAGGCTTCGAGCGTATAGGACAGGGTCCAGATGTAGGTATAAAACCGGCTGCCGATGTCGGGTAAATCAAACAACAGCAGGTCCAGTTGGTGCAGCACACCTTCTGGTGGCCCCAATCCCGGTCCATACAGGCTGTAGACCGGCAGACCGGTCAGGTAGTCGTTCGTATGGGGCTGGGCTTCCCCGTCAGTACCGGTCGCCTGCAACCCATGTTCCGGCGAAAACAGTAGGTCTACCCGGAAGCCGGCTTCCAGCAATGCCTGCCGCACAGGTATCAGGTCGAGGGTAGTGACGGCATCATTGGTTATCAGGCCAATGCGTCTGGTTTTCAGACCGGTGTGCTCACGAAGAAAAACATCAATGCCAAACACAGGCGTAAACTGGTAAAAAATTTGGATGAACTGGTAAAATACTGGTTTTACAGCCGACAAATGAAATCTTTTGCCAATGAAATAGTACGTTTGCCGGTCAAAAACAGTAGATTTACTTAACTACTGATCACAAACATTATACAAACCTGAATCATGTCTACTCGTCGTTCCTTCTTTCGTCAGGCGGGGGCTGCTGCGGCCAGCGCCATTACCCTGCCGGGATTCATGCCGGAAGCCTATGCAGAAAATCTGCAACGGCATATGCCTGCCCATCTGAGTGCGGCACAACTGGCGCAGGACGAGGACTTCTGGGCATGGATCAAGTCCGATTACACGGTATCGCCAAACATCCTGAACCTGAACAACGGGGGTGTTTGCCCGCAGCCAAAGATTGTGCAGGATGCGCACATCCGGTTTTATCAGTACGCCAACGAGGCACCTTCGTACTACATGTGGCGGATTCTGGACCAGGGGCGTGAGTCGCTCCGGAGTAAACTGGCGAATCTGGCAGGCTGCTCAGCCGACGAAATCGCCATCAACCGGAACGCGACCGAGGGGCTGAATACCGTTATTTTCGGCCTGAATCTGAAGCCGGGCGATGAGGTAGTGCTCACTAAACAGGATTACCCCAACATGCTGAACGCCTGGAAGCAGCGCGAAAAGCGGGACGGGATCAAACTGGTGTACCTGAACCTCGATTTGCCGCAGGAAAATGATGACTATTTTGTCGAACAATATACCAAAGCGTTCACGTCAAAAACGAAGGTTGTACACATCACCCACCTCATCAACTGGGTCGGGCAGATTACACCGGTCCGGAAAATTGCTGACGAAGCGCACAAACGCGGTATTGAGGTAATCGCCGATGGTGCCCACACGTTTGGTCTGTTCGATTTCAAAATCCCCGATCTGGGCTGCGATTATTTTGCGTCGAGTCTGCACAAATGGCTTTGCGCACCGTTTGGCAGCGGCCTGATGTATGTCCGGAAAGACAAGATCAAAAACGTCTGGGCGCTGTTGTCGAACAATGAGCCCGACGGGCCGGATATCCGCAAGTTTGAAAGCCTCGGCACTCGTTCGTTTGCGTCGGAAATGGCCATCGGTACCGCCGTTGACTACCACGAAGGCATTGGTACCGCCCGCAAATTTGCCCGCGTCCATTACCTCAAAAATTACTGGGCCGAACGGGTGAAAAACATTCCCGGCGTGCGCCTGCACACCTCGCTGAAACCGGAATATGCCGGTGGCGTGGCCTTGTTCTCCATCGATGGCATGAAGCCCTCGGAAGTAGACGGGGCGCTGTTTAACCAGCATAAAATCCATACGGTGGGTATCGAATGGGAGAACATCAAAGGTGTACGGGTAACACCGCATATCTATACCTCCACCCGCGACCTGGACCGCCTGGTCAATGCCATCGAAGATATCAGCAGCAAACGCAAAAAATCCTGACCGTAGAGCCGCAACATCTTGCGGCTCCGTACGCGCAAGCAATTGTTTATAAATTCCGGATTGGCGATAGCTTTCCTGTTGCGGCTCCGTACGCGTAAGCTGTTTTATTGCCTATATTTAGAACCTCAACGTATCATTCATATATGAAAAGAGTCTTTATAACGGCAATTTGTTGCATCTGGGCGGTCTGTGCGTCGGCGCAGGTGTATGTAGACGGCGAGAATATTAATCAGAAAGATATTCAGTATTGCCAGCTGTTTGCGACCAATCCGACATTGCTCTCCCGGTCATTTGCCTGGATTGATTATGGACAGGGTGGACGGCCAAACTGGCGGAAAACAGAGATTGCGGGCGAAGACCGTAAGCCAATCATCTTTAATTCGACCATGGATGCGCTGAATTTTATGGTCAGAAACGGTTGGGACCTTGTGTCAACGGCGGTCAGCGCCGATAAGGACGGCAGTACGACGATATTCACCTATCTGCTGCGGAAAAGGCAGGTGATTGGCGTTGTACCGGAATAAACAGAAAAAGACCGGCCGCCGCCGTCAGGATTATATGCCTGACGGCGGCGGCCGCGTTATAGATACAGATTAAAATCAAACGGTTTCCGCAACGTCCCAGCCGATTTTTACGTCCTGTACAATATCCGGGTGTAGGCTGATGGCCACCGGACAGGTATGGGCAATCTTTTCGAGTTTGGTCCGGATCGCTTCTTCCGGCAGGCCAGTGGTTGTCCGCAGTGTCAGTGCTACTTCGATCCGGCTGATCCGGCGGGGAGCGTCGGCTGACATTACTTTGGTTACTGCCATTTCGCTGCCGGTCAGGTCAACACCGTCGCGGCGGCCGAAAATCGCCATGGTGGTGATGATGCAGGTGCCCAGCGCATTAGCGACCAGGTCAGTCGGTGAGAATGCTTCGCCCTTGCCCTGATTGTCGGTCGGCGCGTCGGTATTGATGAGCGTTCCCGACTGAAGATGTGTACATTCTGTGCGTAAGTCGCCGATGTAATTGATATGAATGGTTGCCATATGTGCAGGTCGCCGAGGTTATTAGTAAGATTATGGGTAAAAATAGGGATTCATTACCCAGACTTACAAACTTACACGCCTTAAAAGCCAGTTAGGTTGAAAGCCGGGGCACTTGTATTGGATATAAAAGAGAAAGTATTATTTTTATTCGTTGAATTCTACTGTAATGCAAACGATATACAAATGGTGGTGTGTGGCGGTTACCTTAGGGCTGCTGGCATCGGGTAGTGCGAACGGACAGGTAAAGCCAGCTGACAGCGACGATGATAATTACCATTCCGTAACGTCATTGGGGATTACCACTAATACAAATGCGGGCTTGCTCGGCGGGTTTGTATTCCGGCAGTCGAAGCTGTTGCCGGGGACATTTCTGGGTAAAAAGCAGTTCCGGTATCTGGCCATTGAAGCGGTAAACGTAAAGCACCCGAAAGAGATTGCACAGATGGCAAGCTACTCGGGTACGCGGTTTACGTACGGGAAAGAAAACTACCTGTTTGTGATCCGGCCGCAATACGGGCGGGAGATTTCGCTTTTTCAGCGCTCGGCTGATGAGGGCATCACCATTAACGGGATTTTTGCCGTAGGGCCTTCACTGGGCATCATCAAGCCATACTATGTAGAAATTTCGGAAGGCAACCGGACCCGTACCGTTTCGTATGCAACAGCCGTTAAAAACTCCAGCAGCATCAGTGGGGCAGGCGGGTTTTTCCAGGGCTTCGGCGAGTCGAAATTCACGGTAGGCGTCAACGTAAAAGCCGCTGTCAGCTTTGAATTGAGTGCGTTCCGCAACAATACAACGGGCCTCGAAATCGGCTTCCTGGCCGAGGCATTCCCGCAGAAAATTGTGATTATGCCCGGCGCCCAGAACCGCAGCTTTTTCACGTCCGGCTTCGTAAGCCTTTATTTCGGTTCCAAAAAGTAGAGACGCAACATCTTGCGTCTCAATATATATAGCGGTGGCACGAAGCTGAGGGGACGGCCCTCCGTTCGTGCCACCACTGGTTTATGCCATCCCTTATGCGGAAATACATTACGCTCCTCTTCCTGCTGCCGGTCTTCGCCTTTGCTCAGCACCCAAAACCGGTAAATGTCATTCCATTCCGGCTGACATCTCATAATAACCTATCCGTCAAGGTAGTTCTGAACGGAAAAGATACCGTCCAGCTGATGTTTCATACCGCCGCCAGCGCTGTTACGCTGACAGACGAAGCGTTGGCGCGGGCCAAAAGCCTCGTATTCAGCGGGGCCGATACCGTAAAAAGCTGGGGTGGCAGTCAGAATACATCGCGGTTTAGTAAGCAGAACCTGGTGCAGATCGGCGGACAGTCGTGGCCGGATACGCCAATCTGGGAAAACAAAAACTCCGGTCCGGAAACCGACGGAAAGTTTGGTATCGACCTGTTTGCCGGTAAAGTCATTGAGATCGACTTCGATAAAAGCCGGCTTGTGATCCATAATGCCTTGCCCCGCAAGATAAAACACAACGAAAAACAGCCGCTGACCTTCCGCGACGATATGTTGTTTCTCGAAGGTGGTTGCCTGGTGGGAGGAGAAACCGTCACCAACCGGTTTTTACTGCATTCCGGTTATTCAGGGGCGCTGCTGTTCGATGATCAGTTTACCCGCGATCATAAGCTGTCCGAAAAGCTTACCATCACCGACGAAAAAGAGCTGAAAGACTCGTTTGGGAACGTGATCAAAACACAAAAGGCAATTTTGCCTGCGTTTGTCGTTGGCAATGAGACCATTACCAATGTGTCGGCCGGTTTTTTCAAGGGGGCGCTCGGTCGTCAGCAAATGAGTATCATGGGTGGCGAACTGCTGAAACGCTTTAAACCTGATCATTGACGCCAAACGGGAATTTATTTACCTGAAAAAGAGCCGTTTAGGCTAGCGTTAACCTGCATCCGCTGTTTTAGGGCGCAGTGAATACAACGATATAATCAGGGCCAGTAACACAATTACTGACAGCATGGCAAAACTGCTGCCCGGTTGTCCGGCATCGGTTGACTTGCCAGGCCGGTTCGTGATAAACGCCCCTGCGAAAACCCCGGTCATGTTCATGAGTCCGTAAATCCAGAGAAAAACGGCCATCAGGTTGCCAAAGCTGGTTGCCGATTGCAGTTCGGCAATGTCGCCAGCATTTGCCGGTCGAGGTAATTCAGCATGGCCACAAACCACAGCAGGCCAACAACAATCCAGGGGTAAAGGCTTTTTTTCGGATGCATCTCAGGGTTGTGTAAACGTTTTATATCGGGCAAAAAAATGAGCTCATCTGGCAGCGGCACTCGGTTGATACGCAGTACGGCGGCTTCCTGACTTGTCTTGACCGGCAGGGACAAGTGTTTGATACCGATAAGTTTGTCTGGTTGCAGGCGCGGCAGGTCTGGACCTTTGCCATGCTGTATAACAGGCTGGAGAAACGCCCCGACTGGCTCGATATGGCCGGTCACGGAGCTGATTTTCTGAAAAAACACGCGCGGGCGGCCGACGGGAGCTGGTATTTTTCGCTGACCCGAGAGGGCCGGCCGCTGGTACAGCCCTACAACATTTTCTCCGACTGTTTTGCGACGATGGCCTTCGGACAACTGTCGCTGGCGACGGGCAGCGAAGAACAGGCTCAACTGGCCGCCACCACATTCCGGCAGATTCTGGTCCGCCGCGATAGTACGAAGGGGAGCTGGAACAAGGTAGTACCTGGCACACGGCCGCTGAAGAACTTTGCCCTGCCCATGATTCTGTGCAATCTAGCCCTGGAAATAGAGCACCTGCTCGACAAACCCCTCGTCGAACAGACTATTGATGAGTGCATACATGAGGTGATGGACGTGTTTTATGATCCGGCGTCGGGTTTGATCCGCGAAAACGTTACGCCCGACGGCAAGGGCTCTGACTACTTCGAAGGCCGGCTGCTGAATCCGGGGCATGCTATCGAAGCGATGTGGTTTATCATGGATCTGGCGGTCCGGCGCAACGACCGCGCCTTGCTTGACCGCGCCGTTACGATCACCCTCGATACCCTGCAATACGCCCGGGATGAGCCGTTTGGCGGTTATTCTGTACTTTATGGATGCCAGCGGCCATCCGCCTCAGCAGCTCGAATGGGACCAGAAACTGTGGTGGGTGCATGCCGAAACACTAATCAGCTTGCTGAAAGGCTACCAGCTGACGGGTAATCAGGCCTGTTGGGCATGGTTTGAACGGGTCCATACCTACACCTGGCCGCATTTCCCGGACCCGGAACACGGAGAATGGTACGGATACCTGAATCGCCGGGGCGAGGTGTTACTGCCGCTCAAGGGCGGAAAATGGAAAGGGTGTTACCATGTGCCGCGCGCGTTGTTCCAGTGCTGGCAGGCATTGCCGTAAAAAGGCATACCGGCATCAATTCAGCCGTTTCCGCTGCCGGCGTGACATCGTCAGCTGCGTATTATCGGTCAGATGGATAACGCCCGCCGGATCAATCAGCCGCACAAACTGCATATTGACCAGATGGGACTTGTGTACCCGTACAAAGTCATGATCTTTCAGCATGGTTTCAAATTCCTTCAGGGTTTTCGACGCACAGAAACGCCGGTTGCCGGTCAGGTGAAAAAAGGTATAATTGCTCGACGCTTCGCAGCGGATAATTTCGGCGATGGGCAGAAAATGCAGCCCTTCTGTGGTTGAAATCGGCAGCCGCTGCTGACCGGCGTGGCTCACTGACAGGTTTTCGGCCAGATTCCGGATCAGGGTTCCGGGACGAAGCGTTTCGGTTTGTTTCCGCAGAAATTTGTCGAAAGCCAGCCGCAGTTCATCCACATCAATCGGTTTCAGCAGATAATCCAGGGCACTGACCTTGATGGCTTGAAGCGCAAACTGTGAATAGGCGGTCGTAAAAATGACCTCAAAATCGATGTCGTCAATCGCGTTGAGCACGTCGAACCCGTTCTGCATCGGCATCTCAATATCCAGAAACACAAGATGCGGCCGCATCGATTGAATCAGCGAAACACCTTCTGCCGGGGTGCTTGCCCGCCGGAACCGGGTAATTTCGGGAATGTACTTACTAACCAGAATTTCCAGAATGTGGCAGGCACGGGGTTCGTCGTCGATCACAAGAGCACGATACATAGGCTGTCAGGGTGTTTGGGCGGGTAAACCGGCATCGAAGGCCGTAATGAGTGGCAAGGTAATGGTAATGCGGGTACCGGTGGGCGTACCGTCAGGACTGACCAGGTCATCAATCTGCATGGTGGCCTTACCTGCTCCCGATTGATCGAGTAACGTAAGCCGTTCGTGGGTGAGAGCCAGTCCTTTGGACGTTTTTTGCCGGTAAGCAGCAGAACGTTGGTTCAGCGCATCAGCCTGTTCGCGGCCGATGCCGTTGTCTTCCAGAATACATTGCAGGCCGCCTCCGTGGGCGATGCTCAGGTCAATAGCAAGGTGCCGGAGCCCGGTTTTGTGCAGTAATCCGTGCCGGATCGCATTCTCAGTCAAGGGGTTGGAGCAGCAGGGCCGGTACCTGATATAAGGATGGTTCAATGCCTGCATCAATATGGAGTCTGTAGGCAAACGAGCTTCCGAACCGGAGTGCTTCAAGGTCAAGATACAGCCGCAGAATATCGATTTCCTGCTGAAGCGAGTGCATGCTTTTTGTCGATTCTTCCAGTACCAGCCGCAGCAGCCGCGAAAACTTCGACAGGTAGCGATAGGCGGTGTCGGTGTCGTCAGCCAGAATACATTCCTGGATGGCATTGAGGCAGTTAAAGATAAAGTGCGGGTTCATCTGCGACCGGATCGCCCGCGTCTCCAGCTCGGCAATCAGCCGGGCAATCTGCGTTTTTTCAGCGGCACGCTGCCGCAGGGTTCGCTCCCGCCACGTAAAATAACCGGCTACGGTTCCGAGTAACAGCACACCTATACCGGTCAGAAACCACCACCGTTGCCAGACCGGCGGCAGAATTTCAAACGAAAAGCTGGTCAGTCCGCTTCGTGCACCGGCGGCCGTAATTCCTTCAGCCTGGAAAGTATAGCGTCCGGATGCCAGCCCGGCATAGGTAACGGTCCGGTCTGCACCTTGGGCCAACCGCCAGTCCTGCTCCGCCCCCAGTAACCTGAACCGGTAGCGGTGCCAGGCCGGATTGGCCAGACTCATCAGTGTAAAACCAAACGAGAGAGCATTCTGCTCCGGAGGCAGGCACAATTGCCGGGGCAGGCCCGACGTATCGTTGCCGGCCGAAAACTGCCGGAGATCAGCCCGGGTACCGAGCAGCCGGAGATCAGTGACCGATAGGGGAGCGGGTGGCGGTTGTTGTCGGAGCTGGCTGAGCGAAAAACGCAGCAGTCCTGCCGTAGTACCGATATACAGCGTTCCGTTCGGGTACTCAAACAGGTGCATCGATTGGTAGGATTCACTGAAAAAACCATTGCTGAAACTGAATGTACGCAGTCCGGCTGCTGTCAGACAATGGAGGGCGATGGCGCTGCCGGTCCAGATGTTGCCGTCGCTGTCGGGAAAGACATCGAGCAGGTTGTTGGCAGATAGCCCATCGGCGGTGGTATATTGCCGGATCACGGCAAACTGCTGTCCGTTCAGCCGGCCTTTGATGAGTCCCTGCCCGTCGGTGGCTAGCCAGACGTTGCCCTGCCGGTCGCGGGCAATGCGCTGCACCGACCGTACCAGCTGCCCCTGCCGAGTGATCCGGTGACTGGTAAACCGTCCGTCGCGGAACGAAATAAGGCCTGCGTCGCTTGCCAGCCAAAGCGTATGGTCCGCTGCTTCAAAACCATTGTAAAAAATGGTAAAGCGGTAGCGGTTGGTGGGGTGTTCAAAAAAAGCAAACGTGTACGTCTGTTTCAGGCTATCGTACCGGATGCGCGTCAGTCCGACATCGCCTGCCGCCCACAAATCACCTGAAGCAGCCGGAATCAGCGCATTGAACCCTTCGTCGCCCAGCCCGTCTTTCAGTGTAAAATGGCGGGGTTGCTTGCCGTCAAATGCCAGCAGGCCCTGATACGTGGTCGCCATCCAAAGTGTACCACGCCGGTCCTGCTGTATACCGGCGATACCGGCAATCGGCACCTGACCCGTCAGCAGTGCCGACACGCGGCCGGACGCTAAACTGAATAAATTTCCGTGGTGTCCTCCGAAGACCAGTGTATGGTTATACAGGCCGAAACCATTTATTTCGTTGCCCGAGACGGTGGCCGGCAGCGGAATCCGGTCAAAGGCAGAGAGCCTGATTTTCAGTAACCCTTCGTTGGTGGCTATCCAGAAAATACCTTCTTTGTCCAGCACAAACCGGTTCAGCTGGCTGGTCGTGCGTTCGTATAGATCGAGCTGTTTAAGGGGCGTCTGTTGCTCCGGAAGCAGCTGTTTGAGGCCGTACGACAGGAACCAGTACGTCTGCCCCGTCCAGATCACATCCGATGGGACCAGGCCTTTCAGTAACGTTTCAGGAGTTCCGTTGCGCAGCCGGATATAGCAGAATCGGTCATGTACCGAAAAAATCAGATCGTTTTTGGACCGGATAGCCAGGTGCTGAATTTCCGTTTTGCGGCCGTCCGGACTTTGCCAGAGGCGGGTAAGGTCTCCGTTGCTGTACCGGAACAAGTCCAGTTTTCCACCCACATACAAACTGCCTTCTTCATCGAGCGCCAGCGAAAATACCCGCCGGTCGCGGGCTTTGGGCACCAACCGGTCAAAGCCGGTCAGCGGCCGTGGCGTTACGGGCTGATCAGGCTGTTGTATCAGTTGTTGCTGTTGGGCAAACGATAACTGATAGACTCCGCTGCTACAGCCGATCCAGAGCGTATGCCGTTTGTCGAAGAGTAAGGCATTGAGCCGTACAAACGTCTGGTCCCGGATGGCGGGTAGGGCGGTTGCTTTGCCGTTGTGATACAGAAACAGCCCTTCTTC
>CBDFHU010000084.1:0-2500 GCA_965247375.1 Arsenicibacter sp.
CACCAAAGTGCAAGGAGTTGGGGGCAAGACAACCTGGAACGAGGGAAGCCGACGGAGATTCTGTCTCCCAGGGCCAATCTCGTGGCGAGCTCTAGCGATGGAGCCGTCGTAACGCGCGGCAAGGTGTCGGCTCTGTCCCTTTTTTGGGACCGGGCTTAAGGAACGTGCTAGTCCCCTGGACCAACCAGGCCAGTTGCTGGAGTGCTTGCACCACTAAGGCAGCTGGAAGCGTTTGAGATCGTGGAGGAAATGCCTCGATCGATGCTTGGTATCTCGGGAGCCTGCGGCTTAATTTGACTCAACACGGGAAAACTTACCAGGTCCAGACATAGTGAGGATTGACAGATTGAGAGCTCTTTCTTGATTCTATGGGTGGTGGTGCATGGCCGTTCTTAGTTGGTGGGTTGCCTTGTCAGGTTGATTCCGGTAACGAACGAGACCTCAGCCTGCTAAATATGTCACGATTGGCTCGCCAGTCGGCGGACTTCTTAGAGGGACTATTGGCGACTAGCCAATGGAAGCATGAGGCAATAACAGGTCTGTGATGCCCTTAGATGTTCTGGGCCGCACGCGCGCTACACTGATGCATTCAACGAGCCTAGCCTTGGCCGAGAGGCCCGGGTAATCTTTGAAACTGCATCGTGATGGGGATAGATTATTGCAATTATTAATCTTCAACGAGGAATGCCTAGTAAGCGCAAGTCATCAGCTTTAATCATGCAGAGCTGAAGAGCGGGCCTGCAAAGGGTCACCCGCTAGTCCCGAGCCCGACTCGGGCGACACCCTCAAATTGCCTGGAACTCCCGCCAAGCCCCTGGTACCGTTGTCAATGGGAAACTGTTGATTACACTTCGATGAAAGTCGAAGGCATGGTAAAAATCCAGTGGGATAGGGATGATGGGCAGCCAAGCCCTAAGGGGGCCTACTACGGTAGGTCTCTATGGGTGCAGTTCACAGACTAAATGTGGGTGGGCTTGACTGATACCCTATCAGAGTTTCAAACACAAAAGCAAAGCAAACGCTAAATCCTCGCTAAAGTCAGGAACTTCTTCTTCAAAAAGCTAAAAAGGAACCTCCAAATTTCTAGAGCATGAGATGCCACGTGTACTGCCACGTCAGCATATTGCCACGTCAGCGGTGACGTGGAGCCATATCACTTCCAGCTGGGCAATCACCTTTTCTGTTTGCTTGAAACTCTGAGAACATCAGTAAAGTTTAAGATATAGTCGGCCCCCTCCGAGAGGAGAGCCCTTGGGAGGATTCTGTTGTTTGCATCAGATGAGAGCCCTTGGGAAACGGTGTAATACTCGATGGTGAAAGCCTCCGAGGGCGTCTGAGCCTACCGTTTGGATCCATGCGGCGTTGATTACGTCCCTGCCCTTTGTACACACCGCCCGTCGCTCCTACCGATTGGGTGTGCTGGTGAAGTGTTCGGATTGGCGACCGGGGGCGGTCTCCGCTCTCGGCCGCCGAAAAGTTCATTAAACCCTCCCACCTAGAGGAAGGAGAAGTCGTAACAAGGTTTCCGTAGGTTGGTGGGGACCCCTCAGGGCCCCACCCCAGTCATTGCCATGCGGATAAAAGCAGGCCTGAAAAGGGTTCCTGCTAGTCTCGACTCGATTGGGTGCTCCAATCGACCGAGGCAACACCCTCAAATTGCCTGGAACTCCTGCTAGGCCCCTGGTACCGCCCAATCGATGAAAGTTGGTTGTGGCACCACGGTGAAAGTCGTGGGTATGGTAATAACCCAGTGGGATAGGGATAATGGGCAGCCAAGTGCTAAGTGCAATCGAATCGGTGGTATCGGTTGCATAGGCATGCAGTTCACAGACTAAATGTGGGCGGGTCGAACTGGAAATCTCATCGATTGCATTTCCTTTTTGGCTTAAGATATAGTCGGGCCCCGCCGAGAGGCGTGCCTCTAGGAGGAATCTCTATTCGAGAGGAGAGCCTAGAGGGGACTGGGTAGAACTCGATGGAGCGATCCATTCGAGGGCGATCAAGCCTCCAGTCTGGACTCACCGAGGTGAACCTGCGGAAGGATCATTGAATCGATCGAATCCACCCTGGTAACCACCCGTCTCCCTCGTGCTGTCTCACTTCGGTGAGACGACGAGCGTCGGTCCCCTGGTTGTGGCTCCTCTGAGCCGCAGCGTCAGGTCCGGCGGACGCCCTCTCCACATGCGGGCTTCTCCTTTTTCGGGGATTCTCCTTTGGAGTAACTGGCGTCGGTAATTGTATCTAACTCAACCCACCCCAAACCTCAACTCACTCTGAAGCCATCGTGGCAGTCGGCTCGTCCGCCTGTCCACTCAAACCAAAGACAACTCTCAACAACGGATATCTTGGCTCCCGTATCGATGAAGAACGCAGCGAAATGCGATACGTAGTGTGAATTGCAGAATTCCGTGAACCATCGAATCTTTGAACGCAAATTGCGCCCGAGGCTTCGGCCGAGGGCATGTCTGCCTCAGCGTCGGCTTACACCCTCGCCCTGTCT
>CBDFHU010000085.1:0-19634 GCA_965247375.1 Arsenicibacter sp.
AATTATAACTCGTGGAAAGCGCATTTTTAATCAGGGGCGGTATAAATTAAACAGGCTCGACACATCTGCTTCCGGATTGGCAGAATTCCGCGTACAAAGTGACGACAGCACCTCAAAATACCACGTTCTGCTGCGAAACTTTATGCCCGGACATATTCCTGCCGGGGCCTGTAGCTGTCCCTATAACTGGGGGCCTGCCTGTAAACATCAGGTAGCGGCCTGGCTCGCGCTGGCCCCGATGATCAGCGAACCACCGAAGCTGCTTTCCATGCTCGATTCAACGGTTAAACTGCCTGTCGTTGACGATATCCACCTACAGTTACTGGTAACCGAAGCCGACTGGAAACTCCGGACTTCAATCAAACTCATCACACTCAAGAGTTCAGAGGGCCAATCGGCCGAATTGACTGTCAGCTACAAGAAAGAGAACTTTACGGTACGATTGTCGCAGGTCAATGCCGATACAATCCATACCTCATGCTCCTGTAATACCGAACAGTTTCAGCCGCTTTGTGCCCATAAACTGGTAGCTCTGCAGTTTCTCCGGAACACGTACGGGAAACGCCCGCTTATGGCGATCAACCGTGACTGGACTGCTGACAAAAATAAGTTACTGGCAGAATATGGCTTTTCCATGAGCGATAATCTGAAAGGAAAATTTGACTTTAAAGTTGATGCCGGCGATGAGCTGAGTCTTATTGTACTTGACCCGTCTATTCAGAAAGTTAATCAGAACTGGGCGTTGCTGGGCAAGCGGTTCAGACTTCCCGAAACTGGTCTGAAAGCACCGGCGGGCCAGGCAGAGAGCCGCAACCAGCCAATCCTCCTGTATGCACTCAGCCCCGGCCCGGCAGGCTCCATTCCCAGTCTGGAGATTATACCGGCATTTGCCAATGAATCGCCGAAAACGCTGAAATTAACGTCGGTCAAAGAAGTGCGCTACGGCGGATTTGACCGGATGCCGGTTATTACCGAAGCCCAATCGGAGCTGATCACCCTGAGCGGTAAGTTCAACAGCAGCACACTGAACAGCGAACTCCAGAAAAAAAACCTGCTTTCCGGCTATTATTACACGTCCGGACATGTCATGATGACCGCCGAAGCCACCGAATATGCCCGGCAATGGGAGTCTGGTTTCATGCAGGTCCTTCATCCGTTACTGGCCGTCTCCCGCCTGTTTCTGGCGAAGGAAAGCCATTATCTGAGTGCCGGCAGTCTTGAGCCGGTTCAGCTCGCACCGGAGCCGGTTCAGCCCCACATCACGCTGCGGGAAAAAGATGGCATGACCATTCTGGAAGTATACTTTATGATTGACGGACAGAAGGTTATACCTGATAAACAAAACCGGCCTGCCGGTCCGTGGTTTATCAGGCGGCAATCAACGCTCTACCGGATCGCCCGCGCGTCAGATGTTGTGCTGGTCGATCAGTTAGCTGCGAATGGCAGTATGCAGGTCCGGTCAGACTATGTGGACGCCTTTTTCAGAGACTTTATTGTGCCGCTTACCGAGCAGTTTGATGTCAACATCAAGCTCGACCGACCGATGACCGACCTGTCGCTTTTCTTTCAGGACATGCGGATTTTTCTGAAAGAAGACGAAGAGCACATTCTGTTTGTTCCCGAATTCTCGTACCTGTTGCCTGACAGCGCTGATGCTGGAAGCGGAAAACAACCTGACAACCTGTATTTTACCAATGACGGCCGACAGACTCACCTGAGTTATCACGATAGCAGCATTCAGGTAGTGCACCGCGATCAGACCGCTGAAGCCAACCGGCTGACACTGCTTATTGAGCAACATCCGGACTTCATACGGCAAAAGCACCAGAGTCAGCTGGCGCTCCCGTTCGACAAACTACTGGAAAACAACTGGTTCCTCAGCTTTTTCGAGGCCATGAAACAGGCTGACATTCCGGTTCTGGGCGTTAACGAACTTAAAAAATTCCGCTACAATCCAAACCGCGCCGTGGTGCAGATTCGTGCCGGCTCCGGCATCGACTGGTTCGATCTGAGTATGACCATGCAGTTTGGTGATCAGTTTGCCTCACTGTCTGACGTCCGGAAAGCGATTGTCAACCACCAGAATTACGTGCAGTTGTTAGACGGTACACTGGGGATGTTGCCGGAAGAATGGCTGAAACAGTACGGGCAGGTACTGAAAGTCGGGCAGGTAAACGGAGACGAGGTGAAGCTGTCTAAACTCCATTTTGCAATCATCGATGCCCTGTCGGAACAGATCGACAATGCCGCTGTTCTGGCCGAAATTGCCGAGAAAAAGCACAAACTGCTTAATTTTAAGCAGATCAAGGATGTACAGATGCCTTCGAACCTGAACGCTACCCTCCGCGATTACCAGGTAGAAGGCTATAAGTGGCTTAATTTTCTGGACGAATTCGGGTGGGGCGGTATTCTTGCCGATGACATGGGGCTGGGCAAAACACTGCAAATACTAGCCTTCATCCGTACAATCAAGAACCGGAACCCGGACGCTACAGTGCTGGTGGTGGTACCGACCTCACTGATTTTTAACTGGCAGGCTGAGGTTGACAAGTTCTGTCCGGAGCTGCGGGTATTGGTGCAACGGGGCATCGGGCGGGTAACGTCGGCCGACACATTTACGGACTATGACATCATTCTGTCCACCTACGGAACGGTCCGTTCTGACATCGAATGGCTGCGAAACTTCCGGTTCGATTACGTTATTCTCGATGAATCACAGGCGATTAAGAATCCGACGGCTCAGGTTACCAAAGCGGTTAAACTGCTGCAAGCCAGCAACCGGCTCGTGATGACCGGGACACCGGTCGAAAACAACACCTTTGATTTATACAGTCAGATGGATTTTCTGAATCCGGGGTTGCTGGGTACCCAGGAGTTTTTCCGCACCGAATACGCTACGCCGATTGACAAACATCAGGATACAGACCGGGCAGCTGATTTACGCCGGCTCATCCGGCCGTTTATGCTCAAGCGAACGAAGGAAGAGGTGGCCAGGGATCTGCCTGAAAAAACGGAAACCGTGCTGTTCTGCGAAATGGGCAAAAAGCAACGGAAGGTATATGAAACCATGCGCGAACACTACCGGCACCGGATTACTACAGAAATGGCCGCCGTAGGCAGGGAAAAAGCAGCATTTCTGATTCTGGAAGGCTTGCTGAAACTCCGTCAGATCTGCGACTCCCCCGCCCTGCTTTCCGACGATACGGACTACGGACAGGAATCAGCTAAACTCGATGAACTGGTCCGCGAAATTGAGGAAAATGCGTCAAACCATAAGATTATCATTTTCAGCCAGTTCCTGAAAATGCTGGATCTGGTAAAGCATCATCTGGAAAAACATAAGATTACGTACGAATACCTTGACGGCCAAACGACCGACCGTGCTTCGCGCGTAAACCGGTTCCAGACCGACCAGGACTGCCGGGTGTTCCTGATGAGTTTAAAAGCCGGTGGTGTCGGTCTCAACCTGACCGAAGCCGACTATGTTTATCTGGTCGATCCGTGGTGGAATCCGGCCGTTGAACAGCAGGCGATTGACCGCGCCCACCGGATTGGTCAGACACGGGCGGTATTTGCCTACCGGATGATTTGCAAGGATACTGTAGAGGAAAAAATTATGCAGCTTCAGGACCGGAAACGCGACCTGGCTGCTGACCTGATTTCGACCGAAGCAGGGTTTATCAAAAAACTCAGTCAGGACGACATCGTTGGTCTGTTTAGTTAACTTTTCTGCCGGGATTATCTGTTCAGTATCAATTCATCCGGCATCCCTAAAAGACAAAACCAGCAGAGAGCCCTGCCCAGTTTTTAAGGTAGCCGTTGATAATGAGCGGGGTGTAATTAGCCCGCATCAGAAAACCACCGCCTTTCAGCGGGCGAAGCCGAAAACCGATATGACCGTATGTGTAATGACTACCGCCCTCTGCCTCAAACTCAGCCGACGGGATGCTGAATTTGCCCCGTACCGGCACATAGCCTACGCCGAGTTCAAACGCCACCCGCCGGTCATCCATGATGGTATTAATCCCGATCGGGAAAGCCACGACCTGCCCCGTGCCGGAGATGTAGTTTTGCGGCCCGGTGCCCAGTTGTTTCACCAGCGACATATCGAACACTTCCGCCCCTATGCGCAGGCCAATGCCTGAGTTCCAGTTTAGTATCCGGATATCAAGATTAGACGAATACAGAAACCCGCCACCGCCGGCCTCCCCATACAGAGCTACCGCCCGGCGGTCTTCGTCGCGGCGGCGCTGGGCGGTGGTGGTATGGTATATAGTAAGAAACAGGAGAACGCTGACGACAAACTTCATGGAAAAACCGGCTTTTAGAGCAAAGTACGGGGTTTATGTCGATTGTCGGGCAGATTCTTTGTAAGTGGTATGAAACTACCATTCCGGCACATAATCATTTACCGGTAACCTGTTACTAATCTCTGTCAGCTTATCTGGCCGGACACCTTGCCGGATACCTGCAACAAGCGCTTTTATTTCCTCCGGGCTATACTCAGTATGATAGGCTGAAAAATGGCGGTCAAAATCGGTAAGCCCGGCTATTGCCTGTGGAATAAGTCCAAGATCAAAGGAAGTGAAGATCCATTCCCGATAAACAGGGCGGGTAAGCATAAATCGTTCACCCTCAGGTACTGCTGCAATCCGTATGACAAAGCCCCGCAGATCGCCAAGTTGTTGATACACCTGTTTGACCAGCCCTAACTGCTCAATGAGCGTACGGGTACTGAGCTGCTTAAGCAACCTGTCAGCCATGCGCACATCACGCTTTAAGGCAGCCGCATAGGCTTCCATGACAACCGGCAATTCCCATAGCGGTTGCCGGCGTCCGGCCTGTCTGTAACTGTCGATCGCGCGGTCATACCAGCCCCGGGCAAGATAGGCATCCCCAAGTAACATCCACGTAGCTGGTCGGTTCGGGCCGTCGAGAGTAATAGCTTGCTGAATTGATTTTACCGCTAAATCCGGTTTACCGGCGGCACTGTGCAGCGAAGCCAGCCGCAGGTATAAACGCCCGTAACCATCCTGCCCGCGCAGTTGATTTTCCATAATAGCCATTGCCTGTTCATAGCAATATGTCTTCGCTTCCGGAGGTGCACCCGGTTCCTGTAAAACACTGATGGCAAAATCAACAACGATATCGGCCACCTCATAACGCCCCGTACGCGCCGATTCATAGGTGGCTTTCAGGTTGTTCATCCGCTCAAATCCATTTGTGAGCCTGACCTGACTGTTAAGCTGATTCAGGGTCTGGCCGGCATTAACAGTAATATACCCTAACACCAGAACAATACCGCCCATTACTGCCTTAAGCAGCCAGCGACCGGTAATACCAAACTTGATATACCTTGCAGCATTATCCGGTTGCCCCCCCAGGTAACCTGCTATTAAGAAAAAGAACTGCGCCCCTGCCAGATTATCCGGATTCAGCAGATTGAATACAAAATAGCCTGCTCCTACGGCTCCTAATGATGCTTCCCCGGCCGGCAGTTTCATAAGCCTGCGGGTAAAAGTAATCCAGATCAACAGATAAGCCAGTAACCCGAATACTCCTGCAGAGAACGCCCATTCCAGCGGAACACAATGCACACGGTCATACCACTCTGTAGCATCGCCCGCTACCAGAGCCGGGTTGTAATTTTTGGGAAAGGCATAGCTATAGTTCTCCGGCCCCCAACCCAGCAGCGGCCGCTCTGTAAAACTGTCAAATGCCATCCGGTTGGTGATTTGCCGTGCCGACAGTGTATTGTTACTTCCGGTCAGGTTAGTCAGCCTGCCAAGACCAGGTACCTCTTGAAACACCTGTGTATGCGCCATCAGCCAGTAACCGCCTGCAAGACCTGCTACGACGAAACCGGCCACTGCGACCAATAACGGAACTGAGCGGTACCGGCTCCAGATCACGAAAAGTCCCGGAAAAATACCCGCGGCCAGCAAGCCGATAATCCCGGACCGTGCACCGGCCAGACTAAGTCCCCAGATCAGGATTAAGCCGGTTAACAGTGCAGCCACCAGCCGGATCTTACGCGGAATCCAGTCGGCACATATACCTATATAAACTACCAGAGCAACGTGTATCAGTAAATAAACCGACAAAAAGGCAGGCTGACCTAAGGTTCCGACAAACCGGTAATGATCGCCAAGCCATCCGGTCGGGCTACCATACCCCACCCCAATCACACTCAATGAAACAACGATGGAGGCGATGATCAGCCAGTTCCATTCCCGCAATGACAGTTGAAGCCGGGCAACAACCCATGCATATAGTCCCAGATGAATATACCCGACAAATCCCTCCATCCGCATAAAGCCCGAATAGAAACTTTGGACAGGGTCAACGCCGGCCAATGCAGCAAATCCGGTAACCAGCAAAAACAACAGCACACTGATCCCGATCCATGATCCTGATCCGCTTTTTGATTCCGGTAGAAACAGGCACAGTATAGCCATGCACTCTACAATACCCCGGAAATAGAGATTTCGTACAGCCACAAAGCCGAAAAAAGAGCCTTCACTATACACAACCGGCGTAAGCAAACTTAACAGTAGTAATCCATATAGCCCTTTACGCAGGAATCCGGTCCTGAAAAGCGGCTGGCTACTACCGGATTGACGGCGTGTTTGTGTTTCTGTGCCGCGTAACGGCATTTTGGTCTGACTCCCCCTTTGTTTTTTATCAGGCAGTCGGATTGATACAGTTTTTGTCATAAACAGAAACAAGCAGGAATGGAGAAGGACTATTGGTTTTGTAAATAACCGATAGCCCTTCGCAATGAATGAATTACGTTTTACCGCACCAGCCAGACGGTTTTAACGGCATCGCCCGAACTGACTTTGATGTAATACGAGCCTTTTCCGCCCGGCATCCGTAAACTTTGCTGCTCCGGTGTACGGGCCTCGCGGACTTCTTTTTTATCTAATAACTGTCTGGCCGCATTATATCCTTCAATCGTTACCGGACGTCCTGCTACGCCTTCGACCGAAACAGATATCAGTTCAGTCTGTGTCGGGTTGGCATTTAAAATAACACGCATTGGTGCTGCATCAGCTACGGCTGACTTCGTACGATTTCGGCCGGTGGCAGTTGCTGACGTACAAGTAGTGGAAATACCTTCTGAATAAGCTCCTGTTAATGCGCCCTGATTATACACCAGCAACGTATAGCTACCAGCCTGCGAGATACCGGCTGCCATAACATTATAGGTATCCGGAACACGGTAAACGTTGCTGTATACATAGCCTGAAGGGCCGACAAATACAAACTCGTTACCGTGCGCAACGGCTGCCAGACCCGCCGTGGTTGTAGTCTGACCTTCTTCCGGACACGTCAGCATGTCTGTAACCTCAAATGTATCCGGCACAAGCGGCTCATCAGCAGGTAAGACCGGCACACTGCTTTTCATCAGACAACCGTCCTGATTAACTGCCAGAATGGTGTACAACCCAACCTGGCTTACGCTAAACTGCCCGGTAAGATTGGTGGTCGTTTCGCCGGCAGGCGTCACAAATGTATAAGTAGGTGTTCCGGTTGTTTGTGCAGAAATACTTACCGAGGTTACGCCGTCGCCTAACCGTCCGGAAACGTTTACCTGCGGGAATGGATAGCTGGCGACTACCACCACGCTCGTAGTGCCAACACCCAGACATCCTTCCGGTGAAACACAACTCATTGAATACGTGAATGTACCGACAGTATTCGTAGTCAGCAAAATGACTGGTCCGGTCTGCCCGTTTGCCCAAACAACCGTACCGCTGGTACATCCGCTGGCGGTCAGAGATGCAGCCTGATCGATACAGACAGTTGCACTCGCAGGTGAAAAACTAATTACCGGAGCACTGGAAACTACAGTATAGGCACTTAATCCTGTACTACCATTGATATCTACTGCCGACACAGAATACACACCGGATGCCAGGCCCGTAAATTGTCCCGTACTGTTGCTGAATGTCTGTCCATTTGCGCTTAAGGAGTACCTGTAGGGCTGGAAGCCTCCACTTGCTGTTGTGGTGATCAGTTGATTACATCCTTGTTGACTGGAGGATACCTGGACAGTAATGGAGGATGGTAACGTCGAAAATGTTTGTGATGCGGAAAAGCCGGAAATGTCTGTAGTTGAACAAGCAGTAGCAATCTGCCATTCATACAGTGTATTTGGCACCAATCCGCTCAACGACAGAGCATAACCTGTCACTGTTGTTGAAGACCACGTTGACCCGTTAACCGGTTTCCATTGAACAACTGCTGAGCCGGGAGAAGTCCATGACAAACTGGCCGTGTTAGTGGTCAGCCCGAAACTTCGTGCATTGGAGGCCGTATTGAGGCAGGAGGTGGTTGTAAAAGCTTTAGGTGTTGCATAACCGGATGTTAGCGTAGTAGTACAGACCTGATCAACCTGAAATTCGTAGGCAGTGTTACCCCGAAGACCGGTCAGTGAGTAAGCAGTCGACGTGACATTGGTGGCAGAACCTTCCCAGGTAGTGTTCCCCTGTCGTCGCCATTGTACATTGTAAGTATAGGGGGGCCAGTTTTCCTGTCGTCCCCATTTTAATACAGCCGTGTTTAAGGTAAGGTTGGCCGCATCTAACAGGATCGGTTTAGGACAGCTACCGGCCTGGGTAAACGAAACCGGTGTACCAAAGGAAGAAGTGGATCCGGACGGGCAAACTGTAGCCACCCTGTACTCGTATACATTTCCGGGTGTCAGATTTGTCAATTGATACGCATTGCCGGTTAATCCGTTTACGCTATTCCATGAACTACCTTGCTGACGCCATTCGAGTACATAATTACCGTTATTGGTTAACCCGGTCCAGACGAGATTGACACTCGTTGTGTTTACAACAGACGGATACATGCCACTGGCGATATTAGCACAGCCGGTCGATGTCAACGATAAGGGCGTAACCGGAATTGACAGCACATTTCCTCCACCCCCTGAGACAACAACACTGGCCGGATCCGGATAAGAATCAACTGGTAAAAAATAAATCTTTTGGGTTACTTCAGGAGCAATTCCACTGAAGCTTATTGATGATTTTGAGTAATAATTTCCATTTGTAGAAGCTGCTATGCCGGCAGGCAAGGCAACATTAAACGATGTAAATGATTTAAGATTACTGGCTTTTACGGTGAGGCTATACGATAACGGGTCACCTGTAAACGTAATTGACGGGGAAGAGCTAGATAAACTCAGAATATCAGTATTGTCTGCCGTCACAAGGCCTGTCACTGTCACAACTACCGGCGTTGCACCGGGGCTGGTAAAGGTTACACTTGCCGGATAAGTGCCAACAGTCAGTCCTGCATTTAATCTTAAATTAACCGGAAAACTGGAAAAGAATGAATTGTTACTCACCCCGGTGTAAGACAGCCCCAAGTCAGCAGAGCCATCAGCAGTGGTAAATGTATATCCGCTACCGGCACAGATAGTAGAGAGCGAAACACTTGATCCGCTATATCCAAATATATTGGCTGTAAAATTATAAACCGAAGGGCCATTATTCTGTGCATAAGCCAACGTAACGGAACCCGGCGAAACAGAAATTGTCTGGGCTTCCACTACTACCGGAAAACAACAGCCCAAAAAAGCAAAAAGGGAAAAGAAGTAGTGAACAGGTAAAATAGATTTCATAGACTTAATAATTTGTGGGTTCGTTCTTTCAAGCGCTTTTTGTTACTGCCATCAGCAAGTGTACGCCACAACCAATTACTTCATTTATAGCGTATTACAACACTACTTTTTTACCAAATCCAGACTTTCCTTCAGGAAACAAGGTATTTGTTTAATGAATATCAGAACGCCTTATTTTTATTTTTTCCCATGTATCGCTCACACTAACTTTTTCATTAGCTTTGAAGCACCCACAACACGTAACTGGCTATGCCATATTTAGACACATTCAAAACAGCTATGCTGTGCTGTGCTCTGCTTTTAGGCATTCAGAAGACAAAAGCACAGACTCCCCGCCGGCTTCCGTTACAACCACACAAAGTATCCTGGGCCAATCAGGTTTATAGGGAAGCCATCCAGAAAAAAGATTCAGCATTACTGGCCGAAGCATATTATTTGTATGGCAAAATCTACCAGGCCGCCGGTGATGTTCTGACAGCCAAACGCTTTTTTATGAAATCGCTGCGCATTCAGGAAAAACGGGGAGTTTCTGAAGAACTGGCCAGACTCTATTATCGGCTGGCAGACCTTGCGTTCAGACAATTGCTGTATAAAGAGGCTAAATATTATGTTGATGCTGAGTTGAGCATAGCAAGGCAACTGGGGACAGACAAGGCACTAATCCGGGTATTTGGTGATTTTGATCATTTGTACCAGCTCGATTGGTCCTCCGTTAATCCGGATTCCCCGAAACCAAACAGAGATAGTGCGCTTTATTATTTCCGGCAAATGGAGCCTCTTATCTTACGAAGCAAGGATCCGGTTACGCTAAGCGAATACTGCCGGTCAGCAGGTAATCGATTACTGGAAACCCGTGACGCTAAATGTCTCTACTACTTTCGCAAAGCCTTACAGATTCACACCAAACATAACAAAAAATATGAGCAGGTAAGGTCGATGTTACAGCTCAGTAACGCATACCTGCTTTTGGGGCAATTTAAGCGGGGGCTAACCCTGTTGCAGGAAGCTGAAAAAATTCAGTCAGGTCTACCCTCCAATATCAGTAACTTCACAAATTTAAAGAGTTCATTTGCAATAAATTACCATATTTACTACCTAAAGACCCGTAACTGGCAAAAAGCCTATACCTACCAGCAACAGATTTTTGATATTGAAAAACAGGAGCTGGCCTTTGATCGAAATGGTGCGCTGTCTCGCCTCAGCCTCGAATACGAAACCGAAAAAAAGGAAGCTCGCTTAAAACAGCAACAAAAAGAAATTTCCCTCCGTAACGAAAGCCTGCTGAATCACCAACGATTTATTATAGCTATGGCGGCATCACTGATGATAACTATCGGGATGACGATCATTTTTTTTCGTTTGTATCGCAAAAATCAGCGTATCAGCCGGCGAAATGCCGAATTGGTGAAAGAACAGAATCACCGCGTTAAAAATAACCTACAGGTGGTTTCCAGCCTGTTAAGCCTGCAATCAAACCAGTTGACAGATACACTGGCGCAAAAAGCAGTTGAAGAAAGTCAGCTGCGGGTTCATACCATGGCCTTGCTTCACCGCCGGCTCTATGATGGTAATGGGTTAGTCTCCGTAAACCTCACCGATTATATTCCCGAACTCGTCAGTAGTGTACTACAATCGTTTGGTTATTCGCCGGATATAGCGACCTTTACCGTACCGGCTATTCACCTGTCAGCTGATCAGACACAACCTGTCGGCCTTATCATTAATGAACTGACTACTAATGCCTGTAAATATGCCTTTCCGGAAAACCCGGATCCGGTGTTAAGGCTGGTAGTCCGGCAATCAGGTAACCAGATAACAGTCGTGGTCTCGGATAACGGCCCCGGCTGGAAACAGCTTCCGGCTCAGTCAAGATATGCAGATAGTTTCGGCCTGCGGCTCGTCCAGCTACAAGTATTGCAACTGCGCGGTACTGCTCAGTTTGCGAATACAATGCCGCACGGCTCTGCCTTCACCCTTACATTCACCATTACTTAAGCCGTGTCCGTATGCTACCCGTGAAATCCCTTTCCATCTTACTCGTTGAAGACGATACACTGATAGCCTGTGATATTCAGGAAACCCTTGAAAAAGCAGGCCATCATGTCCTGTCAATTGCCCGTACCTATCAGGAAGCACTCCAGGTGGCGGAACACCATACCCCTGACCTGGCCATTCTGGACATCAGGCTGGAGGGATCTACCGCCGACGGAATTGACACTGCACGGGAGCTGACTCGTTTCCGCCCGATACCGATTATCTATCTGACCGCAAACTCTGAGGAAGAAACGTTCCGGCGTGCCAGAGAAACCATGCCGCTCAACTATATTATCAAACCTTTCAGGCCGGCAGAGCTTCCCCGTCAGGTCGAAATTGCTTATCAGTATTTTGTGCAGAGAACGATTACGCAAACCGACAACAAGCAGCCTGTTACAGATAACCTGTTTCTGCCGCTGAATAAAGGGTATGAAAAAGTACGAAGAAAAGAGGTGACCCTGCTGGCAGCTGACGGAGCCTATACCCGGCTGGTGCTGGTAAACTCGGATAAGACGTTGCTGGTATCTATGAATTTGGGCTACCTGATGCAGTATTTTGACATGATGCCGTTTTTTAAGCTTTCCCGCTCCTACATCATTAACCTGAATGAGGTTCAACGTATTGAAGGCAATGCGGTATACATTACCAACTATAGAGAGCCGGTTCCGATTCCGGAAAAAATGCGGGCTACGCTTTTAAATCATCTCACGATTATCCGTACCCGTTAGCAACAGGCCGGTCAGCACAGACCAGCCTGCTGTCCTATCGCCCGAACGCCCACACCAGAAAATCGGGCATGATCGCACGCCAGGTCTCCTGATTATGCTGACCACCCTTGACCTCAACATAACGGATCTGTTGGTCTCTACGGTAGCCTTTGCCCTCCAGCTCGTGAATGATATCAAGCGTATCATCGATGGAGTCGATGACCCCGTTGTTGTTCCGATCGCTGGTTTCGTCATCAGTCCCGGTCTGGAGCCAGAACTGAAGTGGCTTTTTGCCGGTGAGCTCAGATGGCGGTGTTTGCCGGACAAGCACATGCATGATACGGTCATGATAGTCGTTGTACGCCGTACTGAAGGCTTTACTCCGCCACCAGAATGAGCCGGAAAAAACGCCGGCCCGCGAAAACAAGTCCGGATGATGCCACACGATATCGAAGGCAGATAACCCGCCCAGGGAAAAACCGGCAAACGCAGTCTGCGCCGCCTCTGTCGATACAGCATATTGTTTCCGGATGTGAGGCACAAGTTCCGTCAGCACAAAATCCGTATACAAACCGGCTTTACTGCCCCGCTTCATGTAATCGGCCTGCGCGGCCGTACCGTACTCCTGAATCCGGTCACCGGCATGAATCGCCACAACAACAATCGGCCGGATTACACCCTTCTGATAGAGTGAATCCATCACCTCCTGCATCCGCAAACGGGGTAAATCCTGCCCGTCGTTCAGGTATAAAACAGGGTAAGATGCTGCCTGGCTGTCGTATTCCGGTGGTAAAATAATATCCAGCCGCACAGCCCGCTGTAAAGGCACCGATAGCACGGAATCGGTAACCAATGTCGTTTGTGAAGCCGAAGCTGGGGATCCTGTAAATGGTAACATTATGTATATAAACAACAGCCAGTTAAAACACATCAGGAACAAATTTGGGCTTTTTTTCGACGGTCGCCAGCGCTTCGGGCTTTCTTTTTCTAAATTTTCGCTATTTTTCATGTGAAATCTATGCTTCATTAAATGCAGGAACGTTACTCTAAATGGTATTCGCATCACCTTGGTCGTGACATCGAAATGCTGACCTTCGGCCATTGGGGGTATCCGGTTCTCCTTTTTCCGACCTCATTCGGCCGCTATTATCAGAACAAAGACATGGGCCTGACCGACTCGGTCCGCTGGTTTGTCGAACAGGGTAAAATCAAAATTTACTGCATCGACAGCATCGATACCGACAGCTTTTATGCGAAGCATCTGCACCCCTCAGTGCGCATCCGGAATCATGTCTGGTACGACAAAATGCTGCACGAAGAACTGCTGCCGTGGATGCAGCGCGAAGGCGGTGTACACAAAATCGCGGTGGGCGGATGCAGTTTCGGCGGGTATCATGCCATGAACTTTGCCTTCCGGCATCCCGATGTGGTGTCCCATCTCTGGACCATGGGTGCGGCCTTCGACATCCGGTCGTTTCTGGACGGGTATTATGACGATACAGTCTATTTTAATAACCCCGTCGATTTTATGCCCAATGCCCATAATGATCAGTTTCATCAGATGAAAATTGTGCTTGGTACCTCAGAACATGATTTCTGTAAACCTGCCAATATTCAGATGTCGCAGATTCTGAACCGGAAAGGCATTCACCACTGGCTCGATATCCGGCCCTGGGGCCTGCATGACTGGCCGGTCTGGAAAGAAATGTTTCCGCACTACGTCAGCGTCATGTAACAAATCCGGTAGCTCCCGGACCTGAACATTCGCAGCACTCAACAGTTTGTTTACCAATAGTTTTACCAACAGAACAAACATTACTCACAATTAACTGACTTTCAGCTCGATGGCAAAAATAGGTATCTTATTCGGACAGGAGAATACGTTTCCGCAGGCATTTATTGACCGCGTAAACGAAAAACAAAGTGAATTTAAGGCTGAGTTCGTCAGCATCGATCAGGTAGAGCAGGGGGTTGCCACCGATTACGCCGTCATTATTGACCGGATTTCGCAGGATGTGCCGTTTTACCGCGCATTCCTGAAGAATGCCGCTCTGACCGGCACCGCCGTCATCAACAATCCGTTCTGGTGGAGCGCCGATGAGAAGTTTTTCAACAACTGCCTCGCCGTACAGCTGGGTGTTCCGGTTCCGAAAACGTTCCTGCTCCCTTCCAAAGAGCGTCCGGACGATACGACGGCCAACTCATTCCGCAACCTCCGGATGATGGACTGGGATGGCATTTTCAATTACATCGGCTTTCCTGCCTTCATGAAACCGCACGCCGGTGGTGGCTGGAAAAGTGTTTACAAAGTACACAACCCGCAGGAGTTTTATCAGGCCTACGACGAAACCGGTCAGCTGGTAATGCTATACCAGGAAGCGATTGAGTTTGAGGACTATTTCCGCTGTTACTGCATCGGCGGCAAAGAGGTCCGGATCATGCCGTATGAGCCCCGTAACCCGCATCACCTGCGTTATGCCGCTGAACCCCAAACAAAAGGTCCGGCGCTGGAAAAACTGCTGGCGACCATTAAAGAATACGTGCTCGCCCTGAACAACGGACTAGGCTATGACTTCAACACATTCGAGTTTGCCGTCCGCGACGGTATTCCGATTGCCATCGACTTCTGTAATCCAGCCCCCGATGCCGACCTGTATTCGGTTGGTCAGGAGAATTTTGACTGGGTCGTTGAAGCAGCGGCCAACTTTGCCATCGAAAAAGCAAAAAGCTACAAGCCGGGTCAGATGAACCTAACCTGGGGGTCGTTTGTCCGCAACTCAACACAAGGTATCGGCATGACACCGCCAACAACCGCTGTAGCCCCCGCAGCTTCCGCCGAACCTGAAGCTGCTGCCAAACCAAAACGTACCAAAAAGAAATAAGCAGACCGGTGAGCGTATCCGTGGATACGCTCACAATATCCATTTACCTTTTACCACCTTATTGTTATGCCCGTTTTTACCCTCGGAATTGAAGAAGAGTTTCAGACCATTGATCCCGATACCCGGGAGCTACGGTCGCACATGTCCAAAATTGTGGAAGGCGGTAAGATTGTGTTACAGGAACGGGTAAAAGCCGAAATGCACCAGGCGGTGGTGGAGGTTGGTACGGAAATCTGTAACAACATACAGGAAGCCCGCACTGAAGTGACCTACCTGCGGCAGAATATCATGGAGCTGGCCGACAAGCAAAACCTGCGCATCGCCTCGGCCGGTACGCACCCGTTTTCCGACTGGCAGGATCAGCTCATTACCCCTAACGAACGCTATGACCAGCTGATTGAAGAAATGCGCGACGTGGCCCGGTCGAACCTGATTTTTGGTCTGCACGTACATGTGGGGATCGAAAGCCGGAACGAGGGCATTCAGATCATGAATGCGGTGCGCTATTTTCTGCCCCATATCTATGCCCTGTCGACCAACTCACCGTTCTGGCGGGGCCGGAATACCGGCTTTAAATCGTACCGGTCGAAAGTATTTGATAAATTTCCGCGTACGGGTATCCCCGACTTTTTCTCGTCGGCGGCCGAATACGATGAGTATATTAACCTGCTGGTGAAAACCAACTGCATCGACAACGGCAAGAAAATCTGGTGGGACATCCGGCTGCATCCGTTCTTCAACACGATTGAATTCCGGATCTGCGACTGCCCGATGCGGGTCGACGAAACCATTTGTCTGGCGGCCATTATGCAGGCACTGGTGGCAAAAATCTACAAATTGCACCGGCAAAACCTGAATTTCCGGCCATACCGGCGCCTCCTGATCAACGAAAATAAATGGCGGGCCGCCCGCTACGGTATTGAAGGAAAACTGATTGATTTCGGAAAACAGGAAGAGGTACCGACCCATCACCTGATTCACGAACTGCTCGACTTTATCGACGACGTGGTCGATGATCTGGGTAGCCGTGCCGAGTGCGAATACGTGCTGAAAATTCTGGAAATGGGTACCGGTGCCGACCGTCAATTAGCCGTTTTTCAGCAAACCGGCGACTTAAAACGGGTCGTTGATTACATCGTAGAGGAAACTTCTCACGGAATACGGTAGTTAAACTTGTAGTACGGAGCGGTCGCCGCGCGATGAGATTACGTACTACACAGCAGATTATGAGACAACTAAAATTAGCCATTCTGGATATGTATGACAACCACCCCAACGAAGGGATGCGTTGTATCCATCAGCTTATTCAGAAAACAAAAGAAGAAGAACAGGTTGACCTCGGCGTTGATGTATTCAACGTAAGGGCCAACGACGAACTGCCCGACCTCAGTTACGACATCTATATCTCGACCGGTGGCCCCGGCAGTCCGATGGCGTCAACAGAATCGTGGGAGCGGCATTATTTCTCCCTGATTGACAGGCTGTTTGAGTATAACCGTATGAACCGGCAAAAGAAATATGTATTTCTGATATGCCACTCTTTCCAGCTCGTCGCACGGCACTTCCGGATTGGTATGATCAGCAAGCGCCGGTCAACTTCATTCGGTATTTTCCCGATTCACCGGACCGACGACGGCCATTCGGAGCCTTTCTTTAAGGTTCTCCCCGACCCGTTGTTTGCCGTTGACTCGCGGGATTTCCAGCTGACGAGTCCGAACTGGAGCCGGATCGAAGAACTGGGGATGAAGGTACTGGCGCTCGAAAAAATCCGGCCGCATGTGAATCTGGAACGGGCTATTATGGCCGTCCGGTTCTCCAATGAGATCTTTGGCACTCAGTTTCACCCGGAAGCCGACAGTGCCGGGATGCTCCGGTATTTTCTGACCGATGAAAAGCGGAATCAGATTACCGAAAACCACGGCGAAGACAAGTATAACGAGATGGTTGCCTCCCTGCAGGATCCGGACAAGATTCAGTTTACCGAATCGGTGATTATTCCGTCCTTTCTGCGGCAAGCCATTCAGGCAAACATGCCGGTAGCGTCACACATGCAACATTAACCATTTCAGCCCCCGGTTGAAAACTAAACCAAGCAATTATGATTTCAACAGTCCGTCAGATCTATAATGAAGCATTTAGTAATGAACGATATCAGGACTTACTACAGGCTATAAACGAGGATTTGCCCGGGATGCTGGACTTCCGGATTGCCGAAACGCCCGTTTTCGTACCGAAGAACTGAAAGAAAAACTGATCTCAGCCTGCGATCATATTGTCGACATTATCGCTGCTGATAATTTCAGGGAACTGACCGATAAGGCCATTCCACGAAATGATTATGTGCCCAATGAAGACAGTCATGCAGGTTTTCTGGCCATCGACTTTGCCGTTTGCCGGAACGAAACTACGGGCGACCTCGAACCACAGTTAATTGAGCTGCAAGGCTTTCCGTCTCTGTTCGGATTTCAGGCGTATATTCCGGGCCTGTTCCGTCATCATTTCCCGATTCCGGAGACATACAGTTCACTTTTCAACGTAGCTGACCGGGAGGGGTATATCGAAGAACTCCGTAAGCTGATCGTGGGCAACCATGACCCGGAACAGGTTATTCTGCTGGAAATCTATCCGGAACAACAGAAAACGCGGATCGATTTTGAACTGACACGCCGGTTTCTGGGTGTTGAGCCGGTCTGTCTGACCAAAATCCGGAAAGAAGGCAGGACCTTGTTCTATGAGAAAGATGGCCGGCGCATCCCGGTCAAACGTATCTATAACCGGCTGATTTTCGATGATTTACAGCGTTTTGTTGATATCGAAACAGAATTCCGGCCAACCGACGATGTGGATGTGGAATGGGTTTGCCACCCGAACTGGTTTTTCCGGATTAGCAAGTACACGCTGCCCCTGTTTGATAGTCCGTTTGTGCCGAAGAGTTACTTCCTCAGCGATCTCGACGCGTATCCGGATGATCTGGAGAACTATGTTCTGAAGCCGCTGTTTTCGTTTGCCGGCAGCGGGGTTCAGCTCCATATTTCGGCCGATGACCTCGACGCAATTCCGCCCTACGAGCGGCATAACTTTCTGTTACAGCGGAAGGTCTCCTACGAACCGGTTATTCAGTCACCGGACGGGCTGGTAAAGTGCGAAATCCGGATGCTGTTTATCTGGCATAAGGATGATGACCGGCCGAAGCTGGTAACCAATCTGGCCCGCCTCAGCCGGGGCGAAATGATCGGCGTCAACTTCAATAAAAACAAGGACTGGGTTGGCGGCAGCGTCTGCTTTTTCGAGCCTTAAGGCATTTTTACATATTTCAGGACTACCTGTACAAGATCATCCGGGTAAAATGGTTTTACCAGTATGTCATTCAGGCCGGTAGTCCTGATTTTTTCCTCCACTTCTTCCGGTAAACTGGCCGTTAATGCTATCACCGGCAGGGTCTCGCCCCGCACCCGGATCTGTTTTGTTGCTTCATAGCCATCCATCACCGGCATCTGTAAATCCATCAGTACGATATGGTGACGGGATGTGTCCAGTTTATCCAGTGCCACCTGCCCGTTTTCGGCGACTTCAGCAGTGGCTCCCAGCCGGGTCAGAATACTTTCCGCCAGAAACACATTCATCGGATTGTCTTCAACAAGGAGCACAGAAATACCTTCCAGCGGTTTCTCATTTTTCGGTTCCGGCTTTGGCGGGTCAACCGGTTCCGGTTCGTCTTCTGCTTTCATAAACGTTTGCGTAAAATAAAACATGGACCCTTTACCGGGTTCGCTGGCCAGTTTGAGTTCAACTCCCTGTAAATCAAGGATACGCTTACAAATACTCAAACCAAGACCCGTACCGCCGTAGTTCCGCGACATTGACGAATCGGCCTGGGTAAAGTCATTGAAGATCAGTTTCTGCTTGTCGGGAGCAACGCCAATACCGGTATCTTTCACTGAAAACGTCAGGTCAACCCTATCGCCTTCATCCTTACTCAACTTCACACGGATATCGACCCAGCCTTTATCCGTAAACTTAATCCCATTCTGTACGAGGTTCATCAGCACCTGCGTGGTACGGGTAGGATCGGCCAGTACCTTCCGGGGAACGGCCGGATCGAGGTCAATACGCAGCTCGATGCCTTTTTTCTCGGCGTTGCTCCGGTAACCGGCCTGAATCTGCTGCACAATTTTAGCGATATCGGCCGGTATTGATTCAAAAGTTACTTTTCCGGCTTCGATTTTATTGAAGTCCAGAATGTCGTTGACAATCTCCAGCAGGTTATTAGTCGAAAACTGCATCGCTTCCAGCTGGGGCATCTGGTCTTCGCGCGGGTTGTTCTGGATCAGCAGGTGCGTCATACCGACAACGGCATTCAGCGGCGTCCGG
>CBDFHU010000086.1:0-25524 GCA_965247375.1 Arsenicibacter sp.
CTTGCTGCCCAGCCGGTCGAACGTGCTTTCTGTCAGTCCGGTTGCCGGATTATATTTACGCATCCATGTTCCGATGATCAGTTTGTTCTGTGCTTTGTTAAGTACCGGCGCATCCAGACGGAAAATACAGTGTCCTTTGCGTTCCTCCTCGGCTGTCAGTGGGATTTCATATTGTTTATAACCATTAATTAGCACTTGTTGCAAATCAAGCGCCAGAACGGTAGCTGTTCCGCGATAGTAGGTAAAGGCTTTTGTTTTATCCGTGGCATTATTGGCCGCAATATTGGCTACGTTTACGGCAATGCCCGTTTTATCGCCGTCCAGCAGCTTAGACCAGCGTGGTGTTGTGGTGGCGTACTGAGAAATGTTTACCGTAACATCTTCCTGTTGGTACTTACCAGCACCGTTTACTTTGTAACGGGCAAACTCTCCGCCATTATCACCGGAATACGCGATGTTGAACAAGGTATTTCCGTCGTCAGATGATTGCAGACGGGCCGTTCGGGTAGATTTAACCGGAAATCCGTTATCGTATACGCTGATAGATACATCCGGATTCCGGGCATCTTCCTTACTAACCGAATAAACCATTGTTCCGCCGTTACCGTCGCCTGGTGTAGTACCCATTAGTGCACCTGCCACTGTTATCCAGCGTTCTTTTGTGGTTTCGTCAGGTCCCACATTATCCGTACCGGTTTTTTCGCATCCTGCAACCGTTAACGTGACAATGGCCGCTGTAGACAACAGCAGATTTCTAAACGGAGTCTTCATTTTATATATGTTGAGAGTTAAAAGTTATTGATCAGATAGTTTAGTTTCAGGTAAAAAGCACGTCCCGGTTTCTGGACTGCGAAGTTGTCATAGACTTGCCGGTCAAAAATATTTTTGGCGTCGGCGCTGATAACCAGCTTGTTTTTGGGTAACGCGTAACTTATACCAAGGTCCTGGATATGCTGTCGTGGCGTCCGGAAGTCCTCAATGAGCAGCCAGGTAGTATAAAATCGTTCAACAAAACGAAAGTTGTAGTACAGGTTCAGGGCAGTATTCTTTTTAATCAGGTTTTTGAGGGTATACTGCATGCCGGCATTAGCAGTCCAGAACGGCTCATTTGGCAGCTGGCGGTTGTAATAGTCATATTCACGGCCATTCGGATCATACCGTACGTTAAAGACCGAGTTGAATTTCGACATGCTCAGGTCTACCCGAAGGTTATTGTCGAATGCGTAATGCATATCTGCTTCGAAGCCGATGGCCTTATTTTTGCCCAGGTTTTCAAATGGATTTGTCTGTAGTGCGTCATTCACCCGGGGGTTAATCCGCTGGACAATTTTATCGCGGGTGTCGCGGATAAAGCCCGATACCGCAACCGAGTAGCGGTGCTTGCCCATGTAGAAATTACCGGCATTTACCCCGAGGTTATAGTTAAAACTGACTTCCGGCCGGATACCAAAGTTTTCGATAATATTTTCGCCCGGGTTGCCGAACACTTCGCTTTCGGAAGGAAGCCGCACCGCCTTTTCGGCGGAAGTCAGCAGGATAGCTTTCGGCGTAACGGCGTAAGACATGGCCAGGCCGTAACCCGTATGTTTCTTGAGGCTGCTTGTCCGGTTTTCCTGCCGGCTGTTTTGTCCGTCAACGATCCGCAGCACCGGGTCTACACGGTCGATTCCCTGTTGGTAGAACTTAGCAAACAGATTACTTTTCAGGCGGCTGTCAAACGCCTGTGCTTCATAAGCAGCGGATGTAATATTTTTCTGAAGATCGCGGGTGCCGATGAACGTCCGCTCAAGTTCAGAGCGCATGAAATCCTGCTCCCTCCGCTCAATGGCGTAATAAATGTGGTTGACTACCAACCGGTGATTTTTGGTAAGATCATAGGTTAAGCCGGTCCGGAAGGTATTGATCGTGCGGTCGATATGCAGGATTGTCGGGGCTGCCTGCTGGGCTCCCGACGGCCGCATGATCGGATTGCCGTTTAGGCCGACACTGATCTGACCATACCAGTTGTAGTTCCATTTAACGGTGTCGACCACAATCTGGTTACGCATACTGTGCATGCTATTTACGTTCACTTCAAGACCCTTTGTAAGGAAGTTTTTCTTCACATAATTCAGACTGAAAACATGGGCCTGCGATTCGGTAAACCGTCCCATGTAAGGAATTGACATGTAGGTGCCGTGCTGAATCTGTTTGTAATCGTCGGAACCGTTGTAGCCGACTAAAAACTGATCAGCCCATTTTACATTCATAAATCCGGCCTGAATCTGCCCGCCTGTTGAGCGGTATGCATCATTAAAGCGTCGTGCTCTTAGGTATTCATAGCGGCCGTTAGGGAGAATATTCCGGACAAACTTACCCCATACCTCATAGTCGTTATCCGAATAATTATGGAAGCCCGATGCCTTTACCGTAAAACCGGTTCCGGCATGGCGATAGGTCCCGCTGATGTTGGCCTGAAAGCTGTTGAATGACCCATACGAAACCGACGCCGAGAGGTTATTCATGGCGCCTTTTTTGAGAATAACATTAATGGCTCCCCCCAGCGCATCGTCGGCAAGATGGGCCGGAATAACACCTTTGTAGACCTCGATGCGTTCAATCAGCGCCGGAGGAATGCTGTTGAGACTGAACGACTCTCCATACGTCGAAGCAGGAATCCCGTCGATGAAGATCCGCACTGAGTTGCCTGACATACCGTTCAGATTATAATTTACCGAAGAACCCATTCCCCCGTTCTGACGTACCCGTATGCCAACTGTCCGGTCGAGTATCTCATTGGTCTGAACATTGCGCTGGGCTACCTCCTTAGTGTCTATCACGCTTACAGCAAAACCCCGTGTTTCAATTTCTTTCTTTTCTGATTTCTGAATAACCCGAATCTCGTCAAGGTCAATGCTTTTGGGGCTGACCACAATTGAGAGATTTGTTTGTGGTTTGCCGACAATGACCGTAATCTGTTGTGGTTCAATCTCGACGGATGAAACAATCAGCTCGTACTGACCAAACGGCACGTTTTTCAGTATAAAAAAACCATTCCCGTCGGCTACAGTCGCCAGTCGGCCCTGATTTAGCTTAATAGTGGCTTGGCCAACCCCTCCGCTCTCTTTAGTATATACCCTGCCCTTTATGGTGGCTGTTTGTGCAAAGACTACGGCTGAAAGCAGTAGCAGAAGAATGGTAATGGTTGTTTTCATAATGTAGCGGGTAACAGTTGTTGCTGCCTGACAGCCTCAATCATCCGGATCGCAGATAATCAAATTTTTAATTGAAAATTAATGTCTGTATGATTATTTATTTAGACTTTTTAAAAATAATGCCTGAAATAAGAGATAGACTAATTATAATCAAAGTTTTTTATGAAAAATTATAATAAAATAACGGAATAGTTTTATTTTAATAGCTTGTTAGCTAAACTGTGTAGGAGAAATATTAAAAATAGATTAAATCAATTTTGCTCTTTATGCCATAAAAAAGAGGTGGCACGATTCCAAATCGTGCCACCTCTTACACACTCATTCCGGACTTACCCCAGCTTTGCTTCGAGTTGCTCGGCTTCGAGCATAGCGCTTTCCCATTGGGACTGGAGCTGATCGATCTGGTTCGTCAGCCGGTGATATTCGTCGTTTTTGGCCTGCATCAGCTTATCGTCGCCGTAGGTCGATGGGTCGGCCAGTTCGGCTTCGAGTTTACCCTTCCGCGCTTCCAGCTGACTGATTTTGCCCTCCGCCTCTTCGGCTTGCTGATTGGCTTTCTTCAGCGCCTTCTGCCACTCTTTGCGGTCGTTCTCGTTTGATGGCGCGACGGTTACCGGCTTGGGTGCCACCGGTGCCGGTGCGGTCTTGTTATCGGTAAAGGCATTTTTAACGCCTTGTTCTTTCCGGTCTTCGAGCCACGTTTCGTACTCGTCGTATGTGCCCGGATATTCCTTAATTTGCTCGTCTTCGATGTACCAGATTTTGTTGGCAATCTGCGACACAAAATACCGGTCGTGCGAAACCACCACGTATGTGCCCTCGTACTGCGCCAACGCCTGAATCAGGATGTTGACCGATTGCATGTCCAGGTGGTTGGTCGGTTCGTCAAGCAGCAGGAAGTTCGCCTGTGACAGCAGTACTTTTGCCAGGGCAACCCGCGATTTCTCACCACCCGACAGCACTTTAATTTTCTTGAACACATCGTCGCCCGAGAACAGAAAACAGCCTAGGACCCCCCGCAGCTCCCCTTCATTTTTTTCGGGGTTCGCCTGCTTCAGTTCTTCCAGCATGTTATCGTCTACATTGAGCGACTCCAGCTGGTGCTGGGCGTAGAAACTGAATAATACGTTATGCCCCAGACGGCGCTCACCTTCTACCGGCTCATTACCGGCAATAATCCGGAGCAGTGTTGATTTACCACGGCCGTTGGCACCGATCAGGGCTACTTTATCGCCCCGCTCCAGCCGAATGTCGGCCCGGGTCAGAATGCGTTTTTCGCCGTAAGCTTTGGTGATATCGTCGAGGTGCAGGATGTGGCGGCCCGGCTGCGTCGAGAAGTTGAATTTAAAGTTGACGCGGGCGTTTTCGTCGATCACATCGTCAACCAGCTCCATTTTTTCGAGCATTTTCACCCGGCTCTGGGCCTGCTTGGCCTTCGTCGCCTTGGCCTTAAAGCGCTCGATAAACCGTTCGGTCTGCCGGATTTTGGCCTGCTGGTTTTCGTAGGCGCCTTTCTGGATTTCATTCCGCTGGGCCTTCTCTTCCAGATAGAATGAGTAGTTGCCCGGGTAATAATTCAGTTTAGCACCGGATACTTCAACCGTAACATTAATTACGTTATCGAGGAATTCGCGGTCGTGAGAAACCACAATCACGGCACCTTCGTAGGTCTGAATGTATTTTTCCACCCACTGAATTGAAGGTAAGTCAAGGTGGTTGGTCGGTTCATCAAGCATGAGCAGCGACGGCTTCTGGAGCAGGAGTTTGGCCAGCATTACCCGCATCCGCCAGCCACCCGAAAACATCCGCAGCGGCTTTTGCAGGTCGGCTGTCGAAAAGCCCAGACCTTCCAGAATTTCTTCGGCCCGTGACTGCACGGTGTATCCGTCCAGGGATTCGAATTCTTCCTGAGCACGGCCCAGTTTATCGACCAGATCGTCGGTATAATTCGTCTCCATCTGGTGCAGCAGCTCGTCAATGATGACCTGTAGCTTGTTCTGGCGTTCAAAGGCCTGCATGGCTACCGACAGAATCGAGTCGTCGGTCTGATAGGAAAGGAGATCCTGATTCAGGAACCCGATGGTTACGTCACCGGCTTTGGAGATGGTGCCGCCATCGGGCTGGTATTCACCAATGATGATCCGTAGTAAGGTAGACTTGCCTGTTCCGTTAAGACCGATAAGGCCGATTTTCTGGCCAGGCTTGATATGTAGCGAAGCATTTTCGTACAGTGCCCGGCTACCCAGATAGTACGACAGGTTGGTAATCGAAATCATACAGCAAAGGTACCAAATTTGCGTGGGATGGTAGCATTCCGGCCGGAAGGAGCGACAAAAAATACCCCGGCAGCCCATTCGCTCATTTCCAGACCACTGGCCTAACATTCGTCCGGACGGGCTGTTGACTTGGATAGGTTTATCATCCGAATCAGACAAAAGCGTATGCGTACAGGAAAAGCATGGTTGTGGGGGCTCGCGGGAGCAGGAGCATATTGGGCAGTAAAACAGCTGATCCGGCAACGCCGCCGCATGGAATTCAAAGGCAAAACGGTAGTCATCACCGGCGGGTCGCGCGGGCTCGGTCTGGTCATGGCGCGGCAGCTGGCCGAAGCGGGTGCCAATATCGCTCTCTGCGCCCGTGACATCCACGAACTCGAACGGGCCAAGCAGCAGATTCTGCCCCATAATCCGCTTGTGTTAACCTATCCCTGCGACATCACCGACCGCGACCAGATCAATACGTTTATTCATGATGTCATTCAGGTGTTCGGCAAAATCGACGTACTAATCAACAATGCCGGGATTATTCTGGTCTCGCCGCTGCAACACCTGACCGACGCTGATTTCAGGGAGTCGATGGACACGAATTTCTGGGCAAGTTACTACACCATCAATGCCGTGCTGCCGCATATGCGCCGGCAGGGGATGGGCCGGATCGTGAATATTGCCTCGTTCGGCGGCAAAGTGTCGGTGCCACACCTGTTGCCGTATTCGGTCAGTAAGTTTACGCTGGTCGGGTATTCCGAAGGCTTGCGCGCTGAATTACAATCGGATAATATTCTGGTAACGACCGTATGCCCGGGGCTGATGCGTACCGGCAGCCCGCGCAATGCCACGTTTAAGGGACAGCATGAAAAAGAATATGCGTGGTTTAAAATCGGGGATTCCCTGCCGTTTCTGGCGATGGAGGCCGAAGAAAGTGCCCGGCAGATTCTGGATGCCTGCCGCCACGGCGATGCCGAACTGATTATCTCGTGGCCTGCTAAACTGGCCAATGCCGTTCACGGGCTGATGCCAAACCTGACCGCAGAGGTGCTGGCGCTGGTAAATGACTGGTTGCCGGAGCCGGGCGGGATCGGGGAAGACCGGCGCCTTGGAAAAGAGAGCGAAACAGCCCTTTCGGCCTCACCGCTCGCCCGGCTCACCGACGAAGCGGCTTTGGCCAACAACGAAGGCTACTGACCAATCCGGAAAAAACGTACATCGGCCTGAACGCCGTCCAGCAGCTGGGCGGTACGTTCGGGGCGGGCGTCGGTAATTATTAGCTGACCAAAGGTCCGGTCTTCCATGAGTTTAATGAGCTTGCCGATCCGGATGTCGTCGAGTTTATCGAAAATATCGTCGAGCAGCAGGATGGGTTTGATGCCTTTTTCCTGCCGGAGCTGCTCAAACTGACCGAGTTTCAGGGCAATCACGAATGTTTTCTGCTGTCCCTGCGACCCGAATTTCTTCAGGGCCACGGTACTGCCGTCAGGCATGCCCAGCAAAAAAGAGTAGTCGTCTTTGTGGACGCCCATGGTGGTGCGTTGCAGTACCACATCGCGCCGCCGGTTCTGCCGGAACTGTGCGGCAAAGTCCGGATTGCCCACCTCCGATTCGTAGACAATATCGGCCTGTTCGCGGGCATCGCTCAGGTAGGTGTAATGCGCACGGAACTGCGGCAAAAACTCCTCCACAAACTGTGCCCGCCGTTTATGAATCCGCAGGGCCAGTTCCAGCATCGGTTCGTCATAGGTGTCCAGCAGGTCATGATCCACGTTTCCGCGTTCGGCAAACAGTTTCAGTACACTGTTCCTCTGCTTCAGAATCTGCTGATACATCAGGTAGTCGCGCAGGTAATCCCCGTCGAGTTGCGACAGAACCCCGTCGAAGAAGTGCCGCCGGTCTTCGCTGTGTTCACGAACCAGATCGGTATCGTTGGGGGCAACCAGCACCACAGGAAACCGGCCGATGTGTTCACTCACTTTTTCGTAGGGCTTTTTATCGGCCATCAGCACCTTGCGTTGTCCCCGCTGGAGGCTTACCGTAATCTGCACCCGGTTCTGACCGGCTTCGTCGTCGGCATCCTTGTAAAACATACCGTCGATGATAAAATAATCAGCGTCGTGGTTGATTGTCAGGATGTCCTGTGACTGGAAGGCGCTTTTGCTCAGGGTCAGGAAATATACGGCATCCAGCAGGTTGGTTTTACCACTACCGTTGGGCCCGGCAATCACGTTGATTTGCGGGCCGAAGGTAAACCGGCCGTCCTCGTAGTTTTTAAAATTGGTCAGGCTGAGCTTTTCCAGATGCATGGGCGCTGATTTTTGTGGAACAAAAGCGGTATAAAACCGGCAAAATTCCGGTTTTCATCAGTCTTTTTTCTATTGTCTCCCGTCAAGTGTCTTAAATAATCCGATAATGCGTAATTTCGCAGCCGGGTTGAAAAGCCTGTTCATCTGTACGGCAGATGAACTGAACTCGCTATTGGCAACAAAGATACGGTTGGATTGTTCAACTGACAGTAGTAAGGCCGACACTGAAATAAGCATTATGGCAAGCGTCAAAGAAAAAACGAAGAAGGGCGACACGCCAGCCGCCGCTAAGACTGAGCATCCCAAAGAGCGGTACATGTACTGGTACGAATCGATGGTATTGCAACGGAAATTTGAAGAGAAAGCCGGCCAATTATACGGTCAGCAGAAAATCCGGGGCTTTTGCCATCTTTACATTGGTCAGGAAGCCTGTTCGTCAGGTTCGTATTCAGCCTTGACCAAAGATGACAAGTGGATTACGGCCTACCGTGACCATGGTATCCCGCTTGCGCTGGGTTCTGACCCGAATGCGATCATGGCCGAATTATTTGGTAAGCAAACCGGCTCGTCGAAAGGCAAAGGCGGTTCGATGCACATCTTCGATAAATCGGTAAACTTCGTGGGTGGTCACGGAATCGTGGGCGCGCAGATTCCGCTGGGTGCCGGTCTGGCTTTTGCCGAAAAATATAACAAGACGCAGAATCTCTGCATCTGTTTCTTCGGTGACGGTGCGGTTCGTCAGGGTGCGTTGCATGAAGCGTTTAACATGGCGATGACGTGGAAGCTGCCGGTGATTTTCGTGGTAGAAAATAACGGATACGCCATGGGTACTTCCGTTGCCCGGACGTCGAACGTAACGGAGCTCTATACCCTCGGTGAGGCCTATGACATGCCGTCGGAGCCGGTTGATGCGATGGATGTTGAAGCGGTACACGACGCCGTGAGCCGTGCGGCCGACCGTGCCCGTTCGGGTGAAGGCCCAAGCTTCCTCGAAATGCGTACGTACCGTTTCCGTGGTCATTCCATGTCAGATCCGCAGAAATACCGGACCAAGGAAGAGGTTGAGCAGTATAAGCAGCGCGACCCGATCGAGCAGGTACGGGCAACTATTCTGGAGCGCAATCTGGCAACGGAAGAAGACCTGGCGGCTATCGATAAGAAAATTAAGGGGATCGTTGAGGAGTCAGTGAAGTTCGCCGAAGAGTCACCGTACCCGGCGGCTGACGAAGCGTTCAAGGACGTTTATGTTCAGAAGGATTATCCGTTCCTGATGGAATAAGCGGAGTATATACAGACAAAAGGTTGGTCTGCCGCCGGAACTGCACAGCAGGAAGGCCGGCAGACCAACCTTTTTTTGTGCCTGAAAAAATGTGGTCCGGTATTTGCCTAGGGAACAGTAAGGTTTCAATACAATTTTAAACAACCGTACGGGCTGTCAGTTGTCATCAGACAGATTAGTTTGTCAATTGATATGGATGAGTTTTCATTGGTTGTCCTCGAGGAAGATCTGGCGAACAGCCGGCTCCGGAAGGGCGATGTCGGTACGATTGTAACGGTATACGGAGAAGATAAGGCATACGAAGTTGAATTTGTGACGTTCAGCGGCGAATCAGTTGCGGTTGAAACGCTGCTGCCGCACCAGATCAGAGCAGTACGGACGATGGAGATCATGGCCGTCCGGGACCTGAGTGACGGGATAAGCGGAGGGGGCTGACAAGCACTTAAACAGCAGGCAGATTTCCGGAAGAGGGCAGCGATTCGGTTTTCGGAGTGAAAAAAGCCAAATATCTAAGTACCAAAACACTTTTTTTGAAACCGAAGCTTTTTTGAAAATCGAAAAGTTCCTAATTTTGCGTTCCAAATTAAACGCTGTATGAGCAAAAAGAACACGGGACTGGAATTTCTGGAAGATCCGGACGCATTGGCCGGTCAGTTGGAACGTGCGGAAGACTTTTTCCAGGAAAACCGTAACATTGTTGTAGGCATAGTTGTAGGCCTGTTTGTGGTTGTTGGTGGTTTCTTCGGCTATCGGTATTACATGAGTACACAGGATGAGGAGGCGCAAAACCAGCTTTTCCAACCTGTTTATCAATTCGAAGCTGATTCGCTGAAACAAGCATTGAACGGTACCGGTGCAACGGCGGGGCTGTTGTCTGTCGCTGATAACTATGGATCAACAAATGCCGGTAACCTGGCTGAGTTCTACGCAGGTGTTGCCTTACTGAAACAAGGTAAGTACGACGATGCGATTGAACACCTGAAAGATTTCAGTTCATCAGACCTGCTGGTTCAGGCGCGTGCCTATGCCCTGGTTGGTGATGCCTATATGGAAAAGAAAAGCTTTGACGATGCCATCAGCTACTATCAGAAAGCGGCAGACTATAAGCCAAACAAATTCTTTACACCTGGTTATCTGACGAAGCTGGCTGTTGCCTACGAACAGGCTAAGCAGAACGATAAGGCTATCGAAACGTACAACACGATTATTGATAAGTACGCTGAGTCGGCTGACGCCGTGAACGCCAAGAAGTATAAATCCTTGCTCGAAGCACAGGCCGGCGAGTCATAAGCGTACGTACATAAGCTACTACCAGAAGGACAACGTCGGCCAGGCGTTGTCCTTTTCTTTTATTCTGAGATTCAGTCGCCAAGGCAGCTGTCTCGGCTCATTCATTCAAACAGAAACAGATCGTTATCATGTCATCAGCCCATAAGAATCTGAGCGTTTTCTCCACGGAGAACTTGCCGGATATCAGTCATCGCCGGTTTGCTATTGTCGTCGCCGAGTGGAATCACGAAGTAACCGAAGCCCTCTTCGAAGGTGCCTATAACACCCTGCTGGCTTACGGTGCCGCAGCCGACCGCATTATCAGGGGAAATGTACCGGGCAGTTTTGAGCTGACACTGGGTGCACAGTGGTTTGCCCAGCGCGACGATATTGATGCGGTGATTGCCATTGGCTGTGTGATTCAGGGCGAAACCAAGCACAACGATTACATCAACCACGCCGTAGCGCAGGGCCTGACCAACCTGAGCCTGAAAACGGGTAAACCGGTTATTTTCGGGGTTCTGACCCCCAACGATCAGCAGCAGGCACTGGACCGGGCAGGCGGAAAACATGGCAACAAAGGCGATGAAGCCGCCATGACCGCCATCAAAATGCTCGGCCTCCAACAACAGGTTTATAGTTTTACTTTTTAATGAGTGAAAGAGCGAATGAGTGAAAGAGCGGAATGATGCTTCTTAACTCTTTCGCCGCTGCTGCGGCCTTCTCTTTCGCTCTTTCGCTCTTTTACTTTTTCATTCTTTAGATTAAAATGCACGTCTGGAAATTTGGCGGAACATCGGTGGGCAAGCCTGAACGGATGCACTCGATTCGCAATCTGGTGACCTCGGATGGAGGCCGGAAATTTGTTGTTTTGTCGGCCCTGTCGGGTACGACCAACGCGTTGTTGTCGATTGCAGAGTCGCTGAAGGCGAACCTGCCCGACGAAGCAGCCGAGAAGATTGAACACCTCAAGGCGCATTACGACTCATTTATCCGCGAACTGTACAAAACCTCCGAAGGCTTTGCAAAAGGCCAGCAGATTATCGAAAATGAGTTTTCGTTTATCCGCTCGCTGACCAAAATCCGGCCGTTTACCCTGAAGCAGGAAAAAGAACTCGTGGCGGAAGGCGAATTGCTGAGCACACAGATGTTTGCCGCCTATCTGGAAGAGCAGGGCGTTCCGTCGGTACTGTTGCCGGCACTGGAATTCATGCGGATCGACGCCGATGGCGAGCCTGAACTCGACGTGATCGAACAAAAACTGCGGGAAATCATGCGCGGACACGATGACAAGGAAATCATCGTAACCCAGGGCTTTATCTGCCGTAACCCGCGCGGGGAGGTCGATAACCTGAAGCGGGGTGGTTCGGATTATACGGCATCGTTGATCGGCGGCGCGATCCGGGCTGCCGAAGTGCAGATCTGGACCGACATCGACGGGATGCACAACAACGACCCGCGGATTGTGAAGAAAACCTTCCCGATCCGGGAGCTGACATTCGACGAAGCGGCTGAGCTGGCCTACTTCGGGGCCAAAATTCTGCACCCGTCGACCATCACACCGGCCAAGCTGCGCGGTGTTCCGGTCCGCCTGAAGAACACGATGGATCCGGAAGCGCCGGGTACGCTGATTGCCGAGCGCACCAGTTCCTCGTCGGATCAGGTGTTTAAGGCGATTGCTGCTAAAGACGGCATTACGGCCCTGTACATCCACTCGACCCGTATGCTGAACGCCTATGGTTTCCTGCGCCGTATTTTCGAGATTTTTGAGAAATACAAAACGCCGGTCGACCTCATTGCTACCTCAGAAGTATCGGTATCGGTGACGATCGATAACACGACAAATATTCAGGCACTGATGGACGAACTGCGGACGTTCTGTGATCTGGAAGAACCGGACTACGATCAGGCGATTGTCTGCGTAGTGGGTAATTTCAGCGCCGACCATCCGGGTATCGCCCTGAAAGTGCTGGAATCGCTGAAGAACATCCCGATCCGGATGATTTCATACGGCGGCACAGAACACAATATGTCATTCCTGATGCACGGCCGCTATAAAGCCGAAGCCCTGAACGCGCTGAACGAAGGGCTGTTCGGATTATAGCCCAAATGCCCCGGTGCATCAGGTGTGTGCCGGGGCATTTTGTTTGGTCGGTTACCGTGCCGGTATCCGGTTCTTATTCTGTAACTTCGTAACCGATAAATGGCTGTGTTATGAAAAGAGTTAATAAGCGTCTTTTTCTGAAACAGGTAAAAGAAAGTATTTCTGCAATTGATCCGGACGCTGAAGTCTATCTGTTCGGTTCCCGGGCAAGAGGGGATTACCGGAGTAATTCTGACTGGGATTTTTTGGTGTTAACCGGCCAGAAGCTAGACCAGAAGCTGGAATATGCAATATGGGATACCTTCACAGAACTGGAACTGGTTTCGGAGCAGATTATCAACCCGATTGTCCACGAAAAACGCGAGTGGGTTAAACGGCCCAAGTCGCCTTTGTACGGCAATATTTCTTTCGATGGAAGACGAATCTGAAAACTACAAAGAAGAGGAAATTACGTACAGAATAGCGCGGGCTACAGAAACATTGCGTGAGGCCAGAGCGCTGATTGCAATAGAAGGCTGGAATGGATCTGCTAACCGATTGTACTATGCTGCGTATTATATGGTAGTAGCATTGATGATTCGGGATGGCATTAAAATTTCGTCGCATGATGGGGCAAAACATATGTTAGGCTTACATTTTGTGAAAACCGGTAAACTAGACGTTCGCTATAGTAAAATTTACGGCCATTTATTTAATGCTCGCCAAAGTGGAGATTATGGTACGTTTGTTCAGTATACATCAGAAAAAATACTCCCGTTATTACAGGAAACAGAAGAATTTATAGCTGCCATCGAGCAACTACTAACCAATTAAAAAATGCTACAACTTCCCTTCATCCGTGAGAATAAGGAACTGACACTCGCGGGCTTAAAAAAGAAACGGGTGGCAAACGCTGACGAAGCGGTAGAGCAGGTACTAACGCTCGACCAGCAGCGGCGCGATACGCAGAAAGAATTAGACGATGTACTGGCCCGGTCAAATGCCAGGGCTAAAGAAATCGGGGCGCTGATGAAATCGGGGCAAAAAGAGGCAGCCGACGCGGCAAAAGCCGAAACCGCTGAGCACAAAAGCCGCTCTAAAGAACTGGAAGAAACGCTGAAAACGCTGGAACAGCAGGTGATGGATGTACTGGTTACCCTGCCGAACCTGCCTCACAGCAGCGTGCCGGAAGGCCGGTCGGCCGATGATAATGAGGTGGTACTGGAAAACGGCGATAAACCGGTACTGGCCGAAAATGCGTTGCCGCACTGGGACCTGATCAAAAAATACAACATCATTGACTTTGAGCTGGGCATTAAGATCACCGGTGCCGGTTTCCCGGTATACAAGGGCAAAGGCGCCCGTATTCAGCGGGCACTGATCAACTTTTTCCTAGACAGGGCGCTGGACGCCGGTTACATCGAAGTGCAGCCGCCGATCCTGATCAACAAGGAGTCCGGCTTTGGTACAGGACAGTTACCGGATAAGGAAGGGCAGATGTATTTTGCCGCTGCCGATGAACTGTACCTGATTCCGACCGCTGAGGTACCGATTACGAACCTCTATCGGGATGTGATCGTAAGCGAAGACCAGCTGCCAATTAAGAACGTGGGGTATACGCCTTGTTTCCGTCGGGAGGCGGGTTCATGGGGGGCACACGTACGGGGTCTGAACCGGCTGCACCAGTTCGACAAGGTAGAGATCGTGCAGATCCGTAAGCCGGAAGAATCGTATCAGGCGCTTGAAGACATGAGCCTGTACGTACAGGGCCTGTTGCAGGAACTGGGGCTGCCTTATCGCGTACTGCGGCTTTGCGGCGGCGACATGGGCTTTACCTCGGCTCTGACGTATGACATGGAAGTCTGGTCGGCGGCGCAGCAGCGGTGGCTGGAAGTGAGCTCGGTCTCAAACTTTGAAACCTATCAGGCCAACCGCCTGAAGCTGCGCTACAAAGTGGAGGGGAAAACCCAGCTCCTGCATACGCTGAATGGTTCGGCCCTGGCGTTACCGCGTATTCTGGCCTCTATTCTGGAAAATAACCAGACGCCCGAAGGCATCCGCATCCCGAAAGTGCTGGTACCGTACTGCGGTTTTGAGGTGATTGATTAACTAAATTTGTAAAGACCTTCCAGGAAGTTAAAAACTTCCTGGAAGGTCTTTACAAATTTAAACCACTCAACAGTCACACGAGTAATTATCGTAACCCGGATAGTTCGGCGAGATAACGCCGTTGATGCTTACAATCTTCTTTACCGGTACTTCCTGACCGGTTGCCAGTAACAGCATATCCGTATCAGACGCAGATTCGCGTCCCTTCACCAGCACATCGGCTTTAATGAATTCGTGCAGCTCCGTCATGTATTCGAGTCGGACAAAACGGCGTTCCGAGACGGCCGCGTCAATTTCCTGTTCAAAAGTGTTGAGTACGTTTGTGGTCGAATCCATAAGAGTGTCCTCGTTTTATGGAATAACAAACGCCCTTAGCTGAAACGTTCCGGATCGAACGGGGCCAGATCAAGGCTCTTTGTCTGTCCGGACAACGCTTCGGCAACCAGCTTGCCGGTGGCCGGTCCGAGGCTGACCCCCATCATACCGTGGCCCGTCGCTAGTACCAGATTCTCGAAGCGGTTTACGGGACCGATGTACGGAATGCCATCCGGTGAACAAGGCCGGAGTCCGCGCCAGACTGACTCTGCTGCGGGCAGTTGTACCGACAATTCGGGATAATACCGGTTTATAGCTTCAGAAATACCCCGTACGCGGTTGATATTGACCCGCATATCGGTACCGGCTACTTCGAGCGTACCGGCAAAGCGCAGGCTGTTGCCGATCGGCGTAGCCGTGGCCCGGGCTTCGAGCATGATAGCCGGTACACGGATGTTGGCCGGCAGATCAGACTGCATGAAGCTGTAGCCTTTTCCGCCTTGCAGCGACAGCGAAAGACCCAGCAGTTTGGCAAGCTCCGGCGACCAGGCACCGGCCGCAACCACCACTGCGTCGGTCGGGTAGGCGGCTTTGTTGGTGATCACCTGACGGATGGTCTTCCCTTGTGTATCAAACCGCGTAACATCTTCACCTTCTACAATGTCAACGCCCTGTTTCCGGAGATGGCTGACCAGTTCCTGAATGAGTTTATTAGGGTTGATGTGGGCATCGCCGGGATAGTAAACCGCCCCGCGTACGGTGACGCTCACATCGGGCTCGAGTGCCTGTACCCCTGCACACGAAAGCACCTGCGCATCAATGCCGGCGCGGTTGGCGATCCGGGCTTCTTCGGCCATTTCGTGTTCGTTGTCGTGGGTCTGATATAACATCAGCAGGCCGCGCTCATGCCAGCCAAAATCTACCTCTCCCGCAGTGGCCAGGTCCTGATACAGCTTTTTGCTGAGCAGACTCAGATCGCGCAGCACCGGAATTGACCGGTTAACATGCTCCTCGGTCGAATGTTGCCAGAAGAGGTATCCCCAGCGCATCAGCTCCCAGCTAAGCCGTGGTTTGACGTAGAAAGGGCTGGTTGACTTGAGCATCCAGCGCATACCTTTGGCAATCATGCCCGGCTGCGCCAGCGGAATGATATGACTGGGTACGATCATACCGGCATTGCCGTGGGAGCAGCTGTCGGCAAAGTGGTTTCGTTCGATAAGCCGGACGCGGTGGCCGGCCTGTTGCAGGTAATACGCCGAAAATAGCCCGCTTACCCCTCCGCCAATAATGGTAACGTTCATAGAGTAGCAAAACACCGGACAAGTCTTGTCCGGTGTAGTTGTGTTAGATAACCTGAAATCCGTGTACGTACGGGTCTTCTTCGTCGAACAGAATATGGTTGAAGCCATGAATGATGGCCCAGCCTTCGATACTCGGTACAATCGCCGGTTTGCCGCCCAGTTCGGTTTCGGCCTCAATCCGGCCGATAAACTTCGATCCGATGATGCTTTCGTGGATAAACTCCTGACCGGGTTTCAGCCAGCCTTTCGCATACCACTGGGCCAGCCGCGCCGACGTACCCGTGCCGCACGGCGACCGGTCGATGGCTTTGTCGCCGTAGAAAACTGCGTTGCGTGCCGTTGAGGTAGGGTCGAGCGGTTCACCCGTCCAGAGAATATGACTCAGGCCACGGATCGTTTCGTTTTCGGGATGGACAAAGCTGTGGTGTTCGTTCAGCCGCTGCCGGAGCACACGACTCCACGTAACCAGCTGGTCGGCCGTATAATGCTGCAAACCCGGAAAATTCGGTTGTGGGTCCACGATAGCGTAAAAGTTACCGCCATAGGCCACGTCAACCGTCAGTGTGCCCAGATCGGGGCACTCGACCGTCAGGTTTTCGGCGGCGAGATACGATTTAATGTTCGTGATCTTTACCGATTTCACCTTACGGCCTTCCTGCCGGTATTCAATCCGGACCAGCCCCGCCGGTACTTCGAGGTTCAGCAGCCCCGGGATTTTCGGGGTGATGAGCCCTTGCTCAATCGCCACGGTTACGGTCCCGATGGTTCCGTGACCGCACATGGGCAGGCAGCCCGATGTTTCGATAAACAGGACACCCGCATCGTTGGCCGGATCCGATGGCGGATACAGAATACTGCCCGACATCATGTCGTGGCCCCCGGGGTTCAAACATAAGACCCTTTCGGATCCAGTCGTATTCGGCCAGAAAATGCTGCCGTTTTTCGCTCATCGTTGCGCCCTGGAGGTGCGGAATGCTGCCTCCGGTAACCACGCGGACAGGGTTGCCGCAGGTATGGGCGTCGATGCAGAAGAATGTTTTCATCAGAAGACAAAAAATAAGAGCCGGAATTACTCGCTTACCAGCACCGGACGCGTTGCCAGCGACGACTCAATGACGTCGAGGACACGCTCCCGCTCGGCACCGGTCAGCATCAGACGCGGTGCGCGGACGTATTCAGAACCGATGCCGGTGGCAGCAGCGGCTAATTTAATATACTGCACGAGTTTTGGCTGAATGTCGAGCTCCAGTAACGGCATAAACCAGCGGTAAATCTGGAGTGCTTCTTCAATCTGACCACTTTTGGCCAGTTCATAGATCGCAACTGTCTCCTGCGGGAAGGCATCGACCAGACCGGCTACCCAGCCATCGGCACCCAGCAACAGGGCTTCGAGGGCCAGCGTATCTACACCGCCGAGGATGTTGAAGCGGTCTCCGAACGCGTTGCGCATGCGGGTGATGTTAGTCAGGTCGCGCGTTGATTCTTTAACGGCTGCAATGTTCGGTACATCGGCCAGTACTTCGAACATCGGCACCGTAATGGCGATCTTGTAATCGACCGGGTTGTTGTACAGCATAATCGACAGATCAGTTGATTCGGCAACGGATGTAAAGAAAACCGTTGTTTCGTGCGAGTCGGCGAAATACCGCATCGGCGGCAGCAGCATCAGCGCGTCGGCACCGTTGGCTTCGGCTTCTTTCGCGGCGGCAATAGCCTCACGGGTAATGGATTCGGCCACATTCATGATTACCGGAACGCGGCCGGCGCTTACCTCCAGAGCTGTTTCGAGCAACTGCAGGCGCTCTGACCGGGTAATGGTGCTGGCTTCGCCCAGCGAGCCGCCCAGAATCAGGCCATGTACGCCTGCGTCGATCTGAGCGTTAATGTTTTTGCGGAACAGCGGTAAATCGAGTTCGTCGTCAGCGGTGAACGGGGTCAGAATGGCGGGGTAAACCCCTTGCCATGAAACAGGTGTTGCCATGAGTAGTCGGTTGTATAAGTCCTGAAATCAAAGTTCCGGAAAAAGCATGAAACCAGCTAAACTCAATTTAATGTATTCTAATACTTTTTTTGCCTGTATTTTCAGTAATCTTGCAGTTGCATAACAAACAAGTATCAATGAAGGCGCTTTTGTTTCGGGTTCCGGCGGTTGAAGACCGGTCGTTCCGTGTTCAGGAGGACGTAGAGGCCCATTTCTACGGCCGTTTACATTTTCATCCCGAGATTCAGCTTACCCTGATCCGTGAAGGCGAGGGGTCGCAGATTATCGGCGATAAGATTGACCGGTTCCGCCCCTACGATGTGCTGTTGCTGGGGGCAAACCTGCCGCATGTCTTCCGCAGTGATCCGGACTATTATAACGGACAGGCGGGTTTGCAGTCTGTATCCTATACCATCTTTTTTGAACCGGAACAGGTACGGCTGTTTGGTCTGCCCGAAACGGCGCATTTGCGGCAACTGCTGAACGATGCGCGTCATGGCGTACGGCTCCGCTGCCAGGAGCCCACTGCCCTGACCGCTATGCTGGAATCGCTGCCGCAGCAACGGCCGTTTGAGCAGTTGGTAACACTGATGCGGGCGATGGACGAACTGGCCGGGCATCCGGCGCGGGAGGTTTTATCGACCAGTGCGTATGAACAACCCCGCCGCCCCGACGACCACCAGCGGCTCGATCAGGTATTCAACTATTTGTTGCAGCATTATGCCTCGCCGATCACGCTGGAAGATGTGGCTGACGTTGCCAACCTGACGCCGACGGCTTTCTGCCGCTTTTTTAAGATTCATACGCGGAAAACGTTTTCGCAGCTGCTCAACGAAATCCGCGTCGAACATGCCTGCCGGTTGCTGTTGCAGTCGGAGCAGTCGATCAGCCAGATTGCCTTTGCCTGCGGCTTCACGAACCTATCGAACTTTAACCGCCAGTTTAAGGCCATTACCGGCAAAACACCGGGGCAATATCTCAAGACGGGCAGACTGGACGGATAAGGCGATGTTGCACGGAATGGCATTCCGTATCACAAAAAAATTGCTGCCGGCTTGCGGTGAATGGGGGAGTTGATTGACTTACAAACAAGACATAAATTGTACGATGAAGAATTATGTGATTGGCCTTGGGCTGGCGTTTGCCGCGTTAACGGGCCGACCGGCTTCGGCGCAGACCTATAGCTGGACAAACCTGCCCAAAATAAGTCAGCCGGTTTTCCGGAAAGATACCCTGAACATCACCGCCTACGGCGCAAAACCGGATGGCTATACCCTTAACACCAAAGCTATAAACGCCGCTATTCTGGCGTGTAGCCAAAAAGGTGGTGGGGTGGTGCTGGTGCCTGCCGGGTTATGGCTTACGGGACCGGTTGAGCTGAAAAGCAACGTAAATCTGCACCTGAGAAAGGCGGCAACCCTGCTCTTTACGACTGATAAAAGCCAGTATGCACTGGTGGAAGGCACGTACGAAGGCAAGCGGGCCGCGCGGAATCAGTCGCCGGTATCGGGCATAAACCTCGTAAATGTGGCTGTTACCGGTCAGGGGATTGTCGACGGGAACGGCGATGTGTGGCGGGCCGTTAATAAAAACCAGCTGACCGAAAGCCAGTGGAAAGAGAAAATAGAGTCGGGTGGTGTGTTGAAAGACGACGGCAAAACCTGGTACCCGAGCGAGCAGTTCAAACGGGCGAGCGTAGGCAACCGCAGTATGCTGCTTACCGATGGGAAGACCCCGCAGGATTTTGCGGACATGAAGGATATGCTGCGGCCGAATCTAGTGGTACTGACCAACTGCAAAAATGTGTTGCTGGAAGGCGTTACATTTCAGAACTCAGCGGCCTGGTGCCTGCACCCGCTCATGTGCCAGAACCTGACGATCCGGAACGTGACCACTAAAAATCCGGAATACGCCCATAACGGCGACGGGATGGACATTGAGTCCTGCAAAAACTTTCTGATCGAAGGCTGTACGCTCGATGTCGGCGACGATGCCATCTGTATCAAATCGGGTAAGGACGAAGAGGGCCGTAAGCGCGGTATGCCGACCGAAAACGGCGTAATCCGCAACAATACGGTGTATAATGGCCATGGCGGTTTTGTGGTCGGCAGCGAAATGAGCGGCGGCGCACGGAACATTTTTGTCTACAACTGCACGTTTATCGGTACTGACAAGGGCCTGCGGTTTAAATCGGTGCGCGGGCGCGGCGGGGTGGTTGAGCACATCTACGCCAAAGACATTTTCATGAAAGACATTGCTCAGGAAGCCATCTTCTTCGATATGTACTACTTCGTCAAGTTTGCAACCGACGGCGAGCGCGACATGCGGCCGGTCGTGAACGAGGGAACACCGGTCTTCCGGAATATGCATTTCGAAAACATCGTCTGCCACGGCGCCACCAAGGGCGTTTTCGTGCGTGGCCTGCCCGAAATGCCGGTCAGCAACATCGTAATGGAGAAACTGTTCCTGCAGGCAGACAAAGGCGTTGAACTGATTGATGCCAGTGGTATCCGGATCAACCAGGCACAGTTTGTTACGAAAGAGACAAAACCGGTTATTCTGGTCGAAAACGGGCAGGAACTCCGTTTTGACAACATCACGTATGAACCCGAATGCCAGCCTGTTGTTTTCGATCAACGGTGAGCGCAGCCGGCAAATCAGTGTGACCGGTACGGACCTGACCAAAGCGCAGAAAAAGGTTGAATTTGGTCAGGGGGCTACGGAACAAAGTCTGAAAGCCGGATCAAAATGAAAAGGAGTTTCCGGTTCGTTTTCTGGCTGCTTCTGGCTCCGTGGCTGGTGCGGGCGCAGCAACCTGTACCCGTAAAGCCCCGCATTCTGATCAGTACCGATATCGGCGGCACCGATCCGGATGACAATCAGTCAATGGCGCATTTCCTGATGTACAGCAACCTGTTCGATACCGAAGGGTTGGTGTCGTCGCCATCGTATGGCAACGGCACGAAGCAGCATCTGCTGGATATGATCGGTCTGTATGAGCAGGACCTGCCGAAACTGGCGAAGCATGCCAAAGGCTATCCGTCGCCGGATGCGTTGCGGGCGGTCTGCAAACAGGGCCGGCACGGACTGCTGCCCTTCAAAGGATATGCTACCGCTACCGAAGGCTCCGACTGGATCATCAAGTGTGCGCGTAAGCCCGCGCCGGCAACCGCTTTGGGTACTGGTGTGGGGCGGCCTCGATGATGTGGCCCAGGCTTTGCACGATGCCCCCGATATTCAGGATAAGATCAGGGTGTACTGGATTGGTGGTCCTAACAAAAAGTGGGGAGCAAACGGCTATGCTTACATCGCCCGTAACTTCCCGAACCTGTGGATGATTGAGGATAACGGATCGTATTACGGGTTGTTTACGGACAAATCCGCACCGGACAGTCTCCGCAACGATGCGTACTATGACCGCTATATCCGTGGGGCCGGTTCTCTGGGCAAGGATTTCAAAAACTATTACAAAGGGAGTGTGAAAATGGGCGATACGCCGTCGCTGCTCTACATGATGGACGGCGATCCGGCCAACCCGCTTAAGGAAAGCTGGGGCGGGAGCTTTACGCGGTTTACTCGTAGTCCGAGGGTTGTGTTTACCCGCAACACGACACTGGCGGATACCATAACGGTGTATTCGGTGGTGGAGTTGCGTGTGAAGGGGCCGGTTGTGGCTCTGTCGCCCGATTCGGTCTGTTTTACGATGGCGGTTAAGGCAAAAATCGGTCAGCAGACCTGGCCCGGCTATTATGTGGGTGAGGGCGTCTACGCAATCCGGTATGTACCGAAGCAAGCCGAAACCCTGACGTATACCCTTACGTCGGACCTGGCCGGCTTTCCGGAGCAACACGGACAGCTGGTAGTCCGGAACGGATGGCCGGGCAAACCAACGCCCGACGGATTTCCGGTTAGGTCCCAACTGGTTTACCGACCGGCCGGACCCGGCGTTGTTTGAAGGCATTCAGCAAGGCGGCAAAACCGTATCGGTCTGGCGCACCGCCATCCTGCTCGACTGGGCAAAGCGGTGGGCATGGCTGCGGTAGGCTGATTGTTCAGATCAGTGGCGGGTTTGGTACTGCTGCGCAGCAGTACCAAACCCGCCACTGCTTTTTACCGCTCCACGACCAGCCGGTGGATAATCCGGGCGGGGACGGTTACGAATTCGGGGCGGTTGGCCAGCTCGTTGTTGAGGTCAGCCAGAGCGCGTTCGAGCATGTAGGTTTCCAGCATCATGGTCCGGTCGGTTTCGTCGGCCGGAATAAAGGAGCAGCCGGCTACGGTGTCCAGGTAAGCCCGCAGGAAAAAGCCGCTCATGCCCTTGGCCCACAACCGCGCAAATGGCAGTAGTCCGGAAATGTCTTCTTCCTGAACCTGCCGCGTAGCCTGAATGCCCTCGTAGGCGATGTAGTAGAACGACCGGATCATCGATGCTACATCCCGCAGCGGCGACCGCTTCAGCCGCCGCTCGCTGTAGCTGCGGGCCGGATCGCCCACGAAATCCTCAATGGCGAGGTCTTTGCCGGTTAGCAGAATCTGCCCGAGGTGATAGTTGCCGTGAATCCGGATTTTGGTGGCTTCCAGTTTATGGGTGTAAATCCGCTTCAACACATCCAGAACGGCGTCCTTGTGTCCGGCAATGGTATCGAGCTCTTTCCGCGCCGCTTCCGGTAACTGATGCAGATGATGCTCAATCTGCTGATAGCCTTCGCGCACCAGCGACTGCATTCCCGCAAATAACGAACGCTGATAATGTAGGGAGAACGATTCGGGCCGGAAATCCGGATGGTCGCTGTCGGCCAGTGCCGTGTGTAGTTGTCCGGTCCGGATACCCAGCAACCGGGCCTCTTCTGCCGCCGTATTGCCCAGTAGTACCTTCAGATTTTCCGGCAGGTCGTCGAACGCCAGCGGATTAGCCAGTGTACCGGCCAGTTTCGTCGGCAGGTCGGCGCGGTTGCGGGCCAGAATCCGCTCGATGTAGTTGTTGATGCGTTCCTGCATAAACGACCGTCCGTTGCCGTGGTTTTCGATCAGGTCCTGCATCATGCCCAGCGCAATTGTATCTTTTCCCAACTGCCATTCAATCGCACCCCGATAGGCAGGTGTGTAATCAAAGCGGACCTGGTCGGTCAGGTAGCGGGTGATTTCCAGATCGGGGTTAATCGCCGGATCGACTTTGCGGTACAGCTTGAGAAAATAACAGTTGTCGTAAGCCAGTCCCGTGTAACCATCCACCGATGTATGCACCTTTACCTTCGGGGTTTCATCACTGCAACGGTTCGTCAATGCTTCCTTGCCCTGAAACAACAGCCTGCTACCTGTTGTGGTGCCGATCCGCTGGTTTTGAGCCATCAGTGTCAGCAGCGTTTGCTGTAAGTCTGCCGTGTATAAGGCATCGCACAGAAGACCTTCTGTGTCGCCGATCCGCAGTCGGGCAATGACTGACCCGGGGCAGGTATCGGCCAGTCTGGGAGCTCCGAAGCCCAGGGGTAGGAAATACGTTTCCGGCAAACCGCTTTTGTAAGTCGCTTCGATGAGCAGAAAAACGACGGACTCACTGCCGGTCTCAATCGTTGCCTGCTGGATAATGCTCAGACTATGCAGGTTGCGGTCTTTGCCGCTGAACCAGTTCATTCGGCTGAAATACTCCGGCAACAGGGTCTGTTCGAGATCACTGCCAAAATTTGGCAGCAGATCTTCCCAGCGGTTGAGCGTCAGCGACGGCCAGCCCTCGGACTGACGGCTGGTAGTATCCACTTTTTCCATGACAAACCACTCGTATTCATACGGGGCCATGGTGAAGAAATAGGGTACACCGTCCCGCACTTCGGGAAAGCGGTTTTTGCTGAATACCTCAACCGGCCGGTAGCCCGCAAACCGCGACAGGTCGATTTCGGCGGGTTGTGAGTACTTCGACAGGTTCACCACAATCAGCAGCGTTTCGTCTTCATACTGGCGGGTATAGGCCAGAATCTTCGGGTTCTCGACCGGCAAAAACGACAGGTCGCCCCGCCCGAAGGCCTTAAACCGCTTCCGCATGTTAATCATCCGCTTGGTAAACCACAGTAACGACGACGTATTCTGCCGCTGCGGTTTCCACATTGACCGACTCATAGTGATACGCCGGGTCCAAAATGACGGGTAGGTATAGTTTCTGCGGGTTAGTGGCCGAAAAACCGGCATTCCGGTCGGGCGACCATTGCATGGGGGTACGGACGCCGTCGCGGTCGCCGAGGTAGAAGTTGTCGCCCATCCCGATTTCGTCGCCGTAGTAAATTACCGGCGTACCGCGAAGAGAAAACAGCAGGCTGTTCAGCAGTTCAATTTTGCGCCGGTCGTTGTCCATCAGCGGCGCCAGCCGGTGCCGGATGCCGAGGTTGATACGGGCCTTCGGGTTCTTGGCGTAAGTTTTATACATGTAGTCCCGCTCTTCGTCGGTCACCATTTCCAGCGTCAGTTCATCGTGATTCCGCAGAAAAATGGCCCATTGGCACGTTTCCGGAATGGCGGGCGTCTGATCGAAAATATCGGTAATGGGGTAGCGGTCTTCCATCTGCACGGCCATAAACATGCGCGGCATGACCGGAAAATGGTAGTTCATGTGGCATTCATCGCCGTCGCCAAAATACGAAGCCGACTCCTCCGGCCACATGTTGGCTTCGGCCAGGAAGACGGTGCCGGGGTACTTTTCGTCGACGTGTTTCCGGAGTTTTTTAAGGTATTCGTGCGTTTCGGGCAGATTTTCGCCGTTGGTGCCTTCCCGTTCGAATAGATAGGGAACCGCATCGAGCCGGAAACCGTCGACACCCATTTCGCACCAATAATCAATGATCGTAAAGATTTCGGCCTGTACCTGCGGACTGTCGTAGTTAAGGTCGGGCTGATGGTGGAAAAACCGGTGCCAGTAATATTGGCCCGCCACAGGGTCCCAGGTCCAGTTACTGGCCTCGAAATCCTGAAAAATAATCCGCACGTCCTTGTATTGGGTCGGGTCGTCGGTCCAGACATAATACCCCCGTTCGGGTGATCCTTTCGGTGCTTTGCGGGCGCGCTGAAACCACGGGTGCTGGTCGGAGGTGTGGTTGATAACCAGCTCGGTAATGACTTTGAGGTTGCGTTTATGGGCTTCGGCCAGAAACTGCCGGAACTGATCAAGGTCGCCGTACGACGGGTTAATGCTGTAGTAATCGGCGATGTCGTAGCCGTCGTCGCGCAGCGGCGAAGGGTAAAAGGGCAGTACCCATACGGTAGTTACGCCAAGTTCCTGCAAATAATCCAGTTTCTGGATAAGGCCCTGAAAATCACCGATACCGTCGCCGTTGCCATCGCTGAATGCTTTGATGTGCAGCTCGTAAATAATGGCATCTTTGTACCAGTGGAGGTTGTCGTCAAGAGGGGTGTTTTGTGACTGCATAGCCAGGTG